>NZ_JBIURV010000003.1:0-491429 GCF_044741025.1 Streptomyces sp. NPDC088246
GCTATGGGGGAGTCGGTGACTGACGACAACGCGGGAAGCGTGCGTGCCAGGGCGTGGCCGCCCGGTCGGAGGTCACCCGACAGGCTCTCAGTCGGTGATGCCCGCCAGGTCGCGCAGACGGCGGCCCTGCGCGGCGCGTTCGGCGACACGCTGCTCCTCGTAACCACGGGAAACGGCACCGCTCAGCAGCGCCTTGGTCTCCACGACCGCGTCGCGCGGGGCAGCCAGCAGTGCGCCGGCCAGATCGCGGGCGGTGGCGTCCAGTTCGTCGGCGGGGACGACGAGGTTGGCCAGGCCGGTGCGCTCGGCCTCCGCGGCGTGCACGAAGCGGCCCGTGGCGCAGATTTCGAGCGCGCGGGCGTACCCCACCAGGTTGACCAGGGGGTGTGTGCCGGTGAGGTCCGGGACGAGACCGAGGCTGGTCTCGCGCATGGCGAACTGCACGTCCTCGGCGACGATCCGCAGATCGCAGGCGAGGGCGAGCTGGAAGCCGGCACCGATCGCATGCCCCTGGACGGCCGCGATCGACACGATGTCGTTGCGGCGCCACCAGGTGAACGCCTCCTGGTACTCGGCGATGGTCGCGTCGAGCTCGGCCTCCGGGCCGCGCGCCATGTCGAGGAAGGACGGCTCACCGTCGAACCCCTCGGGGGTGAACGCCTGCCGGTCGAGGCCCGCGGAGAAGGACTTGCCCTCGCCGCGGAGCACAACGACCCGCACATTGCCGGGCAGTGCCCGTCCGGCCTCCGTCAACGCCCGCCACAGAGCGGGGGACTGAGCGTTGCGCTTGGCCGGATTGGTGAGGGTCACCGTGGCAACCGCGTCATCGACGGTGAGTCGTACGCCGTCCTTGTCGAGCACAGAGTCGAGCGAGGTCATGGGGCGCCTCCGGATCGGGTCAGTCAGCATTTCGCGCTAAGTGACTGAACAGTAACCACCCGGCCGATATCACGATCGACCGGGTGGCCACCGCCGAAACCGGTGAGCCCCGGGACGGGCCGGACGACCTGCCCCGATCCGCCGAAGGCCGTCAGGCCGTGGCGGCTTTCTTGCCTCGTGTCGCTCCGCCGCGTCCACGCAGCGTGACTCCGGACTCACTGAGCATCCGGTGGACGAATCCGTAGGAGCGGCCGGTCTCTTCGGCCAACGCCCGGATGCTCGCACCGGAGTCGTACTTCTTCTTCAGGTCTGCCGCGAGCTTGTCGCGCGCGGCGCCGGTAACCCGGCTGCCCTTCTTCAGAGTCTCGGCCACCCGTGCCTCCTCATGGGAAGTGCGCTCTGGACTCTCATGATCACCCCTCGGAGGCTTCCTGGCCACCCATTCGGCAAGGTCCGTGCAACCGGATCGCTGCCCGGAGAACGGGCCCACACAACCGGAATCCCGCATTCTGCGGGGCTGTGGGGGCGAGTGGGGACAGACCCGGGACGAACCGCCAGGTCAGGGCCACACGGGGATTGCAGCCCCAAATGGGTGCGCCCGGCAGGTATCTGCCGGGCGCCGCGCCGAGGTACGAGACGTACTCACGCAGATGATGGATCACGCATAGGCCGAATGATCCAGACGAAGTGGATCAGACGGCGACGGGGCCGGAGTCAGGCCAGAGCGACGAGGTCCCGGTAGTCCGCGCCCCACAGGTCCTCGACACCGTCCGGCAGCAGGATGATGCGCTCCGGCTGAAGCGCCTCGACCGCTCCCTCGTCGTGCGTGACGAGGACGACGGCGCCCTTGTACGTGCGCAGCGCGCCGAGGATCTCCTCGCGGCTGGCCGGGTCGAGGTTGTTCGTCGGCTCGTCCAGGAGCAGCACATTGGCGGAGGAGACCACCAGGGTCGCCAGCGCGAGACGGGTCTTCTCACCGCCGGAGAGGACGCCGGCGGGCTTGTCGACGTCGTCGCCGGAGAAGAGGAACGAGCCCAGCGTCTTGCGGACCTCTACAAGGTCGAGATCCGGGGCGGCGGAGCGCATGTTCTCCAGGACCGTGCGCTCCGGGTCGAGGGTCTCGTGCTCCTGGGCGTAGTAGCCGAGCTTGAGCCCGTGACCCTCGATGACCTCGCCGGTGTCCGGCTTCTCGGCGCCGCCGAGGAGCCTGAGCAGGGTGGTCTTGCCTGCACCGTTGAGGCCGAGGATGACGACGCGGGAGCCCTTGTCGATGGCGAGATCCACATCGGTGAAGATTTCGAGCGAGCCGTAGGACTTGGAGAGCCCCTCCGCCATCAAAGGGGTCTTGCCGCACGGCGAGGGCTCGGGAAAGCGCAGCTTGGCGACCTTGTCGGAGACCCGGACGGCCTCCAGGCCGGAGAGCAGCCGCTCGGCGCGCTTGGCCATGTTCTGCGCGGCGACGGTCTTGGTGGCCTTGGCGCGCATCTTGTCGGCCTGCGAGTTGAGCGCAGCCGCCTTCTTCTCGGCGTTCTGGCGCTCACGCTTGCGGCGCTTCTCGTCGGCCTCGCGCTGCTGCTGGTAGAGCTTCCAGCCCATGTTGTAGACGTCGATCTGCGAGCGGTTGGCGTCGAGGTAGAAGACCTTGTTGACGACCGTCTCGACGAGCTCGACATCGTGGGAGATCACGATGAAGCCGCCGCGGTAGGTCTTGAGGTAGTCGCGCAGCCAGACGATCGAGTCGGCGTCGAGGTGGTTCGTCGGCTCGTCGAGCAGCAGGATGTCGGCGTCCGAGAACAGGATGCGGGCCAGCTCGACGCGGCGGCGCTGACCGCCGGAGAGTGTGTGGAGCGGCTGTCCGAGCACCCGGTCGGGCAGGCTGAGCGCGGCGGCGATGGTGGCGGCCTCGGCCTCGGCGGCGTATCCGCCCTTGGTGAGGAACTCCGTCTCCAGGCGCTCGTACTTCTTCATCGCCTTCTCACGGGTGGCGCCCTTGCCGTTCGCCATCCGCTCCTCGTTCTCGCGCATCTTGCGCAGGATCTCGTCGAGACCGCGGGCGGAGAGGATGCGGTCGCGGGCGAGTACGTCGAGGTCGCCGGTGCGCGGGTCCTGCGGGAGGTAGCCCACCTCGCCGGATCGGGCGATGGTGCCGCCGGCGGGATTGCCCTCGCCCGCGAGGCACTTGGTGAGGGTGGTCTTGCCCGCCCCGTTGCGGCCGACGAGGCCGATGCGGTCACCCTTGGTGATACGGAAGGAGGCGGACTCGATGAGGATGCGGGCGCCGGCGCGCAGCTCGATGCCGGAAGCGGTGATCACGGTAAAACTCCAGGGCGGTGTGGACGGCGGACGGGACGATGACAGAGTTCGACTCGACGCCGCTACTCATGCACAAGGAGATTTGCCATACGGGTCATTCTACTGGCGGTGTGCAACTGCTTTTCCGCATGCGCTCACGGCACTTGCCGAAAACTCGCTCAGTGCTGCCGCTCCACTCCACCGCGCGACCAAAAAAGGGCATTGCGGTGTGAACTACCTAATACTCGGCGGAGGTGGTGAGGCCACCACGGCCGCAGCAGAGGGTGGTGCCCATGCAGTTCGACGACGACGCCGATCTGGACACGTCCGAGGTCCAGGATGTGCGCGGCAGCCGTATCCCCGGCGGCAAAGCCACCGTGGGCGGTGGCATCGCCGGTCTCATCGCACTGATCCTGGGGCTGCTCTTCGGCGTCGGCCCCGATCAGCTCGGCCTGTCGTCCGGCGGCTCCGGCACGACGGCGACCGCGTCCTCGGCCGCGCAGGTACAGCAGTCCTGCCGGACCGGGCAGGACGCGAACACCAGGGAGGACTGCCGGATCGTCGCGGTGGTCAACAGCGTGCAGGACTACTGGAAGCAGGAGTTCCGGCGGCGCGGCGGGACGTACACGGCTGCGCCGACGGTCCTGTTCACCGACCGGGTCGCCACCGCGTGCGGCACCGCGACCTCGGCGGTCGGGCCGTTCTACTGCCCGGGTGACCGGAAGGTCTATCTGGACCTGGGTTTCTTCGACGAGCTGCGGACGAAGTTCGGCTCCAGCGGTGGCCCGTTCGCCCAGGCGTACGTCGTCGCCCATGAGTACGGGCACCATGTGCAGGACCTCATGGGGACGCTGAGCCGTGCGCAGGACAGGCAGACCGGCGCCAACAGCAACGCGGTCAGGGTGGAGCTGCAGGCGGACTGTTACGCCGGGGTCTGGGCGCATCACGCGACGACCACGCCCGACGAATCGACCGGGCGGCCGCTGATCACCTCGTTGACGCAGGCGGACATCCGGGACGGACTCGACGCGGCGGCCGCGGTCGGCGACGACCGGATCCAGGAGAGGTTCCAGGGCCGGGTCACGCCCGAGTCCTGGACGCACGGCTCGGCCACGCAGCGGCAGCAGTGGTTCACCACCGGCTTCCGCAGCGGAGACATGGCCGACTGCAACACCTTCCGCTGAGCCGGGCCTCTTGAGCCGGGCCGGGCCGTTGTCAGTGGCCGGTGGAAGACTGAGATGCAGATCACAGAGACAGGTCACAGAAACAGGTAACGGGAGTACGAGAAGGGGTGAGCGCGATGGCAGGCGCACCGGCCGGCGTTCCGACGATCTATCCGACGATTCTGTACGACGACGCGAAGGCCGCGATCAGGACGCTGACGGAGGGCCTCGGCTTCACCGAGGAAGCGGTGTACGAGGGCGAGAGCGGCACGGTGCTGCATGCGGAGCTGTCCTGCGGCAACGGCAGGGTGATGCTGGGCTCCAAGGGCCGCGAGGGTGTCTTCGCCAAGGCGATGCAGGGCGCGGGCCCGGCCGGTGTCTACGTCGTGGTGGACGAGGTCGATGAGCATCACGCCCGGGCCGTGGAGTACGGGGTGGAGATCCTGATGCCGCCGACGGACCAGGACTACGGCTCCCGCGACTTCATTGCGCGGGACGCGGAGGGCAATGTGTGGAGCTTCGGGACGTACGCACCGGGGTCGGCGGACTGACGGGTGGTCGGCCGGACGGGCTTGGGGCCAAGCCCGTCCGACGCGGACCCACCCGCGCTACGCACCGCCCGTGTGTACCTGGAACGCGGCCCGGCGCACCGCTTTGGCCAGCGCGGGGTCCGGGTGCGCGGCGGCCAGGGCCACCAGGACCTGCACGGTGCGCGGGTGGCCGACTGCCCGTACCTCGTCCAGCAGCGCCGGCACCGTGCCCTGGACGGCCGAGTCGAGATGGCGGACCAGCAGCCCGGTCTCGCCGTGGTCCGCGACCGCCGCCGCGGTGTCGACCCAGAGCCAGGTGGCTTCCTCGCGGCTGAGGACGTCCTGGGCGTCCTCGGGGTCCGTTCCGCCGTACTCGGCCAGCCACAGCAGCGCGTAGGGGCGCAGCGACGGGTCGCCCACGACGGAGCGCACCTCGGGCTCGGCGGGTGCGCCGACGACCCGGAGCGCCTCGAAGGCGAGCCCGCGCAGCAGCGCGTCCTCCCCGCGGGCGACGCCGAGGAGTTCGGCAACGGCGCTGCCGACGGGGCGGGCGGCGAGCCAGGCCCGGTATTCGGCGCGGGCCGGGCCGGGGGTGAGCCGGGCGCAGCCGAGCAGCATGTCCGCGGCGGACTGCTCGATGTTCCCGGCCGGACTCTGGGCCGCGACACAGATCTGTTCCAGCTTGACCCAGACCGCCCAGTTGCCGAGCGGGGTGAGGGTGGCGTGCCCGGCGCCGAGGGTGAGCGCGCCTACCGCGGCCAGTCCCTCAAGGGCCCAGTCGAGAAGGAGGGCGACCAGGGCTGCGGGGTGTGCCGCGGGGGCGGATTCGGCCGGTGCGGGCGGCGCCTGCGGCCCGTACGGCACCTCGCAGCGCTCCTCGTGGAGTTCCGCGACACGCTGGCCGAGAAGGTCCAGGAGGGCGGGCACGGTGACCGGGCCCGCCGAGAGCTGGAGGAGGGAGAGCACCTGCGGCACGGCCTCGACGGCCTCCGCGACCGCGGTGGACTCGATGCCCTCGGGCGCGGGGTGGACGAGCGACCAGGCGTCGAAGAGCGCCACCCAGCCGCGGAGCACGGCGGAGTCGTCGCGGTCCCAGGCGCGCAGCCGCCAGCCGGGACGTGCGGTGTCGCCGTGCAGTTCGACCAGACCGGCGAGCCGGGCCCGGTCCCAGCCGGAGCGCACCTGGGCCGGGGACAACTCCAGTGCTGTCGCGGCCCGTTCGAGGGCCTGGGCGGCCAGGGGCGGCGCGCCGGGGATCGCGCCGTCGGCTGCCCAGCGGGCGATCCGTACAGCGTCGGCGAGGGCCGTCCTGGCCTGGCGGGCCAGTTCCGCCCTGGGAGGGGTGCCCTCCGGGGGGCGGGGAGCCGGCCTGGTGCGCCGGGTGGTCACGGCCTTGCGAGCGGTGGCAAGGGGTCGCGGGCGGACAAGTCGCAGCCTGGAGTCGCGCGGGGTACGGGACGTCACGGGGAGCAGTCTTGCCCCTGACGGCCCGAAAGCCCAAACGGAACCCGAATTCGCGGTGGAAGGGGGTGGCGGGCGGGTCCGGCACCAATCGGCCGATCCCTCGCATCAGGTCACATCAGAGGCGTGAGGAAGCGGCGCAGGGCCTCTTCGTAGTGGACCGGGTCGGCATTCCACATCGCCGCATGCGGAGCCTGTGGTACGACGCGCAGGGCGACCAGGTCCGGGCGGCGGGCGGCCAGATCGCGGGACGGCTGCCAGGGGGCCAGGGTGTCGTCCGGGCCGTGGAAGATCAGGGTCGGGACATGCAGCGCCGTTGCGAGGGAGCCGTCCAGGAGCCGGGCGCCGCGCAGCCCTGTCTGCCCCTGGGCGGCGCGGACGGCGAGCGGCAGCAGTGCGGTCGGGACACCGCGGGCGGCGGCCAGGGCGCGCAGCGTGGTGACCCAGTCCAGGACCGGGGAGTCGAGGACGAGACCGCAGATCCGATTGCGGAGCGCGGAGTTGACGGCCGCGTGCAGCGCCATCGAGGCGCCGGTGGACCAGCCGTGCAGGACGACCTTCTCGGCTCCGTACCGCACGGCGAAGCGGATCGCCGCGTCCAGGTCGCGCCATTCGGACTCGCCGAGGTGGGCGAGGCCGTCCGGCGAACGCGGGGCTCCGGCGTCGCCGCGGTAGGCCAGGTCGAGCACGGGCAGGCGCAGATCGTGCAGGAACTCCATGACGTTCATGGGGTGTTCCCTGGTGGTGCCGAGTCCGTGCACGGTGATGACCCAGGTGTCGCGGGGGCCGGGCAGGAACCAGGCGGGCAGGGGGCCGAGTTCGCCGGGGATCTCGACTTCCCTGTGATCGAGTCCGAGGGCCGATGAGGGGTCACCGCTGTGCAGCTGCGGGGTGATGCGGACCTTGGCGCCGGTTTCCAGGCTGCCGCGGTTGACTCGTTCCAGTCTGCGGACGACGGTGTCGGGGGCGTGGTGGGCGTGTTCGATCACCGGGCCGACGACGGCGTGGACGTCGTCGTCCTCCAGTCCGTACGTACCGGGCCGCAGGGCGGCGAAGGAGCGGGTCAGGGTGATCTGCCCGGCCGCTGTGGCGTGCACGGTGAGTCTGCGGTCGGCGGGGAGCGGTCGTCCGGACGGCACTCTGAGGGCGGCGTCGCTGGCGTACCGGCCGGCCGCGACCGTTGCCGCACCGACGCCGAGGATCGTGGTGACGGCTGCTGCCGTGACTGTTGCCGGGCGCACCGCTTCAGTGTCGTGGGGTGCGCCGCGCCCTGCCAGCGGACGGGGGCCGTCCGGTGCCCCGCCGGGGGCAGGACGGACGGATGGGACGGGACAGCCGGGACAGGCAGGGGTCGCGTCAGCCCGGTTGTCCGTATCCCTTCAATGCCTCCTGCACGTCGCGCAGCTGGGCCGGGGAGAGCAGGGTCGGGGTGTGCCCGGGTACGGAGCTTGCGGTGAGCCATAGCCGGCAGAGCCATTCCAGCTGGGCGGTCCTGTCGTACGCCTCGTCCAGGGACGCTCCATAGGTCACGGTTCCGTGGTTCTGGAGCAGGCAGCCCGTACGGCCCCGCAGAGCGGCGAGCATGTTCTCGGCCAGTTCCTCGGTCCCGTAGCGCGCATAGGCCGCGACCCGGACGGGGCCCCCGAGCACGGCGGCGGCGTAGTGGACCGAAGGGACCTCGGGGACCAAGGTGGAGACGGCCGTGGCGTGCACCGCGTGGGTATGCACGACGGCGGCCGCATCGCTGTTCCGGTAGACCGCGAGATGAAGCGGGAGTTCGCTGGTCGGGGCCAGTTCGCCGAGGACGCGGTTGCCTTCCAGATCGACGCCGACGGCGTCCTCGGGGCGGAGCCGGTCGTACGGCACTCCGCTCGGGGTGACCAGGACCGTCCCGCCGACCCGTGCCGACACATTTCCCGAGGTCCCGACGACGAGGCCGTCCGCCGCCGTCCTGCGGGCGATGGCGACGACACCGTCCCAGGCACGTTCGATCGCGTCCCGTTGCTGATCGCTCATGCGGAGATCCTGTCAGCCCTGGAGGCGAACGGGCATGCGATCGGGGGGATAAGTCACAAACCGGAGAAGTTCACAAAAAGGGTGACGGGGCCGAATCGGTCCCAAATCGGCCCCGCGTCCGGCCCGCACCGCCCCGCAATGGACAAACGGAACGACCCGACTCCAGTTGGAGTCACCACAACGCCCTGCCCAGTTCATCTTCTGTTCATCCAGGTTGCCTACGGTCCACGTGCCAATGACGTCGAACGATTGCCTGGGTAAATGGAACACATCACGCTGCTACTCGCGATTGTGATCGTGACAGCTCTAGTGTTCGATTTCACGAACGGTTTCCACGACACCGCCAACGCGATGGCGACCACCATCTCGACCGGCGCACTCAAACCGAAGACAGCGGTGGCCATGTCCGCCGTTCTCAACCTCGTCGGCGCGTTCCTGTCGGTCGAGGTCGCCAAGACGATCTCCGGCGGGATCATCAACGAGGACGGGCTGCGGACAGAAGTCATCTTCGCGGCTCTCGTCGGCGCCATCCTGTGGAATCTGCTGACCTGGCTGGTCGGACTGCCGTCCAGCTCCTCGCACGCCCTGTTCGGCGGCCTGATCGGCGCAGCCGTGATGTCGGCCGGCTGGTCATCGGTCAACGGCGGCACCGTCGTCACCAAGGTGCTGCTCCCCGCGGTCGCCGCCCCGGTCGTCGCCGGTCTGGCCGCGCTGCTGGCCACCAGGCTGACGTACCGGATCGGCGGGAAGATCCGCAACGACGCCCAGGAGAAGGCCACCGCCAAGGGCTACCGCGCCGGCCAGATCGCCTCGGCCGGACTGGTCTCCCTGGCCCACGGCACCAACGACGCGCAGAAGACCATGGGCATCATCACCCTGGCCCTGGTCACCGGTGGCGTCCTGCACCCCGGCTCCAACCCGCCGGTCTGGGTCATCGTCTGTGCCGGTACGGCCATCGCACTCGGCACCTACCTGGGCGGCTGGCGCATCATCCGCACCATGGGCAGCGGCCTCACCGACCTCAAGCCGCCGCAGGGCTTCGCCGCCCAGACCAGCGCGGCCACGGTCATCCTGGCCTCCTCGCACCTCGGCTTCTCCCTCTCCACCACCCAGTCCTGCTCCGGCGCCGTGATGGGCGCCGGGCTCGGCCGCCAGGGCGGCGTGGTCCGCTGGTCCACCGCCACCCGGATGTTCATCGCCTGGGGTCTGACCCTGCCGGCCGCGGGCCTGGTCGGCGCGGGCGCGGAACTCCTCACCAAGCAGGGCACCTGGGGTGTCGTGGTCGTCGCGGCGCTGCTGGTCGTGGGCTCCGGGGCGATCTGGCTGGTATCGCGCCGCAAGCCGGTCGGCCACGGCGATGTCGCGCCGACGGGCGGCGACGCCGAGCCCGCGGGCGTCGTCACCACGGCCATCGCCGCCGTCAGCCCGCCGCTCACCGCGGCCCAGGCAGCGGCCCAGGACCTCAAGACCACCATTCCGGCTCCGGCCGGAACCACCCAGGACCCGGCGCGACCCGCCACCGTCTAGGTCAGCCGCCTAGGCAGGCCGTCTAAGGATTCAGCATGAACATCGACTGGGCAGCCCTCGGCTCCGTCTTCGGCGTCTCCCTCGTCGTCACCGTCGCGCTGGTGGGTTTCTTCACCCTGGGCATCGTCGGTCTCTCCAAGCAGCCCGAACCGGCGGCGCAGGGCGGCTCCGGCGGCTCGCTGCTGCTGGCCCGGGCCGGCGCCTACGTCTGCTTCGCGCTGTGCGCTGCGGCGGTCGCGTACGGGATCTATCTGATCGTCGCCTGAGCCCGCCTCCGCGCACTCCCCCGTCGGGCCGGACACACCTCGTGTGTCCGGCCCGTTGTGGTGTGCCCGGCCCGATGTGGGGCTCAGCACACTGCACCGTCGCAGGTCAACGGCAAGTTGACGGGCGTTCGCGGAGCGTGGTGGACTGCCGGAGCCAATTACGGCGACAGCAGAGGAAGCCGGTGCGAATCCGGCGCGGTCCCGCCACTGTCACCGGGGAGCAGTCCCCCACACCGGAAGTCACGGCACGCGCGAGCGGGTTGGAAGGCCGGGGGAACTGCGGATCCGGGAGCCAGGAGACTCTCGTCGCCGGTCACGTCGAACCAGGGCGCGGACCCTGAGTGAGGACATATCGCCATGCCTGGCTGCCGTGCGTCCGTTGCTGTGGCTCTCTCGACGAGAGCCGCCTGTACGAAGGTCCTTCGAGGCGTAACGGCCGGTTGAGCCGTGCGTGCCGACCGCATTTTCGCGTACGGCGCCACGGCCGGTCTGATCGGCGATCTGCTGCTCGGTGACCCCCGCAGGGGACATCCGGTCGCCGCCTTCGGGCGGGCCGCAGCGGGCGTCGAGCGCCGTCTGTGGCGCGACCACCGTGGGTGGGGCACGCTGCACATGCTCGTCTGCGCCGGAGGTGCCGCGGGTGGTGCCGCGCTGGTCACCCGTGCCGTACGCAGCCACCCCGCCGCCTCCGTCGCGCTGACCGCGGCCGCCACCTGGTCCGTCGTCGGCGGTACGTCCCTGGGGCGTGAGGCCCGGGCGATCGGCGGCGCCCTGGCCGCCGGTGACATCGAGTCGGCCCGCGAGCGTCTGCCGCATCTGTGCGGGCGCGACCCGTACTCCCTCGACGGACCGCAGATCGCCCGCGCCGTGGTGGAGTCCGTGGCCGAGAACACCTCGGACGCCGTGGTCGGCGCCCTGGTCTGGGGTGCGCTGGCCGGTGTGCCCGGGCTCGTCGGCTTCCGGGCGGCCAACACCCTCGACGCCATGGTCGGCCACAAGTCGCCCCGCCACCGGCGCTACGGCTGGGCCTCGGCCCGCCTCGACGACCTCGCGGGCTGGCCCGGTGCCCGGCTCACCGCCCTGCTCGCCGTGGGCGCCGGGGGGCGGCCACGTGGAGCGGTACGGGCGTGGCGGGCCGACGCGGCGAAGCACCCGAGCCCCAACGCGGGCCCGGTGGAGGCCTCGTTCGCGGGTGCGCTCGGCGTACGGCTCGGCGGGACCCTCGCGTACGGCGGCCGGGTCGAACACCGCCCCGTCCTCAACGGGGAGACGGGCCGGGCGGTGGAGACCGAGGACATCGAACGCGCGGTACGGCTGTCGCGCCGGGTGAGTGCGCTGGCCCTCGGCGTGTGTGTGGCGGGACGACTGGGTGCGGGCCTCGCCGCACGACGGATCGCAGGACTTCGGTCCGCAGGACTTCAGGTCACGGAACTTCAGGTCACAGGACGTCGGATCGCAGGACGGAGACGGACATGAGCGGCGGGCTGCTGGTCGCCGGAACCACCTCGGACGCGGGCAAGAGCGTCGTCACGGCAGGCATCTGCCGCTGGCTCGTACGCCAGGGCGTGAAAGTGGCGCCCTTCAAGGCACAGAACATGTCGCTGAACTCCTTCGTCACCCGCGAGGGCGCCGAGATCGGCCGCGCCCAGGCCATGCAGGCCCAGGCCGCCCGGATCGAGCCGACCGCGCTGATGAACCCGGTCCTGCTCAAACCCGGCAGCGACCGCTCCAGCCAGGTCGTCCTGATGGGCAGACCGGTGGGCGAGATGAGCGCACGCGGCTACCACGGAGGCAGGCAGGAAGCGCTTCTCTCCACGGTCGTGGACTGTCTGGAGCAGCTTCGGGGCACGTATGACGCGGTGATCTGCGAGGGGGCGGGCAGTCCGGCCGAGATCAATCTGCGGCGCACGGACATCGTGAACATGGGCATCGCACGGGCGGCACGCTTCCCGGTGGTGGTCGTCGGCGACATCGACCGCGGCGGCGTCTTCGCCTCGTTCTTCGGTACGACGGCGCTGCTCGACGCCGAGGACCAGTCGCTGATCGCCGGCTACCTCGTCAACAAGTTCCGTGGCGACGTGTCGCTGCTGGAGCCCGGCCTGGAGATGCTGCGCGGGATCACCGGACGGCAGACCTACGGGGTGCTGCCCTTCGCCCACGGCCTGGGCATCGACGAGGAGGACGGGATGGGGGTCTCGTTGCGCGGGACCGTACGCGAATCGGTCGTCGCGCCGCCCTACGGCGACGACGTGCTGCGCGTCGCGGTGTGCGCCGTACCCCTGATGTCGAACTTCACCGATGTGGACGCACTGGCCGCCGAACCGGGCGTCGTCGTCCGGTTCGTGGACCGCGCCGAGGAGCTGGCCGACGCCGACCTCGTCATCGTGCCGGGCACCCGCGGCACCGTGAACGCGCTGGCCTGGCTGCGCGAGCGCGGCCTCGCCGACGCCCTGGTGCGGCGTGCCGCCGAGGACCGGCCGGTCCTCGGCATCTGCGGCGGCTTCCAGATCCTCGGTGAACACATCGAGGACGACGTCGAGTCGAGGGCCGGGCACATCGACGGCCTCGGCCTGCTGCCCGTACGCATCCGCTTCGACCGCGAGAAGACCCTCGCCCGCCCCGTCGGCGAGGCGCTCGGCGCCCCCGTCGAGGGGTACGAGATCCACCACGGCGTCGCCGATGTACGCGGCGGCGAAGCGTTCATCTCCGATGACCGAGGTCGCAGCCTGGACGGCTGCCGGGTCGGCGCCATGTGGGGCACCCACTGGCACGGCTCGCTGGAGAGCGACGAATTCCGCCGCCGCTTCCTGACCGAGGTCGCGCGGGCCGCAGGCCGGCGCTTCGTCCCCGCCCCCGACACCTGCTTCGCCGCGCTGCGCGAGGAACAGCTCGACCGCCTCGGCGACCTCATCGAAGAACACGCGGACACCGACGCGCTGCTGCGGCTCATCGAGTCGGGCGCACCGTCAGGACTTCCCTTCATCGCCCCCGGAGCACCTGGAGCACGCGCATGAACGCCCCTATGAGCACCGTGCTGTTGCTGTCGACCGCCGACACGGACCTCCTCGCCGCCCGCGCCTGTGGCGCGCCGTACCGGATCGGCAACCCCACCCGCATCGACGCCCACGAGGAACTCCCCGCACTGATCGAGGGTTCCTCCGTCGCCGTCGTCCGCCTCCTCGGCGGCAAGCGCGCCTGGGAGGACGGGCTGGCCGTCCTCAAGGCATCGGGCATCCCCACCGTGCTGCTGGGCGGCGAGGCCGTGCCGGACGCGGAGCTGATGGCCGAGTCGTCCGTACCCGCCGGTGTCGTCGCCGAGGCGCTGCGCTACCTCGTGGAGGGCGGCCCCGGAAACCTCGTAGAACTGGCCCGCTTCCTCTCCGACACCGTCCTGCTGACCGGCCACGGCTTCGCCGAACCGCACAAGATGCCCGAGTGGGGCCTGCACGGCAGCCGCGAGTTCGTCGAGGGCCGCCCGACCGTCGGCGTGCTCTTCTACCGGGCGCACCAGCTGTCCGGGAACACCTCGTTCGTGGACGTCCTCTGCGACGCGGTCGAGGCCCGTGGCGCCAACGCCCTGCCCGTGTACTGCGGTTCGCTGCGCGGCGCGGACGCCGGTCTCTACGAGCTGCTCGGCAGGACCGACGCCCTGGTCGCCACGGTGCTCGCGGCAGGCGGCACCCGTGCGTCGGACGCCTCCGCCGGGGGCGACGACGAGGCCTGGGACATCGGCGCGCTCGCCGATCTCGACGTCCCTGTGCTGCAGGGCCTGTGCCTGACCTCCTCGCGCGCCACGTGGGACGCCTCCGACGCCGCGCTCTCCCCCATGGATGCCGCGATGCAGGTCGCGATCCCCGAATTCGACGGTCGTCTGATCACCGTCCCGTTCTCCTTCAAGGAGCAGGGACCCGACGACGTGCCGGTGTACCGCGCCGACCCCGAACGGGCCGCGCGCGTCGCCGGAATCGCGGTGCGCCACGCCGTCCTGAAGCACAGGACGAACGCCGAGAAGAAGCTCGCTCTCGTCTTCACCGCCTACCCGACCAAGCACTCCCGCGTCGGCAACGCCGTCGGCCTGGACACGCCCGCGTCGGCGGTACGGGTCCTGGACGCCCTGCGGGAGGCCGGTTACGCGGTCGACGGATACCCGGACAACGGCGACGAGCTCATCCACCGTCTGATCGAGGCCGGTGGGCACGACGTCGAGTGGCTGACCGAGGATCAGCTCGCGGCCGCCCCCGCGCGGGTGCCGCTCGCCGACTACCGGGCCTGGTTCGAGAAGCTGGAACCGGAGCTGCGCGACTCGATGCTGGAGCACTGGGGCGAGCCGCCGGGTTCGCTGTACGTGGACGGGGACGACATCGTCCTCGCCTCGTTGCAGTTCGGGAACGTGGTGGTGCTGATCCAGCCGCCGCGCGGCTTCGGCGAGAACCCGATCGCGATCTACCACGACCCTGACATGCCGCCGTCCCACCACTACATGGCGACGTACCGCTGGCTGGAGGCCGCAACATCGGAAGGGGGCTTCGGTGCGGACGCCGTCGTCCACATGGGCAAGCACGGCACGATGGAGTGGCTGCCGGGCAAGGGCCTCGGCCTGTCCGCCGGTTGCGGCCCCGACGCCGTGCTCGGCGAACTGCCGCTGATCTACCCGTTCATCGTCAACGACCCGGGCGAGGGCACCCAGGCCAAGCGGCGTGGGCACGCCACGGTGGTGGACCATCTGGTGCCGCCGATGGCGCGCGCCGACACCTATGGCGACCTGGCCAAGCTGGAGCAACTGCTCGACGAGTACGCGCTGGTCAGCGATCTCGACCCGACGAAGGCCCCGTCGGTGCGGGCGCAGATCTGGACGCTGGTGAAGGCCGCCGAGCTGCACCACGACCTCCATGTCGACGAACAGCCCGGCGACGACGACTTCGACTCGTTCGTCATGCACATCGACGGCTACCTCTGCGAGATCAAGGACGTCCAGATCCGGGACGGCCTGCACATCCTGGGCGGCGGTCCCGTCGACGAGGCGCGGGTCAACCTGGTGCTGGCCGTGCTGCGTGCCTCCCAGGTGTGGGGCGGAACGGCGAACGCGCTGCCGGGGCTGCGGGCGTCGGTCGCCGAGCACTTCGGGCTCAGCGAGAAGGAGTTGCTGGCCGAGCCCGGCGCCGCGGTGAAGGTGCCGGTCGAGCTGACCGAACTGGTCCACGGCCCGGCGCGCACCGGTGCGGATGCGATCGATCTGCTGGAGCAGCTGTGCCGCCGGCTCGCGGAGGGCATGGAGGAACGCGGCTGGGACCTCGCGGCCGTGGCGGGACTGGTACGGGACGTCCTCGGCTCCGAACTCCCGGACGCCGTGGCCGTGCTGGGCTTCGCGTGCGAGGAGGTCGTACCGCGGCTGGCCCGGACGACGGACGAGATCGACCACATTCTGCGGGCGCTGGACGGCGGCTTCGTACCGGCCGGCCCGTCCGGATCGCCCACGCGCGGGCTCGTCAATGTGCTGCCGACGGGCCGCAACTTCTACTCCGTGGACCCGAAGGCGATTCCGTCCCGGCTGTCGTGGGAGGTCGGGCAGTCGCTCGCCGACTCCCTGATCGCCCGGTATCTCGCCGACACGGGCGACTACCCGAAGTCGGTCGGCCTGACCGTGTGGGGCACCTCCGCCATGCGCACCCAGGGCGACGACATCGCGGAGATCCTCGCGCTGCTCGGCTGCCGGCCGGTGTGGGACGACGCGTCGCGGCGGGTCACCGGCTTCGAGGTCGTGCCGGTGAGCGAGCTGGGCCGGCCGCGCATCGATGTGACGGTGCGGATCTCCGGGTTCTTCCGGGACGCGTTCCCGCATGTGGTGGGGCTGATCGACGACGCGGTACGGGCGGTGGCGGAGCTGGACGAGCCGGCCGAGGCCAACTACGTACGGGCACACGCCGACGAGGACACGGCGGTCCACGGCGACCGGCGCCGGGCCACGGCACGCGTCTTCGGCTCGAAGCCGGGGGCGTACGGTGCGGGGCTGCTGCCGCTGATCGACGCGCGGAACTGGCGGTCGGACGCGGACCTGGCCGAGGTGTACGCGGTATGGGGCGGCTACGCGTACGGGCGCGGGCTCGACGGGCGGGCGGCGCGCGGGGACATGGAGACGGCGTTCCGGCGGATCGCGGTGGCGGCGAAGAACGTGGATACGAGAGAACACGATCTGGTCGATGCCGACGACTACTTCCAGTACCACGGCGGGATGGTCGCCATGGTGCGGCATCTGACCGGCGAGTCGCCCGAGGCGTACGTCGGCGACAGCGCCACGCCGGACCAGGTGAAGACGCGAACGCTGGGCGAGGAGACGCACCGGGTGTTCCGGGCTCGCGTGGTGAACCCGCGGTGGATGAGCGCGATGCGGCGGCACGGGTACAAGGGTGCCTTCGAGATGGCCGCGACCGTCGACTACCTGTTCGGGTACGACGCGACGGCGGGGGTCGTGGACGACTGGATGTACGAGAAGCTCAGCGCGGAGTACGTCTTCGACCCGGAGAACCAGGACTTCATGCGGAAGTCCAATCCGTGGGCGCTGAGGGGCATCACCGAGCGCCTGCTGGAAGCAGCGGATCGGGGCCTTTGGGCGGAGCCGGACCAGGAGACCCTGGACCGGCTCCGGGCGACCTACCTCGAACTTGAGGGCGACCTGGAGGGAGAGGCGTGATCTCCCTGGAAAGCCCCGCGGTGGCGGGGAGCACGTCATCCCGCGCAGTGCCCACGGGTTCGGCTTCGGACCACCCCCGCGTCGGCGGGGACTACGGCAACAGCCTGGCAGCCTCCTCGGACCGCGGCGCCCTGCCAGTGCATCAGCCACTCGAAGGAGTGATCGCAGCGTGAGTACCCCGTTTCCCTTCACCGCCATCGTCGGGCAGGACGATCTCCGGCTCGGGCTGCTCCTCAATGCTGTCTCGCCGGCCGTCGGCGGCGTGCTGGTGCGTGGTGAGAAGGGCACCGCGAAGTCCACCGCCGTGCGCGCGCTGGCCGCGCTGATGCCGGAGGTTCCGGTCGTCTCCGGGTGCCGGTTCTCGTGCGACCCGGCGTCGCCCGATCCGGCGTGTCCCGATGGCCCCCACGAGGCCGGGACCGGCGTGTCGCGGGATGCGCGGATGGTCGAGCTGCCCGTCGGCGCGTCCGAGGACCGTCTCGTGGGGGCGCTCGACATCGAGCGGGCGCTCGCCGAGGGCGTGAAGGCCTTCGAGCCGGGGCTGCTCGCCGACGCGCATCGCGGGATTCTCTACGTCGACGAGGTCAATCTCCTCCACGACCACCTCGTGGACCTGTTGCTGGACGCGGCCGCCATGGGCGCGTCGTACGTGGAGCGTGAGGGCGTCTCCGTACGGCATGCAGCGCGCTTCCTGCTCGTCGGGACGATGAACCCGGAAGAGGGGGAACTGCGGCCGCAGTTGCTCGACCGTTTCGGGCTGACCGTCGAGGTCGCCGCCTCCCGTGAGACCGATCTGCGGGTCGAGGTCGTGCGGCGTCGGCTCGCGTACGACGACGATCCGGCCGCCTTCGCCGCCCAGTGGGCCGACGAGGAGGGTGCGTTGCGGGCGCGGATCGTGGCCGCGCGTGCACTGTTGCCCCAAGTACGGCTCGGTGACAGTGCGTTGCGCCAGATCGCGGCCACGTGTGCAGCCTTTGAGGTCGACGGAATGCGGGCGGACATCGTGATGGCCAGGACGGCCACGGCGCTGGCCGCCTGGGCAGGGCGTACGGATGTGCTGGCTGAGGACGTCCGGCAGGCCGCCCTGCTCGCCCTCCCCCACCGCCGCAGGCGCAACCCGTTCGACGCGCCGGGCCTGGACGAGAACAAGCTCGACGACACGCTGGAGCAGAACAGCGGCGAGGACGACGATCCGGACCCGGACGGCCCCGGTGGCGGCGGCCGGCCCCCGCAGGGCGACGGGCCCGACACACCGCCGCAGCCCGAGGGCGAGGCGGGCGACACGCCCGCGCAGACCGTTCCCGAGCAGGGGCAGGGGCAGCAGTCTTCCGGGGGCGGCGAGCAGCAGCCCGTACGCGCTGCCGAGCCGTTTCGTACGAAGATGCTGAGCGTGCCGGGTCTGGGCGAGGGCGCGGCGGGGCGGCGGTCCCGGGCGCGTACCGAGCACGGGCGTACGACCGGTGCGCGGCGCCCGCGGGGCGCCCTGACCAAACTACATCTGGCCGCGACCGTGCAGGCCGCTGCCCCGCATCAGCGGGCGCGGGGGCGGTCGGGGCGGGGACTGGTGGTCCGGCGGGACGATCTGCGGCAGGCGACCCGGGAGGGACGGGAGGGAAACCTCGTCCTCTTCGTGGTGGATGCGTCCGGATCGATGGCTGCCCGGCAGCGTATGAGTGCCGTGAAGGGTGCGGTCCTTTCGCTGCTGCTGGACGCGTATCAGCGGCGGGACAAGGTCGGGCTGATCACCTTCCGGGGCAAGGACGCCGAGGTGGTGCTGCCGCCGACGTCGTCGGTGGACGCCGCGGCGGCACGGCTGGAGATGCTGCCGACCGGTGGGCGTACGCCCGTCGCGGCCGGGCTGTTGAAGGCCCATGACGTGCTGCGGGTGGAGCGGCTGCGTGATCCGTCGCGGCGGCCGTTGCTGGTCGTGGTGACCGACGGGCGGGCGACCGGGGGGCCCGAGCCGGTGGCGCTGGCGTCGCGGGCGGCACGGCTGCACGAGGTCGAGGGCATCGCGTCCGTCGTCGTGGACTGCGAGTCGGGGCCCGTACGGCTCGGTCTCGCGGACGCTCTCGCGCGCGATCTGGGGGGCGCCGCCGTCACGCTCGACGACCTGCGGGCCGACTCGATCGCCGGGCTCGTCAAGGACGTTCAGGGAACCAGCAGGAGGGCCGCGTAATGCCACAGGGACAGCCGACCACCGTGCCGGACGACGGGCTCACCACCCGTCAGCGCCGCAACCGCCCGCTGCTGGTGGTGCACACCGGCATCGGGAAGGGGAAGTCGACGGCGGCCTTCGGGCTCGCGTTGCGCGCCTGGAATCAGGGGTGGCCCATCGGGGTCTTCCAGTTCGTCAAGTCGGCGAAGTGGAAGGTCGGCGAGGAGAACGCCCTGAAGGTCCTCGGAGCCAGTGGCGAGGGCGGGTCCGTCGCCTGGCACAAGATGGGCGAGGGCTGGTCGTGGGTGCAGCGCGACAAGCAGCTGAACAACGAGGAGGCGGCGCGCGAGGGCTGGGAGCAGGTCAAGCGCGACCTGGCCGCCGAGACGTACCGGCTGTACGTCCTCGACGAGTTCGCGTACCCGATGCACTGGGGCTGGGTCGACACCGACGAGGTGATCGAGGTGCTGCGGAGCCGTCCCGGTACGCAGCATGTGGTCATCACCGGGCGCAACGCGCCCGAGAAGCTGGTGGAGGCCGCCGACCTGGTGACCGACATGTCGAAGGTCAAGCACCCGATGGACGCCGGTCAGAAGGGCCAGCGGGGCATCGAATGGTGAGGGGTCCGCGGTGAACGTTCCGCGTCTGGTGATCGCCGCGCCCTCGTCGGGGAGCGGCAAGACGACCGTGGCCACGGGGCTGATGGCGGCCTTCGCGGGGCGGGGACTTGCCGTGTCCGCGCACAAGGTCGGGCCCGACTACATCGATCCCGGCTACCACACGCTGGCCACGGGACGGCCGGGGCGCAATCTCGACGCGTACATGTGCGGTCCCGAGCTGGTCGCTCCGCTGTTCGCGCATGGGGCGCGCGGCTGCGACCTGGCGGTCGTCGAGGGCGTGATGGGGCTGTACGACGGGGCTTCGGGGAAAGGCGAGCTGGCGTCCACCGCGCAGGTCGCGAAGCTGCTGCGGGCGCCTGTGGTGCTGGTGGTCGACGCTTCGTCGCAGTCGCGGTCCGTGGCCGCGCTGGTGCACGGCTTCGCTTCGTGGGATCCGCAGGTGCGGATCGGTGGCGTGATTCTGAACAAGGTCGGCTCCCAGCGGCACGAGGTGCTGTTGCGGGAGGCGTTGGACGAGTCGGGTGTGCCGGTGCTGGGGGTGTTGCGGCGGGCCGAGCAGGTGGCTGTGCCGTCGCGGCATCTGGGGTTGGTGCCGGTGGCGGAGCGGCGGGGCGATGCGGTGGGCGCTGTCGCGGCGATGCGGCGGCAGGTGGTGGCGGGGTGCGATCTGGAAGCGCTGATGGCTTTGGCCCGGTCGGCGCCCGCGTTGCCAGGTGAGGTGTGGGACGCGGTCGAGGCGGTGGGCGCAGGCGGGGCTGTTCCCCTGCCCGCCCCTTCCCACGAACGGGGATCCGCCCCGGACCCCGGTCCTCAAGCGCCGGGCGGGCTGATAGATGCCCTCAACCGCCGGGCGGGCTGGGGTGTGCCGGAGGGAATGGGTGGGCCGGAGGGGCCGAATGTGGTCGCCGTCGCTGCCGGGGCGGCGTTCACCTTCTCCTACGCCGAGCACACCGAGCTGCTGGCCGCCGCCGGGGCCGAAGTCGTGCCGTTCGATCCGTTGCGGGACGAGGCGTTGCCCGAGGGCACTCGGGGGCTGGTCATCGGTGGCGGATTCCCGGAGGTGTACGCGTCGGAGCTGTCCGCCAACGCGGCACTGCGCAAGGCCGTTGTCGAGCTGGTTGAGTCCGGGGCTCCGGTGGCTGCCGAGTGTGCGGGGCTGCTCTATCTGGCGCGTTCGCTCGACGGGCTGCCGATGTGCGGGGTCCTCGGTGCCGAGGCGCGGATGTCCGAGCGGCTGACGCTCGGCTACCGGGAGGCCGTGGCGGTCTCCGACAGTGTGCTGGCGGCGCCCGGGACGCGGGTGCGCGGGCACGAGTTCCACCGGACCGTTCTGGAGCCGGGCGCCGGGGCCGAACCGGCGTGGGGTCTGCATCAGCCGGAGCGTCGCGTGGAGGGGTTCGTACAGCAGGGCGTGCACGCGAGTTATCTGCATACGCATTGGGCTTCGGCGCCCGGTATGGCCCGCCGATTCGTTGAGAGGTGCAAGGGATGAACCACGATCACGGGACGAGCAGGCTGGTCGGCGTCGGTGTCGGGCCCGGTGACCCGGAGCTGGTGACCGTCAAAGGTGTGAACGCGCTGCGTGGTGCCGCGGTCGTCGTCGTACCGGTGATGGACACCGGTGAGCGGGGGCGGGCCGAGGCGACCGTCCTGCATTACGTGGCGGCCGACAAGGTCGTACGTGTGGTGTTCGCGCTGAATGAGCGGACGGACCGGGCGCGCCGGGAGGCGGCGTGGGACGCGGCGGGTGAGCGGGTCGCGGAGCTGCTGCGTACGCATGGTTCGGTGGCGTTCGCGACGATCGGCGACCCCAATGTGTACTCGACGTTCACGTATCTCGCGCACACGATAGGTGAGCTGCTGCCGGGTACGGCCGTGGAGACCGTTCCGGGGATCACGGCCATGCAGGATCTGGCCGCCCGCAGTGGTGCGGTGCTGACGGAGGGCACGGAGCCGTTGACGCTGGTACCGGTGACCGCCGGGGCCGCGGTGCTCAAGGAGGCTCTGGAAGGTCCCGGGACGGTCGTCGCGTACAAGTTCGGGCGGCTGGCCGCGGAGGTGGCCACGGCACTGCGTGAGACGGGGCGTACCGAGGACGCGGTGTGGGGTTCGGCGCTCGGGCTGCCCGAGGAGTCGATCCGGCCGGCGGCAGAGCTGGCCGAGGGGCCGTTGCCGTATCTGTCGACGCTGATCGCGCCCGCGCCGCGCGACGGCGGGCGGGGCGGGAAATTGTGAGGCGCCGGGGTACGGCGCGGTGGTCAGTCCGCGATGCCCACCACAAGCCAGATGAAGCCCACCCCGGCCACCGTGCACAGCAGCGTGGAGCGGGCCGGGTGTTCGTGGTGTGCCTCGGGAAGGATCTCGGCGGCGGCCAGGTAGAGCAGTGCGCCGCCGAAGAAGCCGAGATAGCAGCCGAGCGGTTCCTCCGGAAGGGTGAACAGCAGTGTCGTCGCCGCGCCCACGAGCGGGGCCACGGCGTCCGCGAACAGCATGAGCACGGCCTTGCGGCGGGCGTTCCCGTACAGGCTGGTGATCGTGTAGGTGTTGAAGCCGTCGGCGAAGTCGTGCGTGATGACGGCGAGGGCGACGGCGGCTCCCATGCCGGCGCCCACCTGGAAGGCCGCGCCGAGCGCGACACCGTCCATCAGGCTGTGGCCGACCATCGCCGCCGCTGCCGTGAGTCCGACCTGCGGCACCCGCTCCTCGCCCGCGCCGTGTGCCGCTTGGCGTACGGCGAGCAGACGCTCCACCAGGTGGGCGACCAGGAAGCCGCCCACGAAGAGCAGCAGGGCAGCCGGGACGCCGAAGACCGGATCGCCCGCGGCGTCGATCGCCTCCGGCAGCAGGTCCAGGCCGACCACACCGAGCATCAGTCCGCCGGCGAAGCCGAGCACCAGGTGGCGGCGGTCGGTGACACGTTGGGCGACCCAGCCGCCGGCCAGGGTCATCAGGAACGCGCCGAGCGCCACGAACACCGCCATGCGCTCTTGCTAGCCGATTGACCCCGGTGCGCGCATCTCACCGCGCCCTGCCGTCCGTCCCGCCCTTCTGTCCGCTTTTTTTACCGTTTCCCGTTTCCCGAAAGGACCCCGTCCCATGTCCGAAGCAGTCGACGCAGCCGGCCCGGTCGCCGCGCCCACCCACGGCAAAGTGACGTTCGTCGGTGCCGGCCCCGGCGCCGCCGATCTGCTGACCTTCCGGGCGGCGCGGGCCATCGCGGATGCCGACATCGTCATCTGGGCGGCGAGCCTGGTGCAGGCGGAGGTCCTGGAGCATGCCCGGGAGGGCGCGGAGATCCTCGACTCGGCGCAGATGTCGCTGGAACAGGTCGTCGCCGTGTACGAACGCGCGGCCGCCGAGGGGCTGAAGGTGGCCCGTATCCACTCCGGCGACCCGGCGCTGTGGGGCGGCACGCAGGAGCAGGTCGACCGGTGTGCCGGGCTGGGGGTCGCGGTCGAGATCGTGCCGGGGGTGTCGTCGTTCTCGGCCGTCGCGGCGATCGCGCAGCGGGAGCTGACGATTCCGGAGGTCGCGCAGTCCGTGATCCTGACCCGTCTCGGTGGCGGCAAGACGCCGATGCCGCCGGGCGAGGAGGTACGGGAATTCGCGCGCCACGGCACGACGATGGCGCTGTTCCTGTCGGCCGCCCGGTCCGGGCAGCTCACCCAGGAGCTGCTGGAGGGCGGCTATCCGACGTCGACGCCGGTCGTGATCGCGTACCAGGCGACCTGGCCGGAGGAGCTGATCCTGCACTGCACGATCGAGACCCTGGAGGAGACGGTCAAGGAGCACAAGCTCTGGAAGCACACCCTCTTCCTGGTCGGCCCGGCGCTTTCGGCTTCGGGGACACGTTCGCACCTCTACCACCCGGGGCACTTCCACGGTTTCCGCAAGGCCGACAAGGCGGCGCGGGCCGAACTGCGCGCCCAGCGGTCCGGCTCATGATCCGGGGATTCGGTACGAGTACCGCCGCGCCGATCCGGGTCTTCGGTACGGGGACGGGCGAGCCGCTCGGTCCCGAGGCCCGGGCGGCTCTGGAGGTGGCCACCCTGGTGGTCGGCGCCCGGCGCCATCTGGAAGCCGCGGGGCTGCCGGAGCGGGTGCGGCGCGTCGTGCTCGGTCCGCTGGCGCCGGCGCTCGACCGGATCGCGGAGCATGCGCACGGGGGCGGGGCGCGGGTGGTCGTGCTGGCCTCCGGTGACCCCGGATTCTTCGGGATCGTACGGGCGCTGGCCGAGCGTTTCGGGGCGAGTGCGCTCGATGTGCGGCCGGGTTCGCCTTCCGTCGCGGTCGCGTTCGCCCGGCTCGGGCTGGCGTGGGACGACGCGGTCGTGGTCAGTGCGCACGGCCGCGACCCGAGGACCGCCGTGAACGTATGTCTGGCGCATCCGAAGGTGGCCGTCCTGACCGGACCCGGCGCCGGGCCCGCGGAGCTGGCGGCCGGTCTGGTGCACGGAGCCGGGGGACGCACCCTGGTCGTCGCGACGGCGCTCGGCGATCCGGAGCGGGAGCGCGTCGAGCGGCTGACTCCCGCTGAGGCGCTGGCCCGTGACTGGCCGGATCCGGTGAGTGTGGTGCTGTGCCTGGACGAGTCACGGGCGCTCTCCCCCGTACGGACCGTCGCGGGAGCGTCCGCCGGGCCGGGGCAATGGGCGCTGGACGATGCGGAGTTCGAGCACCGCGACTCGATGATCACCAAGTTCGAGGTGCGGGCACTGGCGCTGGCCCGGCTGGGACCGCGCACCGGGGACCTGGTGTGGGACATCGGCGCGGGTTCGGGTTCGGTGGCGGTGGAGTGCGCGCGGCTCGGCGCGGCGGTCGTCGCTGTGGAGAAGACCCCGGACGGGGTCGGGCGGATCAGGGCGAACGCGGCGGCGCACGGGGTGTACGTCCGCGCGGTGCACGGCTCCGCGCCCGCCGTGCTCGACGGTCTGGGCGAGCCGGACGCGGTGTTCATCGGAGGCGGCGGGCGTGAGCTGCCCGCCATCGTGACGGCGTGCGCCCGGCGGGCGCGGCGCTCGGTGGTGGTGGCGCTGGCGGCGCTGGACCGGGTGCCCCAGGTGCGTGCGGCGCTGGCCGGCGCCGGGCTCGTGCCCGAGGGCGTGCTGCTGCAGTCCTCCCGGCTGGCGCCGCTGCCCGGTGAAGTGACGCGGCTCGCCGCGGCCAACCCGGTCTTTCTGCTGTGGGGCACCCGCCCCGCGGTCCGTGCAAGTGAAGGAGCAACCCAGTGATCGGCCTGATCTCCGCCACGGCGGCGGGCACCGTCGCCCGCGACCGGCTGGCCGCGGCCTGGCCCGGCCGCACCGTGGTCTACGAGGGACCGGTGCGCGAGGCCGTGCAGCGGGCGTTCGCCGAGTGCGAGCAGCTGGTGTGTTTCCTGGCGACGGGGGCCGTGGTGCGGCTGCTCGCGCCGCTGCTGTCGGACAAGTCCTCGGACCCGGGTGTCGTCTGTGTCGACGAGGCGGGTCGCCATGCTGTGGCGCTGCTCGGCGGGCACGGTGGCGGGGCGAACGCCTTGGCCGGGGCGGTCGGTGAGGTGCTGGGCGCGGCGCCGGTCGTGACTACGGCGACGGATGCGGCGGGGGTGCCGGGGCTGGACATGCTGGGCCTCCCCGTTGAGGGCGATGTGGCGGGGGTGTCGCGCGCGATGCTCGACGGGGCGGGGGTGGAACTGCTGGCGGATGCGGTGTGGCCGTTGCCGCCGTTGCCGTCGAATGTGTCCCCCGGCGCCGGGGGTGCTGCGGTGCTGCGTGTCACCGACCGGATCGTGGAACTCGGTACGCAGGCCGTCGTGTTGCGGCCCGCGTCACTCGCTGTCGGGGTCGGCGCGTCCAAGGGCGCGCCGGTCGAGGAGGTCGTCGGGCTGATCCGGGACGCCCTGCACGAGGCCGGGCTGTCGCCGCTGAGCATCGCGGAGTTGGTGACGGTCGACGCGAAGGCGGACGAGCCGGGGATCGTCGCCGCGGCCTCGCAGCTCGGCGTACCGCTGCGGACGTACGCCGCCGCCGAGTTGGCCCGTATCGAGGTGCCCAATCCGTCGGGCGCGCCGCTCGCCGCCGTCGGCACGCCGTCCGTGGCGGAGGCCGCCGCACTCGCCGCGGGAGGCGAACTCCTCGTACCGAAGCGGAAGTCGAACCCTGTAGGGCGGGCCGCGATGGCCACGTGTGCGGTGGTGCGCCGCAGCCCGCGCGGGCGTCTGGCCGTCGTCGGTCTCGGCCCGGGTGCGCGCGATCTGCTGACCCCGCGGGCCCGCGAGGAGCTGCGGCGGGCCTCGGTGCTGGTCGGGCTCGATCAGTACGTCGACCAGATCAGGGACCTGCTGCGGCCCGGCACCACCATTCTGGAGTCGGGGCTCGGCGCCGAGGAGGAGCGGGCCCGTACGGCGGTCGCCGAGGCGCGCAAGGGGCATGCGGTGGCGCTGATCGGCAGCGGTGACGCGGGCGTGTACGCGATGGCGTCGCCCGCGCTCGCCGAGGCCGGCGCCGATATCGATGTGGTGGGTGTGCCGGGGGTGACGGCCGCGCTGGCGGCTGCCGCGATCCTGGGCGCCCCGCTGGGCCACGACCATGTGTCGATCAGCCTCTCCGATCTGCACACGCCGTGGGAGGTCATCGAGCGCCGGGTACGTGCCGCGGCCGGGGCCGACATCATCGTGACGTTCTACAACCCGCGCAGCCGGGGCCGCGACTGGCAGCTCCCGAAGGCCCTGTCGATCCTGTCCGAGCACCGGGAACCGGCGACACCGGTCGGTGTCGTACGCAACGCCTCGCGCCCTGACGAGAGCAGCCGGGTGACCTCGCTCGCCGCTCTGGACCCGGCGACGGTGGACATGATGACGGTCGTGACGGTCGGCAACACGGCCACCCGGGAGATCGCGGGCCGCATGGTGACACCGCGCGGCTACCGCTGGCAGTCGGCCACCACGGCACCCGCACAGGAGGGAGCCGAGTGAACCGGCCCTGGGAGAGAACCGTTCACCCCATCGAGCAGGAGTCGTTCCGGCGGCTGCGCGCCCGGCTGGACACCTCGCACTTCGCACCGCTGACCCGGGCCGTCGTGGAGCGGGTCATCCACTCCGCGGCGGATCTGGAGTACGCGACGGACCTGGTCTGCGACGAGGCGTCGCTCGTCGTCGCACATGCGGCGCTGCACGCCGGTGCGCCGGTCGTCACCGATGTCGAGATGGTCGCGGCGGGCATCACCCGCCGCGAGACCGTGTGCCGCCTCAAGGAGGCCAGATCCGGCCTGGGGCTGACCCGTTCGGCACATGCGATCCGGCTCGCGTACGAGCAGGTCGGACCGGGCGCGATCTGGGTGATCGGCAATGCGCCGACCGCGCTGGAGGAGCTGCTCGTCCTCGATGCCGCGCCCGCGCTCGTCATCGGGCTGCCGGTCGGTTTCGTCGGTGCGACCGAGTCGAAGGCGGCGCTGCGCGAGAGCGGTCTGCCCGCCGTGAGCAATGTGTCCGAGAAGGGCGGCTCGGCGGTCGCGGCCGCCGCTCTCAACGCCCTGCTGTACCACCCCGTATCCCCCACGCACACCGAGGAGAACCTGTGACCACCCCGTCCACCCAGCCCGCACTGCTCATCGCCGGCCACGGCACCAGGGACCAGGGCGGGGCCGCGGCGTTCCGTGACTTCGTGACCGAGCTGGGCGAGCGCCACCCCGAACTGCCGGTCGCGGGCGGCTTCATCGAGCTGTCCCCGCCGCCGCTCGGCGACGCCGTGACCGAGCTGGTCGAGCGCGGTGTGAAACGCTTCGCCGCCGTGCCGCTGATGCTGGTGTCGGCCGGGCACGCCAAGGGGGACATTCCGGCGGCGCTGGCCCGTGAGAAGGAGCGCCACCCCGGCATCTCGTACACCTACGGCCGTCCGCTCGGCCCGCACCCGGCGCTGCTGAAGGTGCTGGAGCGCCGGGTCGACGCGGTGCTGGGCGACACCGACCGGTCCGAGGTGACGGTGCTGCTGGTCGGGCGCGGTTCGACCGACCCGGACGCCAACGCCGAGGTGTACAAGGCGGCGCGGCTGTTCTGGGAGGGCCGTGGTTACGCGGGGGTGGAGACGGCGTTCGTCTCGCTCGCGGCGCCGGACGTACCGTCCGGTCTCGACCGTTGCGTGAAGCTGGGTGCCGGGCGCATAGTCGTTCTGCCGTACTTCCTCTTCACCGGCATCCTGCCGGACCGGGTGCGTCATCAGACCGAGGAGTGGGCCGCCGCCCACCCGGAGCTCGATGTCCGCTCGGCCGAAGTCATCGGTGCGGCCGAGGAACTGTACGACCTGGTCATGGAGCGCTACCGGGAGGCCGTCAAGGGCGATCTGCGGATGAACTGCGACTCATGCGTGTACCGGATCTCGCTGCCGGGCTTCGAGGACAAGGTGGGGCTGCCGCAGCAGCCGCACTTCCACCCCGACGACGACGGCCATCACCACCACCCCCACGGCGGTCATGCACACTCACACTGAAAGACCCGACGCGACAGGCGCGGGCACGCACGATCTGCGGCACCACGGTGACGCGGAAGTACGGGGCCGGGATCTGACCGATCTCGCCGTCAACGTACGGGCCGATACGCCCCCGGCCTGGCTGAAGGCGCGGATAGCCGCGTCGCTGGGCACGCTCGCCGCGTACCCGGACGGCCGTCCGGCGCGGGCGGCGGTCGCGGCCCGGCACGGGCTGCCGGTGGGGCGCGTGCTGCTGACGGCGGGTGCGGCAGAGGCTTTCGTGCTGATCGCACGGGCGCTGCCGGCCTGCCGCCCGGTCGTGATCCATCCGCAGTTCACCGAGCCCGAGTCGGCGCTGCGTGCGGCCGGGCACGAGGTGCGGCGGGTGCTGCTGTCGGCCGAGGACGATTTCCGGCTGGACCCGGCGGCGGTGCCCGAGGACGCGGATCTGGTGGTGGTCGGCAATCCGACGAACCCCACGTCGGTCCTGCACCCGGCGGCCGTGCTGGAGAAACTGGCGCGCCCCGGACGGACGTTGGTGGTCGACGAGGCGTTCATGGACGCGGTGCCGGGCGAGCGCGAGGCGCTGTGCGGGCGTACGGACATCCCGGGGCTCGTGGTGCTGCGCAGCCTCACCAAGACCTGGGGGCTCGCGGGGCTGCGGATCGGTTACGTACTGGCCGCCCCGGAGACGATCCGCGCGCTGGAGGAGGCGCAGCCGCTGTGGCCGGTGTCGTCCCCGGCGCTGGCGGCGGCCGAGGCGTGCATGGAGCCGCGGGCCCTGGCCGAGGCGGCTGCCGCGGCGGAGCGGATCGCGGTGGACCGGGACCATCTGGTCGCGGGGCTCAGGGAGTTCACCGAAGTGCGGGTGGTGGAACCGGCCGAGGGATCGTTCGTCCTGGTGCGGCTGGAGGGGGCCACCGAGGTACGGGAGCGGTTGCGGGCGCTGGGCTTCGCGGCGCGGCGTGGGGATACGTTTCCGGGGCTCGGTACGCAGTGGCTGCGGCTGGCGGTACGCGACCGTACGACGACCAACCGTTTTCTGCAGGCACTCGATCAGGCGTTGCAGGCGCTGACCGCCGTCACACGCTGACGGGACGGCCACGCTCCGTCCCACGCCGACGGGGAGCGGCATTCCTCACGCTCACGGGGAGCGGCGTTCCGTCACGCGAACGCCGCTCCCCTCCTGACCTACGACTGCCCCCCCTCGGGCCTTGGTTCAGGGATCAGCCCTGGGCGCGGCGCCTGGCCACGACCATCGCCCCGGCGCCCACCGCCAGCAGCACGGCCGCGCCGCCCGCGATGTACGGGGTCGTGGAGCTGCCGCCCGTCTCCGCGAGGTTGGAGTCGGCGGCCGGGGCGTGGCCGGTGCCGGTCTGGGGCTTCACATCGCCGCCGTCACCG
Organism: Streptomyces sp. NPDC088246; assembly: GCF_044741025.1. Lineage (NCBI taxonomy): Bacteria > Bacillati > Actinomycetota > Actinomycetes > Kitasatosporales > Streptomycetaceae > Streptomyces > Streptomyces sp. NPDC088246. The sequence continues at coordinate 29,446 of NZ_JBIURV010000003.1, forward strand.
CCCGTGCCCCCGGACGTGCTGCCACCGCTGCCGGAGGTGCCTCCGCCACTCGTCCCGCCGTTGCCGGAACCGCCGTTGCCGGAACCGCCGTTGCCGGAGCCCCCGTTGCCGGAACCGCCGTTGTCGCCGCCTCCGGTCGCCTTCGGTGTCTCGCAGGTCGCCTCGGCGAGCGTGACCTCACCCTGCACATCGGCGACATTCAGCTTGAGCGGGTTGACCGAGACCTTCAGCTGAAGCGCGGCCGCCGCTGCGGTGCGCGAGGTGGTGTGCGTCTTCGACAGGTCGAGGGTCACCTCACCGACGCCCGGCACCTTCAGCTGCGTGGTACCGCCCGCGGTGAGGGTGATCCGCTTGCCGAGGACCGACACATGCCCCAGCACGTTCGACTCGGCGACCGGCTTCCTGCCCACCTCGCAGACCGCCTTGGAGGTGACCTTCTCGACCTCGATCAGCGAGAGCAGCGGCAGTCCGGGCACATGGACCCGGGCCTTCGCGAGATTGCTGTAGCCCTCGGCCCTGTGCTTGCCGACGGTCGCCCTGGCGGTGGCCACATCGGCGCTCAGCACGCTGAACGGCTGTCCGTGGTCCACCCCGTCGAGCCGCACGCTCAGCGCGGTCTTGTCGGCGCTGGCGGGTGCCTGCACTTCATTGAGCGTGGCCTTGAGCGGCACATCGATCGTCTTGTTCAGGAGCGAGACGTCGAGTGCGGTACGGAGCACGACCGCGCTCGCCTTCCCGTCGCCGGTGGTCGTGGTGGTCGCGGTGGCGGCCTGCGCCGGGACGGCGACCAGCAGGGCGACGGGAGCGGCGGCAACCGCCAGGGCGGCCAGGCGGAAGGTATTGCTGTTCAAGATGGTGGAACCCCCACAAGAGACATGGAGCCACCGGCGCCGTCCAATGGGGGACATCGCGGGCACCGGTGACCTCGACCCCGAAAGCTTTACGCACGGAGGGTGAACTGGCAGACACCTGACGTGAGTTCACTCCAAAGTGGGGTTTCCGCGCCTGTATTCGAATATCTCGGTACGTTCGTTCCTCGGGGTCACCCGATCCACCGAGCGCGGACGGCGCGGAGGCCGACTGCGCCGGGGTGCGCGCAAGGGTGTTTCAACGACATCGCAGGGATTCGGTAACTGCCGGTCAACACGGCACACCCCGGTCGGGAGGCAGCTCCGTGAGCCGTCCCTCAGCCGATCACCCGCCCGTTCAGCACCACGCGTCGCGGCGCCGCCAGCACCCGCACGTCCGCCCGCGGGTCCTCGTCGTACACCACCAGGTCCGCCGGCGCGCCCTCCTCCAGCACCGGCCGCCCGAGCCACTGGCGCGCACCCCAGGTCGTCGCGGACAGCGCGTCCAGGGCCGGGATGCCCGCCTTCACCAGCTCGGCGACCTCGTCCGCCACCAGCCCGTGGGCGAGCACCCCGCCCGCGTCGGTGCCGACGAAGACCGGGATCCCGGCGTCGTACGCGGCGCGAACGGTGTCGTAACGCCGCTCGTGCAGCCGCCGCATATGGGCCGACCAGCGGGGGAACTTGGTGTCGCCGCCCGCCGCGAGCGAGGGGAACGTGGCGATGTTGACCAGTGTGGGGACGATCGCGACACCGCGCTCGGCGAAGAGCGGAATGGTGTCCTCGGTCAGCCCGGTGGCGTGCTCGATGCAGTCGATGCCGGCCTCGACGAGATCGCGCAGCGAGTCCTCGGCGAAGCAGTGCGCGGTGACCCGGGCGCCGAGCCGGTGCGCCTCGGAGATGGCCGCCTCGACCGCCTCGCGCGGCCAGAGGGCGGTCAGGTCACCCACCTCCCGGTCGATCCAGTCGCCGACCAGCTTCACCCAGCCGTCGCCGCGGCGCGCCTCCTGTGCGACGTACGCGACCAGCTGGTCCGGCTCGATCTCGTAGGCGTAGTTCCGGGTGTATCTGCGGGGCCTGGCGATGTGGCGGCCGGCCCTGATGATCTTCGGCAGGTCCTCGCGGTCGTCGATCCACCGGGTGTCGGCCGGCGAACCCGCGTCCCGCAGCAGCAGCGCACCTGCCTCCCGGTCGGCGACGGCCTGCTTCTCGCTGGTCGCCGCGTCGACGGCACCGTGATGGTCGAGCCCGACGTGACAGTGGGCGTCGACCAGCCCCGGCAGCGCCCAGCCGGTGACGGTCACCGCCTCGTCCGCGCCGGCCGGCCTTCCGTACGAGATCCGTCCGTCGACGGCCCAGAGCTCGTCGCGGACGTCCTCCGGTCCGACGAGCACCCGCCCCTTCACGTGCAGCACCTGCGGTGCCCTGTGATCACTCATGAGCAGCACTGTACGAGGCACCGCCCGGCGCCCTGGGTACGCTTCGACGGAAGCACTGTCCGTACGCAGCACCGCGGCGCACCGACCCGATCCGAAGAGAGCACCACCGTGACGCACCCCTTCCTCGACCTCACCCCGCTCACCGCCGCGCATTTCGCGGCCATCGAGAAGCGCGTGGCCGGCCTCCTCGCCACCGAGCAGGACGTCGTCATCATGCAGGGCGAGGCGCTGCTCCCCCTCGAAGGCTGCATCCGGGGCGGCGCCCGGCCCGGCTCGACCGCGCTGAACGTCGTCACGGGACCGTACGGACAGACCTTCGGGAACTGGCTGCGGGACTGCGGTGCCAATGTCGTCGATCTGGCGGTTCCGTTCCACACGGCGGTCACCGCCGATCAGGTCGCACGGGCGCTGACCGAGCACCCGGAGATCGACTTCGTCTCCCTCGTCCACGCCGAGGCGGCGACCGGCAACACCAATCCGGTCGCCGAGATCGGTGAGGTGGTCCGTTCGCACGGGGCGCTGTTCATGCTGGACGCCGTCGCCTCGGTGGGCGCCGAGCCGCTGCTGCCGGACGTGTGGGGCGTCGATCTCTGTGTGATCGGCGCGCAGAAGGCGATGGGCGGCCCGGCCGGGGTGTCGGCGGTGTCGGTGAGCGAGCGGGCCTGGGAGCGGATCGCCGCCAACCCCCAGGCCCCGCGCCGCTCGTACCTCTCCCTCCTGGACTGGAAGGAGCGCTGGATCGACGGCGGTCGCAGGGCGCTGCTGCACGCCCCCGCCCAGCTGGAGATGCTGGCTCTGGAAGCCTGCGTGGAGCGGATCGAGGCCGAGGGCCTGGACGCGCTGATGGCCCGGCATGCCTCGGCTGCCGCGGCGACGCGTGCGGGTGCGGTGGCGCTCGGCGGCGGTCTGTCGCCGTATGTGCACGAGGCGAAGGACGCGGCGCCGGTCGCGACGACACTGCGCGCCCCGGCGGGCGTCGACGCCTCCGAGCTGGTCGCGCGGGCACTCGCGGCCGACCCGTCGCTGCCGCTGATCGCGGGCGGCGGCGCACTGTCCAAGGAGATGATCCGGGTCAATCACTACGGTGTGGATGCGACGCGGGGCGCGGTGCAGTCCTCGCTCGCGGCTCTGGGGGCGGCGCTGGCCGATTCGGGCCGGCAGGTCGACTTCGAAACTGCCCGCAAAGCCGTTTCGGAAACCTGGCCGAGCGAGTAGAAGCGCACCGGAACGTCCGTATTCCATAAATGCGGGGAGCTGCTCCATCCAGAGCAGCTCCCCGCATTCTTCTGCCCGCTTCCCCGGACCCTAAACGCCCAAGTTTCCAGAAGCCCGATCCACACAATTCCGTTGCGTCACCCGAGAGTTACGACCTTGTGACCGACTCCACATCGCGGCCGTTATGCCGGATAAATAGCACCCAAAACATAAGAAAGTGCAACCGGATCGCGCCTGTGCATGCACCCGCGTGATAACACAGAGAATCGCCCCATCCAACCCCTTGCGTCGATGCAATTTCAGAATTTGCTGGGTAAATTCAATTCGCATGACCGCCGCACCAGCAGATTTTGCAAGTGCCCGAAGCGAATTCCTCACCATCGACACCCCACGAGTGGAGGACGGAGCCGCGATCTGGCGCATCGCCCGCGACTCCGAGGTCCTGGACCTCAACTCCTCGTACAGCTACCTGCTGTGGTGCCGTGACTTCGCGGCCACCTCCGTGGTCGCCCGCGACGAGACCGGCGGGCCCGTTGCCTTCGTGACGGGATACCTCCGGCCGGACCGCCCCGAGACACTCGTCGTCTGGCAGGTGGCCGTCGACCACGGCCACCGCGGGACCGGACTGGCGGGAAAGCTGCTGGACGCGCTGACCTCGCGGGTCGCAGCCTCGCAGGGCCTGGCCTCGGTCGAGACGACCGTCACCCCGGACAACACCGCGTCGGACCGGCTGTTCACCTCCTACGCGCTGCGCCACGACGTGGCCCTGGAGCGTGAAGTGCTCTTCGACGGCGGGCTGTTCCCCGAGGGAGCGCATCTGCCGGAAGTGCTGTACCGCATCGGCCCGTTCCACGCCTGAGCGAATCGGCCTGTTCCACGTCCGAGCGCATCGGCCCGTTCTGCACCTGAGCACACCGCTGCCCGTCACACCCCCCTCAAGCAGGAGATTCCCTGTGACCATCACCCCGCCCGCGCTGAGTGTCTTCGAGACCCTGGAGTCGGAGGTACGGAGCTACTGCCGCAGTTGGCCCGCAGTGTTCGACCATGCGCGGGGCGCCCGTCTGACCGACGAGGACGGCCACACCTACCTTGACTTCTTCGCCGGCGCCGGATCTCTCAACTACGGCCACAACAACCCGGTACTGAAACGCGCGCTGATCGACTACATCGAGCGCGACGGCATCACCCACGGCCTCGACATGGCCACCACCGCGAAACGCGCCTTCCTGGAGTCCTTCCAGAACAACGTGCTGCGCCCGCGTGATCTCCCGTACAAGGTGATGTTCCCCGGCCCGACCGGCACCAACGCGGTCGAGGCGGCGCTGAAGCTGGCCCGTAAGGTGAAGGGGCGCGAGTCGATCGTCTCGTTCACCAACGCCTTCCACGGCATGTCGCTGGGCTCGCTCGCCGTCACCGGCAACGCCTTCAAGCGGGCCGGGGCCGGTATCCCGCTGGTGCACGGCACCCCGATGCCGTTCGACAACTACCTCGACGGCCGGGTACCCGACTTCCTCTGGTTCGAGCGGCTCCTGGAGGACCAGGGCTCCGGTCTCAACCAGCCCGCCGCCGTGATCGTCGAGACGGTGCAGGGCGAGGGCGGCATCAATGTGGCGCGCTCCGAGTGGCTGCGGGCGCTCTCCGGCCTGTGCCACCGCCGCGACATGCTCCTGATCGTCGACGACATCCAGATGGGCTGCGGACGCACGGGGGCGTTCTTCTCGTTCGAGGAGGCCGGCATCACCCCCGACATCGTCACCCTGTCCAAGTCCATCAGCGGCTACGGACTGCCCATGTCGCTCTGCCTGTTCAAACCGGAGCTGGACATCTGGGGGCCTGGCGAGCACAACGGCACCTTCCGTGGCAACAACCCGGCGTTCGTCACGGCCGCCGCCGCGCTGGACGCCTACTGGGCGGACGGACAGATGGAGAAGCAGACCCTGGCCCGGGGCGAGCAGATCGAGCAGGCGCTCCTTGCGATCTGCGACGAACACGCCCGGCTCGGTGCGCAGTTCCGGGGCCGCGGCCTGGTCTGGGGCATGGAGTTCACCGACAAGTCGCGCGCCGTCGCGGTCTGCGCCCGCGCCTTCGAGCTGGGACTCCTGATCGAGACCTCCGGTCCGCAGAGCGAGGTCGTGAAACTGCTGCCGCCGCTGACCGTCACCCCCGAGGAGCTGGACGAGGGCTTGCGGACCCTGGCCCGCGCAGTCCGCGAGACCGCCTGATCCCGGACCCGTCCCCGACGCGGGTCCGACGAGAAACACCGCCGCAGAGAGAAAGGCACCGACCCACCGTGATCGTCCGATCGTTCAGTGACATCGAGAACACCGACCGGCATGTGAAGGCCGCTTCCGGAACCTGGGAGAGCAAGCGCATCGTGCTCGCCCGGGAGAAGGTGGGCTTCTCGCTCCACGAGACCACGATGTTCGCGGGTACCGAGACGTCGATGTGGTACGCGAACCACATCGAGGCCGTCCTGTGCGTGGAGGGCGAGGCCGAGCTCACCAATGACGAGACCGGCGAGAAGCACTGGATCACGCCCGGCACGATGTACCTGCTGAACGGCCATGAGCACCACACCATGCGGCCGAAGACCGACTTCCGCTGTGTCTGCGTCTTCAATCCTCCGGTCACCGGACGGGAGGAGCACGACGAGAACGGTGTCTACCCACTGCTCAGCGAGGAGGGCTGAACCATGACCACCGATGTACGTACCGATCTGTACCCCACGCGCGGCGCAGCCGAGATGATCACGCCCCGCCAGGACCCGGTCATCTGGTCCCCGCCCGGCGCACCGGGGCCGGTCGCCGTGAAGGATCTGCAGGGCTTCGAGCGCGACGGCTTCCTCGGCGTGGACCAGCTGATCACACCGGACGAGGTCGCCGCCTACCACGCCGAACTGGACCGGCTGATCACCGATCCGGCGGTGCGGGCCGACGAGCGCTCGATCATAGAGCCGAAGTCGCAAAAGGTACGGTCGGTCTTCGAGGTCCACCGGATCAGCGAGGTCTTCGCCCGGCTGGTCAGCGACGAGCGCGTGGTGGGCCGGGCCCGTCAGATCCTCGGTTCGGACGTGTACGTCCACCAGTCCCGGATCAACGTCAAGCCGGGCTTCGGCGCTTCGGGGTTCTACTGGCACTCGGACTTCGAGACCTGGCACGCCGAGGACGGCCTGCCGAACATGCGGGCGGTGTCCGTGTCGATCGCGCTGACCGAGAACCACGACACCAACGGCGGGTTGATGATCATGCCCGGTTCGCACAAGTCGTTCCTCGGCTGTGCGGGCGAGACGCCGAAGGACAACTACAAGAAGTCCCTGAAGATGCAGGACGCCGGCACCCCGTCCGACGAGGCGCTGACGAAGCTGGCCGACCGGCACGGCATCAAGCTCTTCACGGGCAAGGCGGGTTCGGCGACCTGGTTCGACTGCAACTGCATGCACGGCTCGGGGGACAACATCACCCCGTACCCGCGCAGCAATGTCTTCATCGTCTTCAACAGCGTGGAGAACGCCGCCGAGGAGCCGTTCGCGGCACCGGCGCGGCGTCCGGAGTTCATCGGGGCGCGGGACTTCACACCGGTGGAGTGACGTGTCGACGAGCTGAACCGGGCAGGGGGTGGGGCGACGTCCGTCGCCCCACCCCCTCGGCCAAACCTGGTGGACCGAGACGGCCGTGAGCGGCGACAGTGGGGTCCATGACTTCACTGGTACGTCACATAACGATCGACTGCGCCGACGCCTACAAGCTCGCCGGTTTCTGGTCCGGGGTACTCGGCGCCGCGCTCTCCGACGAGGACGCCCCCGGCGATCCCGAGGCACTCGTCGAGGCCCCCGGTGCCGCGCTGCTGTTCATCTCGGTGCCGGAGCCGAAGAGCACCAAGAACCGTCTGCACCTGGACATTCAGCCGCAGGACCGCACCCGCGACGAGGAGGTGGAGCGGCTGCTCGGCCTGGGCGCCACCCTGGTGGCCGACCACCGCAGGCCGAACGGGCGGGGCTGGGCGACGCTCGCCGATCCGGAGGGCAATGAGTTCTGTGTCGAGTGCAGTGCGGCGGAACGGGCTGCGCTGACCGGGACCCGGCTGCCGGTCACGGCGGACGACGTGACCACTGCGGTCCGCCTCGCGGTCGACACGCTCCGGGAGTCCTCGGTGGACAACTGGCTGGTCCCGGCCGGGTCGTTGGAGTGGGACTGCTGGGGGACCGCCGAGCACCTGAGCGACGATCTCTTCTCCTACGCGGCACAGCTGGGCCCGCGGCAACCGTCGCTGGACACGTACGTCCCCTACCGCTGGAGCGCCGATCACAAGGGCGGTCCGATGAACGCGATCTTCGCGGACCGGTCGGCCGGACCCGCCGGACTGCTCCAGACGCTGGAGGCGAGCGGCTCGCTGCTCGCTGCGATGGTACGGACGGCCTCGCCCGAGGTCCGCTCGTACCACTCCTACGGGGTGTCCGACCCGGAGGGCTTCGCCGCCATGGGCATCGTGGAGACCCTGGTGCACGTGCATGACCTCGCCGCGAGCCTGGATGTCCCCTGGGCTCCGCCCGCCGATCTCTGCGACCGGGTACTGGCCCGGCTGTTCCCGGACGCCCCGAAGGACGCCGACCGGTGGGCCGTCCTGCTCTGGGCCACCGGCCGCGGCGAACTGCCCGGCCATCCCCGGGTCACCTCGTGGAAGTGGCACAGTGCGCCGCTGGAGGAGTCCGGCCGGGATTAGCGGGAGGGCGCGGGCGCTGCAGAAGGATGTGCTGAACCTCTTCGGGGACGCCGGGCCCTGGCCGCAACCCGGCGACCCGCACGGCCTCAGGACTGGACGGCGTCCAGCGCCGGGTAGTCGACGTATCCCTTCGCGTCCCCGCCGAAGAAGGTCGACGGGTCCGGGGTGTTGAACGGGCCGCCGGCCTTCAGCCTGGCGGGCAGGTCCGGGTTGGCGATGAACAGGGCACCGTAGGAGATGATGTCGGCGATCCCGTCGTCGATCAGCGAGTGGTCGTCCGGTCCGGTCGGCCCTTCCGTCAGCGCGTTGAGGATGAAGGTGCCGGAGAACTGCTTGCGCAGCGCGAGGGTCAGCTCGCGGATCTCCGCCGCTTCCAGGACGTGCAGATAGGCAAGGCCGAGTGGCTCGATCTCCTGTACCAGCGCGGTGTAGACGGCGTCCGGCGCGGGCTCGTCGATGTCGTTGTACGGGTTTCCGGGCGAGATGCGCAGCCCGGTCCGCTCCGCACCGATCTCGGCGGCGACGGCCTTGACCACCTCGACGGCGAACCGGATTCGGGCCTCCGCGGAGCCGCCCCACTCGTCGTTGCGCAGGTTGGTGTTGGGCGCGAGGAACTGGTGGATGAGGTAGCCGTTGGCGCCGTGCAGCTCGACCCCGTCGAAGCCGGCGTCGACCGCGTTGCGGGCGGCCGCCGCGAAGTCGGCTATGGTCTGCCGGGCTTCGTCGCCGGTCAGTTCGCGCGGTGCGGTGAAGTCCTCCAGCCCCGTGCCGGTGTAGAGCTGACCGGCGGGCTTGAGCGGGGAGGCGCTGACCGGGGTGAGCCCGTCCGGCAGCAGGTCCGGGTGGCCGATCCGGCCGGCGTGCATGAGCTGGGCGAAGATCCGGCCGCCCGCCGCGTGCACCGCGTCGGTGACCTTGCGCCAGGACACGACCTGCTCCGCGCTGTGCAGCCCAGGAGTGGAGGGGTAGCCCTGGCCCACCGCCGACGGCTGGATGCCCTCCGTGATGATGAGGCCCGCCGACGCGCGCTGGGCGTAGTACTCGGCGACGAGATCCGTGGCAATGCCGCCCTCACCGGCCCGGCTGCGGGTCATCGGGGCCATCGCGATGCGGTTGGCGAGCCGGCTGCCGGACAGGTCGATCGGGTCGAATGCGGTGGTCATGGAAGCTCCAAAATTATGTGGTCGGCCAACTATCTGCGCCGTGCGCCACTGTAGTCCATTAATTGGCCGACCAAGGTAAAGTTCGCAGAAAACGACCGGCTCCGCGCTCCCGACCCACCAGGAGCACCGCCCGGCACCACCCCGAGGAGTCCCTATGAAGGCCGATCCCGCCTGTACCGAGCTGCCGAGCGCCGCCCGCGGCGGCCCCGTCAGCCATGCCGTCTCGCGGGTCGCCCGGCTGCACCGGATCGCCGCGGGCAGGCTGCTCAAGGGGCTCGGGCTCTACCCCGGCCAGGAGTTCCTGATGATGTATCTGTGGGACGCGGGTGCGGTGCGCCAGTCCGAGCTGATCAAGGCCGTCGACCTCGACCCCTCCACCGTCACGAAGATGCTCCAGCGCCTCGAACAGACCGGGCACGTCCGCCGCCGCCCCGACCCGGACGACCGCAGGGCCGTCCTGGTCGAGGCCACCGACGACAGCTGCGCGCTGCACGCCGACGTCGAGCGGGCCTGGACGAATCTGGAGGAGCACACCCTCGCCGGGCTGGACCCGGCCGAACGCAAGGAGCTGGCCCGGCTGCTCGCCAAGGTCGAGGAGAACCTCTGCCACGAGACCGAGGACTGCCCCGAGCGCCGCTGATCCCCGGCGTCCGGGCGGGGCCGGCCGGTATCCGGGCGGGTTCAGCCGGAGAGCACGTCCAGGGCACGGTCCACATCGGCCTGCGTGTTGTACAGGTGGAAGGCCGCGCGCAGACTCCCCGCCCGGTTCGAGACCATCACCCCGGCCCGCGCCAGCTCCGGCTCCCGCCCGCCGAGTCCGGGCACGGCCACGATCGCCGACTCCCCAGGCACCGCCTCGTGCCCCAGCCCGGCCAGCCCGGTCCGCATGCGGGCGGCGAGCCCGGTGGCGTGGGCGTGGACGGTGTCGATGCCGACCTCGCCCAGCAGCGCGAGGGAGTGCTCGGCGCCGTGGTACGAGAGGAAGGCCGGCGGTTCGTCGTAGCGCCGGGCGGTCGGGGAGAGCCGCCCGACCGGGCCGTACGTACTGTTCCCGGGGTCATCGGAGGCGACCCACGCGGCGAAGACGGTCGGCAGGGTGCGCTGCGCCTCCTCGGTGACGGTGAGGAACGACGCACCCCGCGGGCAGAGCAGGAATTTGAAGCCGCCGGTGACGGTGTAGTCGTATGCCCCGGCGTCCAGCGGCAGCCAGCCGGCCGACTGGGTGGCGTCGAGCAGCATCCGGGCGCCGTGGGCGGCGGCCGCCGCACGTACCGCGTCCAGATCGGCGATCCGGCCATCGGCGGACTGCACGGAGGAGAAGGCGACGAGATCGGTGCCGGGCCGTACCGCGTCGGCCAGCCCGTCCAGCGGGACGTAGCGCATCCGGAGATCGCCACGGACCGCGAACGGGCTGACGACGGAGCTGAACTCCCCTTCGGGCGCCAGGACTTCGGCCCCCGCCGGCAGCGAGGCCGCGATCAGCCCGACGTGTACGGAGACCGAGCTGCCGGTGGCGACCCGGTCGGCGTCGACACCGGCGAGGCGGGCGAAGCCGGTCCGGGCCGCGTCCACCGCCTCGAAGTCGCCGGAGCCGGCCCTGCGGCCCGTGGCGATCGCCTCGGCGAGCTCCCTCACCGCGTCCACGGTGCGCCGGGGCAGCAGCCCACAGGTGGAGGTGTTGAGGTAGGCGGTCTCCGGCGCGAACTCGTCGTCCACCGCACGGCTGAGCGAAGTAGTCTCCATGAGCCCAGCCTGAAGCCCCCTTGACTCATCGTCAATTACAAAGAGTTAAGGGGGTACGCCCAAGCAATGCTTATGTATGCGGCTGAGCGAGGTGTCGGGCGACAGCGTCCGGCCTGCGCGCTCAGGCGTTGCTTCCGGTCTGCGGGACCTCGCAGGCACCGTCGGCGTCGCACGCCGCGGCGTCCCCGCCGATCGCGGTCAGCGGCCGGTCCTTCCACGCCTGTTCGAGCGCCTGGGCGAAGACCTCGGCGGGCTGGCCGCCGGAGATCCCGTACCGACGGTCGAGCACGAAGAACGGCACCGCGTTGGCCCCCAGCTCGGACGCCTCGCGCTCGTCGGCCCGCACCTCGGAGGCGTACGCCTCCGGGTCGGCGAGGACGGCACGCGCCTCGTCGGCGTCGAGCCCGGCCTCGACGGCCAGCTCGACCAGCACGTCACCGTCGAAGACGGAACGCTCCTCGGCGAAGTTCGCCCGGTAGGCGAGGCCCAGCAGCTCGTCCTGGCGGCCGCGGGCCTTGGCCAGGTGGAGCAGCCGGTGGATGTCGAAGGTGTTGCCGTGGTCGCGGCCCTCGGTGAGGTAGCCGAGGCCCTCGGCCTGGGCGTTGGCCGCGACGTTCGCCTCCATGGCCTTCGCCTCTTCGCGGGTGCGCCCGTACTTCTGCGCCAGCATGTCGATCACCTGCACGGTGTCGCCCTTGGCGTGCGTGGGGTCGAGTTCGAAGGAACGGTGCACGACCTCGACCTCGTCGCGGTGGGCGAACCCCGCCAGGCCCTTCTCGAAGCGGGCCTTCCCGATGTAGCACCAGGGGCAGGCGATGTCGCTCCAGATCTCGACGCGCATGTCTCTTCTTCTCTCCGTGTTCTCGTACGTACAGCTCAGGCGGCGCGGAGCCACCCTCCGCTCCTGAGGACAACGTGCGAGCGGACTCCCTCATTCCCCGGCCCGCCCCGTACGTCTCCCCGGTCCGGACGGTCACAGCACGGACCGGTCCATCGGGCACGGCAGCGGCTGCAGCGCACCGGCGTCGCGCAGCCGCAGATGGGCCCGCAGTACGTCCTGCACGTTGCCTCGCGGAGCGATGTCGAGGAGAACGCCTCCGACACGGGACTCCTTTTGCCCCGCCGTCATGCCCTCCGGCAGCAGGGCCGCGCGCGCCGGGGAGAGATAGCCGGCCCAGCCGACGCAGGGCTCACCGACGACGAAACCCGCGTCGTCCTCCAAGGCGTCGAGCACGTCGTCGTCGGTGACATCGCCGAAGTCGGGCTCCCATGCCTCGGCGACAGCAGCAAGGAGACTCACGTCGGAGATCTCGGCGTTGTCCGGCGATCTGACACCGATCACCATCGACTGGAGGAGGAACTCCGAGGCGCCGCCCCCGTTCCCGCTGACCTCGATCTCCCAGCCCGGCTCGCCCGCGAGGACGAGTCGCAGCCCGAACCCGACACGGTCCGACCAGCCGTCGGCATCCCGGGCCGCGCGCAGAGCGGCGAGGAGGGAGTCCCCGTCCGGCGCGAGATCAGTGGCGGGCCCGGACGAATGGATCTGCCGCCACGTCCACACAGCTCCGGGGCCACCCGCCGGAAGGATCTCGGCAAGCTGGTCCAGGGTGAGCTTCCATCGCCTGGTCAGCGCCTCGGCCGACTCCTTCCGGGGCCCCCAGAAGCCCCGCACCACACGTCGCATGTCCTGCCTCCGCCGCCCTACGCCCGAACCCGCCCCGGGCCGGATCAGACCGTGGCCGCCGCGACCGGCGCCGCGGTCAGCCTGCTGAAAGACGCACGGTACGCGCTCGGGGTGAGGCCGAGGCGGCGCTGGATGTGCTGGCGCATCGAGTCGGCGGTACCGAGGCCGCTGGCGCGGGCGACCCGGTCCATGGGAAGGGTGGTGGTCTCCAGCAGTTCGCGGGCCCGCTCGATGCGCTGGTGGAGCAGCCACTGGAGGGGGCTGAGTCCGGTCTCGGCATGGAAGCGGCGCGAGAGCGTCCGTACGGAGACGCCCGCGTTGCGGGCCAGGTCGGTGAGGGACAGCGGTTCGTCGAGGTGCTGCATCGCCCAGGCACGGGTGCAGGCGAAGGAGGCGCCGCGCTCGGGCGGCAGCGGGGTGTCGGTGAACTGCGTCTGCCCACCGGGCCGTACGGGAGCGACGAGGGTGAGGCGGGCGACGCCGTTGGCGACGGCCGCGCCGTAGTCGGTACGGATGATGTGGAGGCAGAGATCGATCCCGGCCGCGTAGCCGGACGAGGTGAGGACCGTGCCGTCCTGGACGAAGAGGACGTCCTTCTGGAGATCGACGGAGGGGTAGCGGTCGCCGAGTTCACCGGTGTACGTCCAGTAGGTGGTGGCGGCGCGCCCGTCGAGCAGCCCCGCCTCGGCGAGGGCGAAGGCGCCGGTGCAGATGGAGGCGATGCGCTTGCCGTCGGCTGCGGCCCTGCGCAGCGCGGCGAGGATGCGCGGATCGGGCTCCTCGCGGGAACCCGCACCGGCGATGATCACGGTGTCCGCGGTGTCGATGACGTCCAGCCCGTGCGGGATGTGCACGTCGAGTCCGCTGCTGGTGCGGACGGGACCGGGTTCCGCGGTGCAGAAGAGCGTCTCGTATCCCGGGGCGCCGTCGATCTCGACCTTGCTGAACAGCATCTCGGGGATGGCGATGTTGAACATCGACACGGGTGGCGTCGAGATGACGACGACACGGTGCACAGGCGACATGGCCAGAACCTCCGGAGGTATGGCATTCAGGCCACTACTGTACGCCGGGGTCGATCGCCAGGCTTGACACATGCCAACAGAGAACCTTGTCCAAGCACCGGATTCCGCCGTCGAGTTGCCCCGCGACCGGCGCGCGCAGAGCCCCTCCCCCACCCTGTCCCTGGTGGCCTCCCTGCTCGGCTTCGCGCTGATCATGCTGGACGCGTCGGTGGTGAATGTGGCGCTCCCGTCGATGGGCTCGGACCTCGGCGGCGGGATGGCGGGGCTGCAGTGGGTGGTCGACGCGTACACGATCGCCTTCGCCGCACTGCTGCTGTCGACGGGCGCGTTCTCGGACCGGATCGGCGCGACCCGTGCGTACACCGCCGGGATCGCCCTGTTCACGCTGGCGTCCGTCGCCTGCGGCCTGGCCCCGAACCTCCCGGCGCTGATCGGCTTCCGGGTGGTGCAGGGCATCGCGGCGGCGGTCGTACTGCCGACGACGCTCGCCCTGGTGCGGCAGGCGTACGCCGATCCCGCGCAGCGCGGCCGTGCGGTGTCGCTGTGGGCGGCGGGCGGTACGACGGCGGCGGCGCTGGGCCCCGTCGCGGGCGGTGCACTGACCACGGCCTGGGACTGGCGGGCCATCTTCTTCATCAATCTGCCGGTGGGTCTGATCGCCCTCGCGCTGACGTTCCGCGCACCCCGCTCGGCCCGCCGTCCCGCGCCGCTGGACCTGCCGGGCCAGGTGACCGCCGTACTCGCACTGGTCGCGCTGGCCTTCGCGGTGATCGAGCACGGGACCCTGGCCCTGGTGGCGCTCGGGGTGGCGGTGCTGTCGCTGGCCGCATTCCTCCGCATCGAGTCGCGCCACCCGCATCCGGTAGTGCCGCTGGGCCTGTTCCGTAACCGGACGGTGGCGGTGGCGGTGACGGCCGGTTCCGCGCTGAGCGTCGCGTTCTACGGAATGATCTTTGTCTTCGGCCTCTTCTTCCAGCAGGTGCGCGACCAGTCGGCGCTGGCCGCGGGCCTGATGTTCCTGCCGATGACCGGACTGCTCGTGGTGGTGAACGTGCTGTCGGGCAGGCTGGCCAGCCGTCACGGCCCCCGGCTGCCGATGCTGACCGGTCAAGTGCTCGCGGTCGGCGGCCTGTTGCTCCTGCAGCTCGTCGACACGGACACGTCGCTGGTCCTGACGTCCATGCTCCTCGTGCCGCTGGCCCTGGGCGCGGGCCTGGCTCTGCCACCACTGACCGCGGCCATGATGGAGGCCGTGCCGACGGACCGGGCCGGTGTCGCCGCGGGCGTCCTGAACGCCGCCCGCCAGGTCTCCGGCGGCCTGGGCGTGGCGGCGTTCGGCGCCCTGGTCGCGACCGGCTTCGAGGACGGCCTCCGGACGAGCCTGGCGATCAGCGCCGCTTTGCTGACGCTGACGGCACTGGCAACGACCCGGCTGGCACGTGGCGGGCCGGCCGCCCCGTCGAAGGACAGCGACTGAGCTGCCGGGAGCATCGAGAATGCCGGAACGACGCGTGCTGGGCCGGGCCCGACCCAGCACAAGGCAGGACGGGCGTGATCAGGTGCGGTCGTCGAGGTCGTCCTCGATGCCGTCGGAGCTCTGCTGCCCCTGCTGCCGGGTCTGCTCAGCGCGTCGGCGCAAGCGCTCCCTCTCACTCCGGCCGTGCTGGGCCGCCTTGCCCCGCTTGCCCCGAGCGCGGGCACGCAAGAGCCCCGGCGGTCACGGGGACTGCCGGGGCTCAGTGCCTAATACGCGGTGTTGAGTTCCCAGAACCGGAAGACAGTCGATGTGTCCAGGCAGTTCTGCAGGCCCCGGACGTTCTCGTGGGCGACTGCGTACTGCTTGCCCTGCCAGAGCGGCAGGAGCGGAAGCTCGCGCGCCACGATGTCCTGCAGCTCGATGAACTTCTGCCGGGTGCTCGCGCGGTCGGTCATGGACGAGGTCTGCGGGATGATCCGATCGGTTATCTCGCTGTTCTCGTAATTGTTCGACAGGACGTTGCCCTTACCGAAGAACGGCTGGGTGAAGTTGTCGGGGTCGGGATAGTCCGGCACCCAGCCCTTGACGTAGACCCCGTACTTGCCGTCGGCGATGTCCTTCTCGTATTGGTCGAACGGGACAGTCTCCATCCTGGCGTCGAAGAGTCCGCTCTTGTTCAGCTGATCCGCGATGGTCCGCAGTTCGTCGTCGGTAGCGGGTCCGTAACGGCTCGGGGTGGACCAGAGGGTGAGTTTCACCTTGCGGGTGATACCGGAGTCCCTCAGGGCGTCCTTCGCCTTCTGCGGCTGCGGGCCGTCGCCGTACATGTCGAAGAACGAGGTGCCGTGGCCGGTGATGCCGCCCGGGACGATCGAGTAGAGGGGCGCCGCCGTGGACTGGTAGACCTCGCTCAGCAGGGCGTTGCGGTCGAGGAGATAGGCGATGGCCTTGCGCACGCCGATCTTGCCGACCAAGGGGTCGGCCGTGTTGAAGACCATGTGCTGGACCTCGGCGCTGCTGCCCTGGACTACGTCCATGCCGTCCTTCCCCGCGGTGGGCGAGGCATCCAGGGCGGCTATCGCCTTGGCGGTGAGGCCACGGTATGCGACGTCGACCTCGCCCTTCTCCAGGGAGGATTTGAGGGCCTGCTGGTCGCCCTCGAAGAGTCGCAGCGTCACGCCGGAGTTCTTCACCTCGGCGGTTCCGTGGTAGCCGGAGTAGACCGAGAAGACGGCCTTCGACTTGTCGATGGAGTCCAGCATGTAGGGACCCGAGCCAACCGTTTTGCCGCCCTTGAGCAGCCTGTCCTTGGGATAGACGTGCCGGTCCACGATGGAACCGGCACCCGATGCGATCTTGCTGGGAAATATCGCATCGGGCACCTTGAGGTGGAAGACGACGGTCTTCTCGCTCGGGGTGCTGATCGACGAGATGGTGGAGAGCAGCGGCGCCGGGCCCGCCGGGTCGTTGATTCCGATCGCCCGGTCGAAGGAGTATTTGACGTCCGCCGAGGTGAGGCTGTTGCCGTTGCTGAACTTCAACCCGCCACGCAGGGTGCAGGTGTAGGTCTTGCTGCCGTCCGAGAAATGACACTCCTCGGCGGCCTCCGGCACAGGGGTGGAAGCCCCGGGCGGAAAGCTCATCAAGGACTGGAAGACGTTGTTGAACAGCAGCCAGGACCCCGGGTCGTACCCCGCGGCCGGATCCGTCGCGAGGATGCCGTCGGACATCCCGACGACCATCCTCCCCTTGTCCTCGTCGAACGGCCAGATCTCACCCTGGGAGCCGCAACCCGTCAGCAGCACCCCTGCCAATCCCCCGGCGATCAGAGCGCTCGACCACCTCGTGCGAACCTTCACAGAACGTGCCTCATACTCTCGGCCGGCCCCATGGGGGGTGTCCCCGGACAACCGGATCGGGTCAGGAAGTACTGCGAACGCCACGACCGTCCAGCACTGTCAGCCCGGCCGGGCGCGGTGGTGCGGACCGACAGCCTGCCTGGACTCGGCTTTCACCGGGAATTCCAAGCATGGTGACTGACTGTCAGAAGATCAGCAGGTGAACGACAGGGGCATGTCATAGTCGGCCACGTGGTGCCGTTGAGCAATCTAGTAGTACACCGCACTGCGCGGTGGCACATCGTGCGCCAAAAATCGCCCCCGGACAGTCGGTGCTGTTGGTCCGGTATGCCTGGTATCAGATCACGGTTTTCGAGCCGGCCGACGCGGTCCTCACCCCGCCCGGCCGACCGGCGAACAGGCCCCGAAAGGGGCGGCACACGGGTCGTGCGGCGCCATCGCGGGCCGCCCTCCTGGAAGCCGTGGCGGCCCGGCAACTCCAGACCGCCATCACGTCCACCACGGCACCATCGAGGCCGAAAATCGTCGGATCGGCCACGGAACATGCATGCCTTCGACGTCCATCGGCAGACCATGGACACCTTTCCCGGTACGCCGAGGTGCGGGTGTGATCAATCGCCGCCCGGAGCCCGTTGCTTGCCGGGTCGGGGTGCGCAATCACCGGCAGATGTCGCCCGATGCCGGATGCCGGATGCCCGTTCGCGTCTCGGAGACCTCTACCCATACCGTCTTGCCGGACGGCGGGTACGGATGTACGCCCCAGTCCGCCGCAAGGGCATCGACGATGAGCAGCCCCCGCGGTGGGGAGGCGTTCGCCGCGCGGGTCCGTGACCTCGATCCGCAGCCGTCCGCTCGGAAGGAGCGCAAGCCCGAGCCGGAAGCCCCGCCCGTCCAGCCGCCCGTGCGTGACCGCGCTCGCCGCCAGTTAGGCGACGACGAGCGCGGCCGCGTCGGTGCGTTCGGCGTTGCGCGGCCACCCCCATGCCACCAGTTGCTCCACAGCGAGCAGGCGAGCCAGGCGGGCACCTCGGCGGGTGGCACTGAACAGCTGTGTGAACTGTTGTGCGGAAGTCGGCTGTTGGGGAGTTTCGATCTCCACGGATTCACTCGTCACGCCACTCAGCGTGGCCAACTCGCCATACGCTGACCAGCAACGACAACGGTACGTAGCGTGCGCGTACCGGTACGCAACGCGACCGGTACCGTCTGTCCGCCGTGACGGGACGACGGTACGACGCGCACGACCGGCCCTCAGGAACGGGAGCGGGCAGTCATGGAACTGGACGGTGCGATCGGTGGCGACGACGACTCGGAGGAGGCCGCGGACCTGTTCCGCGTGATCGGCAGCCAGCTCCGGCTACTGCGCGAGCGTGCAGGCCTCACCCAGCGGGAGGTGGGCGACCGGCTCGGGTACAGCGAGGACCTGATTCGGTCGCTGGAACGGGGACGCAGGACGCCACAGCCGGAGTTCCTGGACGCGGCGGACGACCTGCTGGAGGCGGGCGGGCTGCTGCGGGCCACGAAGGAGGAGGTGGCGCGGGCGAAGGCACGGGCGCGGGCGCGGGTGAAGCATCCGGCATGGTTCAACGACTATGCGAAGCTGGAGGCTGATGCTGTCGAACTCTCCTACTACAGCAACCACACGGTGCCCGGCCTCTTCCAGACTGAGACACATGCCCGCGCCCTGTATGCCATGCGCAAGCCGCTACTGGACGACGAACTCATCGAGCGGCGCGTGGCGGCGCGCCTGACCAGACAAGCGGTTCTGACGAACCGACCAGCCTCGATGGTGAACTGCGTCATCATCGAAAGGTTGCTGAAAGACCAATGAAGCCCGACGTCCACGTTCAGAACCCGGCAGACATCTCGTGGTTCAAGAGCAGCTACAGCTCCAACGAGGGCGGCGAATGCATCGAGGTGGCCCCTACCGAAGAGGCGATCCTCGTCCGCGACTCGAAAGATGCATCCCTCCCCTACCTGGCAGTCGGCCGCGTCGGCTGGACGCACTTCGTGCGGTACGCGGCCGGAGCCTGAACGAAGGACCGCCGGGCGCCACCCGCACGACGCCGGGCGCTCGTCCGCCGGGACTATACGGAGCTTGCTCATCGGCACCTTGAGCGCCTGCTCCTTGCCCGCGTCCCACAGCACGACTGTGCCACCCGCGTCGCCCACCTTGAGATACGGCCGAGGGGGCGCGAATTCGCCGCCATCAACCGGGATCGCC
Source organism: Streptomyces sp. NPDC088246 (assembly GCF_044741025.1). Classification (NCBI taxonomy): domain Bacteria; kingdom Bacillati; phylum Actinomycetota; class Actinomycetes; order Kitasatosporales; family Streptomycetaceae; genus Streptomyces; species Streptomyces sp. NPDC088246. The sequence goes on from NZ_JBIURV010000003.1 coordinate 48,842, forward strand.
GCCACCTTGCCGATGAGGTGGGCGCAGACCCACTCGGTCGGCAGCGACAGTCGGCAACGACAACGCGGCGAGGCGCGGTGCGGTGCCGGGGCATGCGAGCCCGGCGTGATCCAAACGAAAAACCCTAGGTGCGTGGCCGTCGCGGACGCCCTGGGGCTGCCGAGTCGGGACGTTGTCGGCTCAGCGAAGTTAGTGGGGGTCGGGCTGGCACAGCGCTCCACTTGGCCATTCGAAGACACGGCCGTATCGGCCGGCCCCACGGCTGGGTCAGCCCGGCTTGACCGCCAGCGTCGCAAAATAGTTCGACATGTATTGAGCGGATGCGTTGGATTGGTGCGGCGCTTCCGCGAAGCCGGTGAGGACGAACCCCGCGGCGAGTTGCCCGCCGATCTGGTCGGCGAGGGTGTGGCTGTATTCAAGAGGGGCATCCGCGCCGAACTTCGTGGCGCGTTCCTCGGCGGAGTACTGCGTGACATCGCTGTAGGGCAGCTTGTGCACGACGATCAGCTCGCCGCGCTCGTCGAGCGCCTCGTGGTCGAACAAGTACACATCAGGGTTGAGGAAGCCCACGAGCAGAGTTCCGCCCGGTCGCAGGACGCGGAAGCACTCACGCCACACCGGTGCCAAGTCTGGTACGAATAGGTTAGAGACCGGATGGAATACGACGTCGAATGTTGCGTCGCCGAAGGCGCTGAGGTCGCGCATGTCGCCTAGGACGGTGCGCAGCTCGAGTCCGTCGCGCGCCGCCACCATCTGGTCCTGGCCGAGCTGGCGGGGTGAGTTGTCGAATACGGTGACCCGCGCCCCTGCGGCGGCGAGGATCGGACCCTGCTGGCCACCGCCGGAGGCCAGGCACAACACGTCCTTGCCGGTCAGGTCCGTCGGCAGCCAGGAGCGGTCGACTGGCTCACGCCCGATGAGAACAATCGACCAGTCGCCCATGCGGGCGCGCTCGACATCCTCAGCACTCACCGGCCTCGACCACTCGTTGCCCTCTTGGACACACTTGTCCCAGGCTGCCCGATTGTGGGCAACGGGGTCGACAACAATGTCCTGCACGTTTAACTCCCTGCTAAAGCCAAGCGGACACCTGCGGTACTGACAGTTCGGTGCCGCTAGCCAACACGATTGCAGGGTGCGGACTCAACGAAATTAGCGGGCATCGAGGTGTCCACGGGCTCGACGGGTGGTCGCGCAGCGGGTGCGTAAGCGCCGGTTGCCGGGGTTGCGGAAGCCGTAGGCGTCGCGGGCGATGGTCTTGATGACCCGGTTGGTGCCTTCGGAGCCAGCGTTGGTGATCCCAGTGTGCAGGAACGCAAGGATCTCTGGCCACCATGTCTCGACGGTTGTGGCTAGGCGCTGCAGTTCGGGAAGGTCGGCGTCGGCGCATCGGCGGTAGAACCGGTACAGCAGATCGCGGACCTGTTCCCGGTCCGGGCGGGTCCGGGCGGTGGCAAGCAGGTCCAGGAGGTCTTCCTTGGCGTTCCACGCAACGGTGATCGGCGCGCCGATCACCCTGGGCAGGTTGGACAGCTCGTCGAGGAGAGCGTCGACGTGCTCGCCGCGCATCCGGGCGGCGAGCGGGTGAGCCGGTTGCGCAGTTCCCACTCGCGGTTGCCCTTGCGGCCGCGCCGGCCGCGGTGGGTCACGGTGACCCGGCGGCGGACCTCGGTGAGGGTCTGGTTCGCCAGCTGCACCAGGTGGAAGTGGTCCACGACCAGGGTGGCCCGCGGCAGGACCCGGCGGATCGCCGACTTGAAGATCGTGCACATGTCGATCGCGACGTACTGGACCGCGTCGCGCCAGGCTTGGTCGCGGTCGGCCAGCCAGTCGATGACCGACTGGGCGGTGCGGCCTTCGACCTGCCCGAGCAGGCCCTGCTTGCCGGACAGGTCGACGAAGCCGACGTGCCAACGGTCCACGGCGGTCTGTCAGATCCCGGTGGCCTCGTCGGGGATCCATCTCGGCCGGCCTCGGCGGATCTCGTCGATACCGAGCGCCTGCACCGGCTCGGGCTGGGCCGGCAGCACCGCCCGGGCGTGACTGGTGAACGCCGCCGCAACGACCGGCCAGGAGAGCGCATAGTCGCGGGCCGCCTGGACGACCGTGCGGCCCTGATCGGCCACCGCCGCCCCGGCCGCAGCCCGTCTCATCAGGCGTAGCTGAGAACCAGTGACGCCGTCATGAACTGCGCGGCGATGTGCAGGCCCAGCAGCCAGCCGCGTGCGGAGGCGAACGGCAGCCACTTTCTCGGCCAGGCGACCGCCGCGATGCCGAGCACGACTGCTGCCACGAGGCACCAGGGGCTCCAGTCCGGGACGGTGGCGCAGTCCTCGCCGTAGGTCACGCAGCCGGACGCCCGGGGCGTACTCAGCACGAAGAGGACGCAGCCGATCAGCACGGGCACGAGCATTCCCAGGGCGAACCAGGAGGCCGTGCGGATGTTGCGGTCCGCGCGTTGGGTGTCGGCCGTGCGCTGCTCGGCGGGGGCGGGCGTGGTTTCCATGCGGCCCATCCAACCCTCCGGCGATGCCGGAGGGTTGGGGGCCGGTACTCGGTTCCGCTGAGTAGGCGCGCCCATTCGTTCGATGGCGCGACGGATCTGCGGGGCGGGTGTGTGCGACGGTTCAGCTGCCGTCGCGCAGGTCGTCAAGTCCCGTCGTGCGGAACGCGATCCGGTCGAACGTCGCCTCGCAGCCCTCGCCCGTCGGGGACTGGACGAGGAAGCCGACCGACGCCTCGGCCGCCTGCTCGGGCTCGCCGAGGGCGAAGACGCGGACGAAGGTCCACTTCTCGCCGTCGGCCGAGGCGTGGAAGGCGAACGCGTTGCCCGTGCGGCTGAGGCGGAGCCAGCAGCTGTCGCCGTCCACGACGAAGGAGTTGACGTCGTCGGAGTGGCCGCGGGTGACGACCGTGCAGACGGTGGGGTGGTCCGGGGAGAGTTCCAGGCAGATCTTGGCCCACTCCCGTTCCCCGACGTGGAGGTAGAGCACTCCGGCATCGAAGGCCGCGGCGAAGCCGACCCTCACCCGGGCGATCAGCTGGAAGTCGCCCCGGGGCGCGGGGCCGAGGAGGCGCGGTGCGTCGCTCACGCTGTCGAGAGCGGCGCCGCCCGGCGGTACGAAGCGGTCCTGGCGGGCGCCCGCCCGGCCGGCCAGTACGCCGTTCTCGTACGTCCAGTCGACCTCGGGGCCGAACGGACTCAGGCCGAAGGGGAGTTCGGGGAGGTGCGGGGTCATGCGCGGCGGCCGTCCACTCGGCGGGGCAGGTTCAGGGGGTTGTCGTCACGGAGCTCCGGTGGGAGCAGGGCCTCGGGGGTCGTCTGGTAGGTGATGGGGCGCAGCCAGCGTTCGATCGCGGTGGCGCCGACCGAGGTGGAGGTGGAGGTGGTGGCCGGGTAGGGGCCGCCGTGGTGCTGGGCGGGGGCGACGGCTACGCCGGTCGGCCAGCCGTTGACGAGGACCCGGCCGGCCAGCGGGGTGAGGGCCGCGAGGAGTGCGGGGGCGTCGGCGTCGGCTCCGTCCGTGGCCGTCTGGAGGGTGGCGGTGAGGTTGCCGGGGAGCCGGGAGAGGACGGCGGTGATCTCGTCCTCGGAGGCGTACCGGGCGACGACGGTGACGGGGCCGAAGCACTCCTCCAGGAGCGCGTCGTGCGGGCCCTCTGTGGTGAGGAGGTGCGCCGGTACGGTCAGGAAGCCGGCCGCGACGGTGTGGTCGCCGCCCGCGCCGGGGGTGACCGGGGCCTCCACGTCGGGGAGTTCGGCGCGTTCGCGTACGCCCGCGAGGAAGGCGTCGCGCATCCGGTGGTCGAGCAGGACTCCGGCCTCGGTGTCGCTGACCGTCTCGGTCAGCGACTTCAGCAGCCGGTCGCCGGTCTCGCCGGCCGGGGCCAGGACGAAACCGGGCTTGGTGCAGAACTGGCCCGCTCCCATGGTCATCGAGCCCCCGAGCCCGGCGCCGATCTGCTCGCCGCGCTCGGTGGCGGCCGCCTCGGTGACGACGACGGGGTTGAGGGAGCCCAGCTCGCCGTGGAAGGGGATGGGGGCGGGGCGGGCCGCTGCCGCGTCGAACAGGGCGCGGCCGCCGCGTACCGAGCCGGTGAAGCCGGCGGCGGCGACGAGCGGGTGCTTGATCAGCTCGATGCCCGCCTCGAAGCCGTGGACCAGGATCAGTACGTCCTCGGGCAGTCCGGCCTGCGCCGCGGCCCGGCGCAGTACGGAGGCGCACAGCTCGGAGGTGGCGGGGTGGTCGGGGTGCGCCTTGACGACGACCGGGCAGCCGGCCGCCAGTGCGCTCGCGGTGTCGCCACCGGGGACGGAGAAGGCGAGCGGGAAGTTGCTGGCCGCGTACACGGCGACGACCCCGAGCGGGATCTTGTAGCGTCGCAGGTCGGGCCAGGGCGGGGTCCTGGTGGCGTCCTCGTGGTCGATGTGGATGTCGAGGAAGGCGCCCTCGTCGACGACCTCCGCGAAGGCCCGCAGCTGGGCCGCGGTGCGGGCGAGTTCGCCGGTGAGCCGGGCCGGGCCGAGTGCGGTCTCCGCGTCGGCGGCCTCGATGACGTGTTCCCCGGCCTCGGTGAGCAGATCGGCCGCGGTACGCAGGAACGCGGCGCGCACGGTGCGGTCGGCGAGCGAGTCGCGTACCGCATGGGCGGCCCGGACCGCGCGGTCCACCTCCTCCGTTGTAGCCTCCACCGCAACCTGCTCACGCGGGTTCCCGGTGCGGGGGTCGACGCTCCAGACTGGTGCTGCTGCCACCGTGATTCCTTCCGCTCCACTGCCACACATCAGAAGTTGTTCGGTATTCTGAACAGAGTTCCCGATCGTGAATATGAAGCGACTCTATTTCCGGGCGTTCAGTGTGGCAAGGAGTCGCAGGGTTTCGTAAGTGGGCTGGAAGGGACGTAGGGCGATGTCGGTTGCCGAGTCTGGTGGGGCACAGGTCAAGTCCGCGGTGCGGACCGTGGAACTCCTCGAATACTTCGCCGGGCGGCCCGGTATGCACTCGCTCGCCGCGGTGCAGGAGGCCGTCGGCTATCCCAAGTCCAGCCTCTACATGCTGCTGCGCACCCTGGTGGAGCTGGGCTGGGTGGAGACCGACGCGACGGGCACGCGGTACGGGATCGGCGTACGGGCCCTGCTGGTCGGCACCTCGTACATCGACGGTGACGAGGTCGTCGTGGCCGCCCGCCCGACCCTGGACCGGCTCTCCGACGACACGACGGAGACCATCCACCTGGCCCGCCTCGACGGGACGAACGTGGTGTACCTCGCCACCCGGCAGTCCCAGCACTATCTGCGGCCCTTCACCCGCGTCGGCCGCCGGCTGCCCGCCCACTCCACCTCGCTCGGCAAGGCGCTGCTCGCCACCCACAGCGACGAGCAGGTCCGCAAGATGCTCCCCGAGACGCTGCCCGCGCTGACCGAGCACACCATCACCGACCGCGAGAAGCTCATCGAGGAGCTGCACCTCATCCGCGAGCAGGGGTACGCGGTGGACCGCGAGGAGAACACCCTCGGGCTGCGCTGCTTCGGCGTCGCCATCCCGTACCGCACCCCCGCCCGCGACGCCATCAGCTGCTCGGTGCCGGTCGCCCGGCTCACGCCCGCGCACGAGCAGATGGTGAAGGACGCGCTGTTCGACGCGCGGGACCGGCTGACGCTGGCCACCCGGAGGCTCTGATCATGCGAGTTGCCCTGCGCGAGGTGCGCGAGCGCGATCTGTCGTTGTTCTTCGCGTTCATGTCCGACCCGGAGTCGGTCAGGACGGCCGCCTTCACCAGCGAGGACCCCACCGACCGGGATGCGTTCGACGCCCACTGGCGACGGATCCTGGCCGACGGCTCCATCGTGATGCGGACGGTGGTCGTGGACGGCGCGGTGGTCGGCAACGCCGGGGCGTACGGGCCGCCGGACGACCGTCAGGTCACCTACTGGATCGACAGGGCGCACTGGGGCCGCGGGCTCGCGACGGCCGCGCTGCGCGCGTTGCTCGACGTCGTACCGGAACGCCCGCTGCACGCACGGGCCGCGGCCGACAACACCGGTTCGCGCCGGGTGCTGGAGAAGTGCGGGTTCGCCGTCACCGGCACGGATCACTGGTACTCGCACGCTCGCGGCGAGGAGACCGACGAGCTGCTGTTCACGCTGCCGGGGTGACGCGGCGACGGTCCGTGCCCTCCGCGCGGCAAAGGGAGATGCCGCTGTGGATCCCGGTCCGCGATCTCTCGGACGCGGTCGGCCGCGTGCGGCTCCGGCCCGCTGCCATGAACCGGTGTTCCCGCGTACATCGGACGCATACGCTCGCAACAGATTTCTCGCGGCGCAAGAGCGGCTGCAGACGCCCGCTGCGCCTTGCCATGCTCCGGCCGGACGGCGCTCGCGCCCCCGGCCAATGATGAGGAATCGGTGAGAAGCGGCACAACCGGGAACGCCGCGCGGCGCCCCGCTCGTCCCTCCCGTGGGATGAACAAAACGATCAGGCACACCTCGGTCTTCTGCCTGCTGCTGGTGCTCGCCCTGCTGCTGCGGGCGACCTGGGTGCAGGCGTACCAGGCACAGGCGCTCGCAGACAACGACCACAACCGGCGGAACACCATCGCGCAGTACGCGCAGCCGCTCGGTGACATCATCGTGGCCGGGAACCCGGTCACCGGATCGAAGAGGACGGTGGGCAGCGACCTCGCGTACAAGCGCACCTATACGCAGGGCGAGCTCTACTCGGCCGTCACCGGCTACAGCTCGCAGGCGTACGGTGCCACGCAGCTCGAAGGGATCTACAGCCATGTGCTGGACGGCACCGACGACCGGCTGAAGAACCCGATGGACGTGGTGACGCGCAAGCAGGCCTCCCCCGGCAACGTCCTGACGACGATCGACCCCGATGTGCAGAAGGCGGCGTACGAGGCGCTCGGCAACGACAAGGGTGCAGCGGTCGCGATCGACCCGAAGACCGGGCAGATCCTCGGCTTGGTCTCCACCCCTTCGTACGACCCGTCGACGATCAGCGGGACGACGGACGGGAACGCCTGGAAGAAGCTGCTCGACGACGACAACAAGCCGATGGTCAACCGTGCGCTGCGGCAGCCGCTGGCACCCGGTTCGACGTTCAAGCTGGTGGTGGCGGCCGCGGCGCTGGAGAACGGACTGTACGGCTCCGTCGACGAGCGCACGGACAGCCCCAATCCGTACACCCTGCCGGGCACCAGCACGGTCCTGAAGAACGAGAACGCCTCGGCCCCCTGCGAGAACGCCACGCTGCGCACCGCGCTCCAGTACTCCTGCAACAACGTCTTCGCGAAGGTCGCCGCCGACCTCGGCCAGGACAAGATGAGGGCGATGGCGGAGAAGTTCGGCTTCAACACCGAGAAGCTCGACGTGCCGGTACGGGCCTCCAAGAGCATCTACCCGTCCGGCATGGACAAGCCGCAGACGGCGCTGACGGGCATCGGCCAGTTCGAGGTCACCGCGACGCCGCTGCAGATCGCCATGGTCTCGGCCACCCTCGCCAACGGTGGCGAACTGGCCGCACCGCACATGGTGTCCGAGGTGACCGACTCCAAGGGCAACACACTTGAGGACTTCGCGGACGGGGACACGAAGCGGGTCGTCTCGCAGTCCACCGCCGAGCAGCTGCGCAGCGCGATGGTGACCGTCGTCGAAGAGGGCACCGGCACCAACGCCCGGATCTCCGGAGCCGAAGTCGGCGGCAAGACGGGTACCGCGCAGAACGGCGTGGGCAACAGCAACACCCCGTACGCCTGGTTCACCTCGTACGCGAAGGACAAATCCAGCGGCAAGGAGGTCGCGGTGGCGGTGCTCGTCGAGGACTCGGGTGCGGCCCGCGCGGAGGTCAGCGGCAACGGTCTGGCCGCGCCGATCGCTCAGAAGATGATGAAGGCAGCGCTCAAGGGGTGAGAAGAGGGGGGAGACGGGCAGGCGCGGAGGCCGGGCTCCGGCTGTCGGAATCCGGCCGATGACCTCCGCCGCCCGCCCCCTGCACGCCCGCCGGACTCGCCGGGACCGGCCTGCCGCCGCGGCTGCTTCACGCCGAGCAACTGCGCGGTGGGGTCGCGTGCTTGATCGCCTCCAGCACGTACTGTCCAACGCTTCAGTTCTGATGGAAGAACTTCACGGACATCCGGCATGCGCCGTACACCTGGTGCAGCGGCAACGGGTGCGGCCGAGCAGGAGTAGGGCATCCGCCCGATGCCGTCGGACGTCCTTACTCACCAGCCTGAGCACGTGACGAGCGTGCGGATCAGGAGGGCTGCGGTGGGTGCGATGGCAAGGTCGGCGACGGTACGGGTGCTGCGGGACCGTACGGCGGGGCTGTTTCTCACGGCGGTCGTCGTCTCCGGTTTCGGGACGTCCGCGATGTGGCTCGCGGCCGGGGTCTGGGTCAAGTCGCTCACCGGGTCGGACAGTCTGGCGGCGCTCGCCGTTTTCGCCATGTGGCTGCCGGTGCTGGTCGGGCCCGCCCTCGGGACGATCGCCGACCGGCTCCCCAGAAAGCCGCTCCTCGTCTGGTCGAATCTCGTCATGGCGGGGCTGCTGGCCTCGCTGATCGTGGTCGATTCGGCGGGGCGGATCTGGATCCTCTTCGCCGTGCTCGTCCTGTACGGAACGAGTTCCGTACTGATGGACGCGGCCGAGTCTGCGCTGGTCGCCGGGGCCGTCGACGCCCGGCTGCTGGGTGATTTCAACGGGCTGCGGACGATGGCCGGCGAGGGCATGAAGCTGCTGGCACCGCTGACCGGCGCCGGACTGTACGCCCGGTACGGAGGCGGTGCGGTGGCGCTGCTGGACGCGGTGTCGTTCGCGCTGGCGGCCGGGGTCTACGCGCTGCTGCCGGTACGGGAGCCGGCCACAGCCCCTCCGGCCGGCCGGAAGGGCGAATTCACCGCCGGCATGCGGCAGGTGTGGGGGTCACCGGTGCTGCGGCCGCTCGTGCTGGCGGGCTCGGTGACGATGCTGTGCGCGGGGCTCAACGGGGCCGCGATCTATGCCGTCGTCGATGACGGTCTCGGGCACTCCCCCACGTACGCGGGTGTGCTGTACGCGGTGCAGGGCGCCGGGTCCGTCGCTGTCGGGCTGCTGGCCGGGCCGTTGCTGCGGCGGCTGCCGGAGCGGGTGTTCACAGCGGCCGGGATCGCGCTGTTCGCGCTGGCGGTGGGGGTACGGGCGCTGCCGTACGACGCGGTGGCGCTGGTGGCGAGCGCGGCCATCGGTATGGGGCTGCCGTGTGTACTGATCGCCGCGATGACGGCGGTGCAGCGGGAGACTCCGGACGCCGTGCTGGGCCGTACCGCCGCGACCGCCAACACGCTGATGATGGTGCCGAACGCGGTGGCGCTGGCGCTCGGTGCGGGGCTGGTCGCGCTGGTGGACATCCGGGCGCTGCTGCCGGTGGTCGCTGCCGCCGCGCTGCTGACGGCGGCCCTGCTGGTCACGGGCCGGCGAATGGGGTCTCCCCTGCTCGAACGAAGTTGAGAGCTTGGGGACCGCTGGCGCCCACACCGGCCCGCTTCCTTCATCGACCAAGGCGTGACAGCGCTCCGGCGACGGCCCTGAGGTCCGGGTCGGAGGCCAACCCGGCGTGATACAGGCGTAGTTGGTTCGCACCTAGCGATGCCGCATGCGCGGCGTCGCGCTCCAGCGCGGCGGGACTTCCGCCCATCCCCGTGACCACGGTGAAGTTGGCCGCGAGCACGCCCTCGCGCCCGGTGAACGGGCCGAGTACGGCCTCGCGCGCCGCGTCGCCGCCGGTGCAGGGCAGCACCACGCCGTCCGCCACGGACAGGATGTGCTCCGGGTCGACACCGACGTTGGCACCACAGCGGTACGGCGCGGGGTCGGCGTGCAGCAGCACCTGGAAACCCGGCTCCGCCGCCTCCCGTACGGCGGCGACCGCGGACTCCTGGAGCACACGGGCGACCTGGCCGCGCCACTGGAAGGTGGCGGCGGCGAGGTCGGCGCCGAGGAGCTTCTCGATGCCCGCCCACCCGGCCTCCGGGGAGCCGGAACCGGACCAGGCCGGTTTCAGCGCGCGGCGCACGGTCGCGGCCAACTCATCGGCTTCCAGGCCGTGTTCCGCATATCCGGTCCGGCAGTCGGGGCAGAAGCAGAGCGACATCAGATACTGCGCCGCATCCCCGAGGCCGACACCCGCGATCTTGTCGTGGGCGTGCAGATGCGCGAAGCCGTACCAGCCGCAGGACTCCAGCTCGGTGCCGCGCGCACCGCCTCGTACCGCCGCCTCCGCCGCCAGAGCGACCAGATACTCGCCCACCGCGGGCCGTGCGATGCACGGCGCCCAGGGGTAGCGGTCGCCGTAGGCGTTGACCACGGATGTGTCCGGGTGCTCGGCACCCAGCCGGGAGTTGTGCGCCAGGACCACCCAGGTGTGCACCTCGAGACCGGCGTCGGTCAGGGCCTGCGCGGCCTCGGCGTACGGGTCGTCCGAGGCCACCCAGGACTGCTCATGCGGACGCAGCTCGCGCCCCGCCCACCGGGCGGCGTCCGGCGGGTAGAGCACCGCGGCGTGCTCGGCGGTGACGATGCGGCGGCCGGGGTGGCGCGGGGTCAGCGCCCGGGTGGAGTGATAGGCGGCGGCGAGCGTCACCTGCTGGACGCCCAGGTCGGCGGCGCGGGCGGCCGCGTCCGGGTCGCCGACGACGTCCCACGGGTAGAGGAAGGCCGAGGTCTTCACCCGCGCTGCCCCTGCCCGTACTTCTCCAGCAGGGCTCGGCCGCGCGCGATGATCTCGGTGAGCTCCTCGATGTGAGCGGCGGGCGGCTCGGTGAGCGGGGTGCGGACCTCGCCCACGTCCAGGCCGCCGAGCCGGACCGCCGCCTTGACGAGCGAGACGGCGTAGCCGCGGCCCTTGGCGCGCAGTTCGACGAGTGGCCGGTAGAAGTGGTCGAGGAGTGCGCCCGCCAGGTCGTCGTCGCCGGAGTCCAGCGCCCGGTAGAAGGCGAGCGCGATGTCGGGTGCGAAGGCGAAGACGGCGGAGGAATAGAGGGTGACGCCGATGCCCCGGTAGGCGAGGCCGGTGAGTTCGGCGGTGGGCAGCCCGTTGAAGTAGAGGAAGTCCTGGCCGGGCAGTTCGGTGCGGACGGCGCTGACGATCCGCTGCATCAGGTCGAGGTCGCCGTAGCCGTCCTTGAGGCCGATGATGCCGGGCGCCTGGGCCAGTGCGACGACGGTCTCCGGGGTGAAGACGGCATTGTCGCGCTGGTAGACGATCGTCTCCAGACCGGTGGCCGCGGCGAGCGCCGTGTAGTGGCTCAGCAGCCCTGCCTGGTCGGCGAGGACGAGATACGGGGGCATGGCGAGGAGCCCGTCCGCGCCCGCGTCCTCGGCGAGCTTCGCGTACTGGATCGCGAGCGCCGTGCCGTATCCGGCTCCCGCGACGACGGGCACCTCTCCGGCGGTCTCCTCGACGGCCGCGGCGACGACGAGGCGGAATTCCTCCGGCGTCAGGGCATGGAACTCGCCGGTGCCGCAGCAGGCGAAGACGGCCGCCGCACCGGCGTCGACGCCGGTGCGTACATGCGCGCGGAAGGCGTCGATGTCGATCGCGCCGTCCGGTCCGTACGCGGTGACGGGGAAGAAGAGCGGCCCGGCGACACGGGTGAGTCGGGCGGCAAGAGGGGCTGAGGTCACGGGCGCTCCCTGAGCAGGTTCAGGCGTGCACAAGTCTGATCGATGTCCATATTCATGAACGCCTTCACGCTAAGGCAGCAGCCCGGCACAGGTCAAGGCGGGAACGCGCAACCCGTCCGTTCACGAAGACGGAGTTACCGACTCCGCGACAGACCCCGCGAGAGAGGCGCCCGGCACTTGACGCAGTACGTCATGACTTCTTAGCTTGTCCATGCATGTGAATGCCGTCCATGGATTTGGCGTCCCACGGGTACATGTCGCAGGTACCGCAGGGGCCGTGCACGCGCGCGCAGGCCGCGCGCGTGCCCCTATGCACCGAGGAGATCCGCGTATGCCCGCTCCCCGCACCGTCCTGCTCACCGGCGCCGCCGGCGGTCTCGGCACCCTGATGCGTGGACTTCTGCCCGCGTACGGCTACGAGCTCCGCCTCTTCGACGTCGCCCCGATCGAGGGCGAGCCGGACGCGATCACGGCCGACCTCGGTGACAAGGAGGCGCTGCGCGAGGCCGTGCGGGGTGTCGACGCGGTCGTCCACCTCGCGGGCATCTCCCTGGAAGCCTCGTTCGACAAGATCCTGAAGGCGAACATCGAGGGGACGTACAACCTCTACGAGGCCGCGCGCGAAGAGGGCGTCGGACGCATCGTGTTCGCCTCCTCCAACCATGTCGTCGGCTACACCCCCCGCCCGCTCCCCGGCGACCCGCTGATCCCCATCGACGCCCCGCGCCGCCCCGACACCTTCTACGGCCTGTCCAAGTCCTTCGGCGAGGACCTCGCCCAGCTGTACTGGGACCGGCACGGCATGGAGACCGTCTCCGTACGCATCGGCTCCTGCTTCCCGGAACCGACATCCGTACGGATGCTCTCGGTCTGGATGAGCCCCGAGGACGGCGCCCGGCTCTTCCACGCCGCACTCACCGCCGAGGACGTGCGGCACACCGTCGTCCACGGCTCGTCCGACAACACCCGGCTGTGGTGGGACCTGACGACGGCCCGCTCGCTCGGATACGAGCCGAGGGACGACTCGGAGCCGTACGCGGCCGGGCTCATCGCCGAACAGGGTGAACTGGACCCGGACAACCCCGACCACGCCCACCTCGGCGGCCACTTCTGCACCAACCCGCCGATCTGGCCGCATTAGCCCGGCCCCGGGGATCAATGGAACCGTGGTCGGCGCTGAGATTGATCTTGATCGTTCAGCACAGCGCCGGGACCCTTCGTGGGGTTTCCCTGGAAGATCGTTCTGCACCGGCGGGCGTGGACGGGGGCTCGGGCGTGGACGGGGGCCGTCGGACCAGCAGCGCGGCCAGCGCGAGCCGGCCGCGCTGCCCGCCGGACAGCGACCCGAGCGTCCGATCGTGTCCGAAGGCGCCGAGGCCGAGGCCATCGAGCACGAGCGCGGCACGCCGGTCGGCGTCCCAGACCTCCCGTTCCTGGGCCTGTTCGAGGCGGACACCGTACGCGCCGAGCAGGCCGGCGTACTCAGGCGCGTCCTGCGCGAGTTGCTCGGTGAGACGTTCCAGCTCGGCGAGGTCCTCCCTGGCCTCGCGCAGGGCGTCGTCGAGTACGTCGGCGATCGTCACGGCGGCGTCGTATGGCATCTCCTGCTGAAGAAAGCCCAGATCGGGCGGTATCGAGACGCTGCCGGCTCAGGATCGTCCGTCCCGGCCAGCAGGCGCAGCAGGGTCGACTTGCCGACGCCGTTCTCCCCGATCAGCCCGATGCGGTGCCCGGGCGAGGCTGTCAGGGAGACACCGTCGAGCACCCGTCGGTCGCCGAGTGTGCGGACGAGGCCGTGGGCAAGCAGAGTGGGCTCAAGCATGGGATCCGTCCAACGTGATCGGTGCTCGGCCCGCGGGGCGGCATGCCTCGGACACCGGCCAGGTCGACACGCCGGCGGCTCACACCTCGGGGGCCCCCGTCTCCTTCAGCTCACCGTCGGCCAGCCGCAGCCACCGGTTCACGCCGATCGCGCGCAGGAACCGCTCGTCGTGGCTGACCACTACGAAAGCCCCCTGGTAGAAGTTCAGGGCGCTCTCCAACTGGCCCGCGCTGACCAGGTCGAGGTTGTTCGTCGGCTCGTCCAGTAGCAGCAGGTGCGGAGCCGGCTCCGCGCACAGCACACAGGCCAGGGTGGCGCGCAGCCGCTCGCCTCCGGAGAGCACCCCGACGGGCAGATGGGCGCGAGGCCCCCGGAAGAGAAAGCGGGCGAGCAGGTTCATCCGCTCGGCCTCCGGCCGCTCCGGGGCGTAGTCGGCGAAGTTCTCGGCGACCGTACGGTCCAGGTCCAGCAGGTCGAGGCGCTGCGAGAGGTAGGCGATGCGGCCGTCGGCCCGCTTGATCTCGCCGCTCTGTGGTGTCAGGTCACCGTTGAGCAGACGCAGCAGCGTGCTCTTGCCGACACCGTTGGGACCGGTCAGCGCGATGCGCTCCGGGCCCCGGACGGTCAGGTCGACGCCCTGGCCGCCGAACACGTCCTTGTCGCCGAGGCGGACGCGGAGCTGCTCGCCGAGGAACAGGTTGCGTCCGGCGGGCACATTGGTGTCCGGCAGGTCCAGCGTGATGCGCTGCTCCTCGCGCAGCGCGCGTCCGGCCTCGTCCAGCCGGGCCTTCGCCTCGCTGATCCGGTTGGCGTGCATCTGGCCTGCCCGGCCTGCGGACTCCTGTGCGCCCCGCTTCATGTTGCCGGCGAAGATACGGGGCAGGCCGGCGCTCTTCAGGTTGCGAGCGGCATTACTCTGCCGGCGGTCGGCGCGCTCGCGAGCCTGCTGCATCTCCCGCTTCTCCCGTTTCAGCTCCTGTTCGGCGTTGCGGACGTTCTTCTCGGCGACTTCCTGCTCGGCCCGCACGGCCTCCTCGTACTCGGTGAAGTTGCCGCCGTAGAAGCGCAGTTCGCCGCGGTCGAGTTCGGCGATGCGTTCCATGCGGTCGAGCAGGGCGCGGTCGTGGCTGACCAGGAGCAGACAGCCGTTGAAGTCCTCCAGCACGTCGTAGAGCTTGTGCCGGGCGTCGAGGTCGAGGTTGTTGGTGGGCTCGTCGAGCAGCAGCACGTCGGGCCGCTTCAGCAACTGGGCGGCGAGACCGAGGGAGATGACCTGGCCGCCGCTGAGGGTGCTCAGACTGCGGTCCAGGGTGAGGTCGGCCAGGCCGAGGCGGTCGAGCTGGGCGCGGGTGCGTTCCTCGATGTCCCAGTCATCGCCGATGGTGGTGAAGTGCTTCTCGTCGACGTCCCCGGACTCCACGGCGTCGATGGCCTGGATGATCGCGGCGATGCCCAGCACCTCGGCGACCGTGAGGTCGCCGGTCAGGGGGAGGGACTGCGGGAGGTAGCCGAGGGCGCCGGCCACGGAGACCGACCCGTTGCCGGGCCGCAGTTCACCGGCGATGAGCTTGAGCAGCGTGCTCTTGCCGGTGCCGTTGGGCGCGACGAGGCCGGTGCTGCCGGAGCCGACGGTGAAGGACAGGTCCTGGAAGACGGGAGTGTCGTCGGGCCAGGTGAAGGACAGGTCCGAGCAGACGATGGAGGCGTTGGACATGGAGGTGACCTTGTGGGAATGGGGCATGGAAGACACTTCTGCCCCGGTAGCCGACAGGGGGAAAGAGGGGACGACAGAGAGGCCATCCTGCGGCGCTTCCACGCACCGGCCGGTGGCCTGTCGGGTCCGGGTATCACCCGGAGATGTCGTCGTCCACCACCATGTCTGGGCTCCTCAACAAATGATCAAGGTCTTTATCAGGCTAACACAGGGGCGTGGGACCGGGGACGCGACAGGGTCACCGGCCGGGACCTCGACAGGCCGCCCGCGCAGGTTGCCGGTCGGGGTGATCAGGCCGGGCTGGATCTGCTCGGACGCGCTCGATCTTGCCCTTTGGCCGCTGACCGGCTTCTACGGTCCGACCGGGCCGTCGGGAGCATTCCGGGGCAGGCGGCGGGGAGCACACAGGACTCGACCAGCCTCTCCGGGCCGACTCAGGGAGCATGATCAATGTCAGCGCCGACCACGGTTACATGGATCCCGGGGCCGTAGCCGGGCCGGCCGCACCGGCCGCCCGGCCACGCCAGGAGTGCGCCAAGGCGGGTGAAGGTAAGGGAACGGCAAAGCCCGGTCGTTCGTTACCTCGTGCATGACCGCTATGACCCCCGGCTCGAACATCCCTCTCTCCGCCGCCCGCGTGGCAGTGGACGTCTCCGCACCGGTGCGGCTCGACGTTTCGGGCCTGCTGCTCACCGCCGACGGCAAGGTGCGCTCCGACGACGACTTCATCTTCTACAACCAGCCCGCCGGCCCCGGCGTGACCTACCGCTCCGGCGGCGGCACCGCACCGGACGCGATCGTGGTGGACACCACCGCGGTCCCGTCCGGAATCGAGAAGATCGTCGTCACGGCGAGCCCGGATGCGGCGGGCCAGACCTTCCAGGGCATCGAGCCCACCGCGACCGTACGCAACGCCGACGACGGCAGTGTGCTCGCCACCTTCACCCCGCCCCGGCTGGGCACCGAGACGGCGCTCGTGGTCATCGAGGTCTATCTCCGCAACGGCGCCTGGAAGGCCCGCGCGGTCGGCCAGGGCTATGCGGACGGACTGGCCGGTATCGCCACGGACTTCGGCGTCTCGGTCGAGGAGGAGCCCGCCGCCGCTCCCGCGCCCGCCCCCGTCGTACCCCCGATGCCCACCGCCGCCCCGGTGGACCCGCGGATCGCCGCGCCTGTGGCCCCCTCGGCCCCGCCGGCCCCGCCCGCCGCCGCTCCCGCGCCCGCCGCCTCCGGCAAGATCAACCTCGACAAGGGCCGGGTCAGCCTCCAGAAGAACCAGACGGTCTCCCTGGTCAAGGGCGGCCGCCCGCTGCTCTCCCAGGTCAAGATGGGCCTCGGCTGGGAGCCCGCGTTCCGCGGCAAGGACATCGACCTCGACGCCTCGGTGATCGCCTACGGCCCCAACCGGAACCACCTGGACAGCTGCTACTTCGGCAAGCTCTCCATCCTGAACGGCGCGGTCAAGCACTCCGGCGACAACCTCACGGGCGAGGGCGCGGGTGACGACGAGGTGATCGTCGTCGACCTGGGCCGGATCCCGGCCGAGGCGACCGGTCTGGTCTTCACGGTCAACTCGTTCACCGGCCAGAAGTTCACCGAGGTCGCCAAGGCCTACTGCCGGCTGATCGACGCCACCACCGGCGAGGAGCTGGTCCGCTTCGACCTGACCGGCGCCGAGCCGCAGACCGGCGTGATGATGGCCAAGCTGATCAAGCAGTTCTCCGGCGAATGGGAGATGACGGCCATGGGCGACTTCGTGAAGTCGCGCACCGTCCGGGGCATGGTGAAGCCCGCCGCCCAGGCGCTGTAGCGCCGCAAAGGTCTCCGACACGGCTTCAGGGGCACCTGCGGGTGCAGGTGCCCCTGAAGCCGGGGAGCGTGACGGGGACGCGGACGCTGCGCGTGCTCGCCGCCTCTCTCAGAGCTTGGTCAGCTTGGAGTACGGGCTCAGGATCCTCCCCTGTCGCCCCGAGAAGTCGATGAGCACTGCGTCGTTGTCGCCCTCGACAGCAAGGACTCGACCGAGTCCGAACTGGTCGTGCGACACCCTGTCGCCCACATCGAACAATTCGACCGGTGGGGCCGCCTGGGCCGGGCGGTTGAAGGGACTGGAAGGCAGGTATCGCCGGGCTGACTGTTTCATTACCTTGAGTATGCGCCCTGGGAACGCCCGACGCCATGCCCGTCGACTCCTGGGGGCGCACTGATGCCGGATTCGTAATCAGCGATTCCAGGGCCAGTCCGCGTCCCGGCCCGCTTCCAGCAGCGGCACCATGCGGAACGCCGCGTCCGAAAGACCCCCGAAGGTGTGGCGGTTCCCACCTCCCGACGGGGCGTGCCCGGCCCGGTATCCGGCCAGGTTCCAGGTGTAGACGGGCACACCGGCCGGCACGGCCGCGGTGGCATCCGCGGCGTACGAGAACGACGCCTGCTCGTCGGTGACGATCAATACCCGGTCATGGGCCCGGTAGTGCCGCCGCACCGCCTCCTCGGTGTTGGTGCCGCCGAGGTCACCGAAGCGCTCCAGGACCTTCAGCACGGACTCGCCCCGGCGATACGTCACCGGTGCGCTGTTCGTACCGAACTGCACCAGATCGGCGTCGGCTGCCCGCAGCGCCAGCGCGGTACCGAAGATTGCGGCGGCGTCGGCCCTGTTGAGCTGCGAGCGGTCCGAGAGCGGCGACCACATCGAGCCCGAGCGGTCGACCAGGATCAGCGTCCGCCCCGGCAGCGCGGGCACATTGCCCAGGGAGTGGCCGAGCGCCTTCTCCAGAGGATGTGCCCAGCGCAGCGAGGGCGCGTGCTGATAGGCGGCGAGGTAGCGGAACGGGAACTGCCGCGATGCGGCGACCACGGCCGGGTCGCAGATCTTCGCAGCCACCTGCGCGGCGACCTCGTCCGAGACGCCGGCCTCGTCGAAGTTGCGCAGATTGCGGACGAGCGCCATCGCGCCCATGGACGGAATCACCGCTTCCCACGCCTTGGCGTCCATCGGCCCCTGCAGCCAGCCCGCCAGGGACTCCCAGGTCATGCCCGCGGCAGCCAACCGGTCCGCACCGTCCGCACCGACGGCCACTGCCCGCCGCTCCTCGACCGGCAGCTCCATCAGCGCACGGTGCGCGGTGAGGGTGCGGTCGGAGACCGGCACCACGGCCGCCTCCGGGTGGTGGCGGCGGTCGAGGGCATACCGGAACAGCTCGCCCTGCCACGGCTTCTCCGGGTCGGGCGCGGCGTGCACCAGGTTCAGGATGTCGCCGAAGCGGTAGCCCCTGGACGCCGTGTCGTACTTCAGCAGCGACTTGCCGTTGTAGAGGCGGCGCACGGCATCGGCGATGCCGCGCTTGACGGGCTTGGGCACGGCACGGCCGTAGCGCGAGGTCCAGTACCCGAGGAGTTCACCGGGCTCGTCGGCGCGCAGCAGGACGGAGTCGACGACCTGCCGGTTGGACGGACCGTCCTCGGCACCCGCGTCGAGCCGTGCCTTCACATACTCGGCGGCGCCGACGATCGAAGCGGTACGCATCTGGCCCTCGCGGCGCAGCCAGTGGAGCAGACCGGCGGTCCACTCGGGGTCTCCGACGGCGAGCACCCGCACGAGTTCGGCGAATCGGTTGTCGCGCTGCCCGCCGTCCTCGTAAAAGGTCTGCTGGGAAACGAAATTGGCGACCGCCAGCAGAAAGAGCTCGGAGCGATTGTCACGGAGATACCCTCGGCCGCCCTGATGGGTCGGCGCGGTGCGCCCGGTCGACTTCACGGGCGAGGTGGTGCGGGGCTTGGTGGTGCGGGTATTGAAGCGTGCCATGTGAATTCCCCCGAATTCATTGGGAGAAGGCACAGCGGGAAAAGGGTGCCCGAGATCAGGAGTCGGCGACGGGCTTGCCTGATGCTCTACCCCTTGAGCTACCGGCCGTGGCCGGACGGGACTTGAACCCGCAACCGTCAGATCCGAGAAGTATCCGTCACCTGCGCACCGGGCACCCCCGATGTCTGTGCCTCCCGAGATCAGAGTCGGCGGCGGCAGTTTTCTTGACAGGAAGTAGCCGCAGCCTGCGCACCGGGAGGTGCGTGCAGTCATTGCTGATGAAGTTGTGATGTGCCCAGAGATCAGGTTCGGCTGAACCGACGAAGGCGCTCTATCCACTGAGCTACACCGGAACGAGATCCGGTGGCGGGACTCGAACCCGCGACATCCCCATTATCATTGGAAGTAGGTCCTGCCTGCGCACCTGGGCACAGACAGGACTCTAGAGGGGGACTCCGGGGCGCGCGAGGGAATTACGCGCGAAATGCCCTCCGGGCGACTTCCGGCGGTGCCGGCCGTCAGTGGCGGTTCGGCTGCCGCTTCCACGGACCGGTGATGGCGAGCATGATGCCCGGCGTCTGGATGTTGGCGTACAGCGTCTTGCCGTCGGGCGAGAACGTGACACCGGTGAACTCGCTGTACTCCGGCTCCTGTTCGCTGCCGATGTTCAGCTCGTTGCGGGCGATCGGGTACGTGCGGCCGCTGTCGGTCGCCCCGAACAGGTGCTGGATGCCGTTGCCGTCCTCGGCGATGACCAGACCGCCGTACGGCGAGACGGTGATGTTGTCCGGGCCGTCGAAGGCGCCGTCCTTCGACGGGTCGGCGTTCACACCGAGGAGCACCTTCAGCGTCAGCGTGCGGCGCTTCGGGTCGTAGAACCAGACCTGGCCGTCGTGCTGGACGGGGCTCTCCGCGCGGGCGAACGAGGAGACGATGTACACGCCGCCGTCGCCCCACCACATGCCTTCGAGCTTGCGTGCGCGGGTGACCTCGCCGGCCGCGAACTGCTTGCGCACCGAGACGGTCTTCGCGTCACGGTCGGGTACGTCGGCCCAGTCCACGCCGTACACCGTGCCGATCTTGGTGGCGCGGGACAGGTCGTCGACGAACTTGCCGCTCTTGTCGAAGCACTTGGCGGCCTGGAGGACACCGGCGTCGTCGGCGAGCGTGCGCAGCTTGCCGCGGCCGTGCCGGAAGCCGTGCGGCGGAACCCAGCGGTAGAGCAGTCCGTTGGGGCCCGCGGCGTCCTCGGTCAGGTAGGCGTGGCCGAGCTTGGGGTCGATGACGACGGCCTCGTGGGCGTACCGGCCGAGCGCCTTGATCGGGCGCGGGTCACGGTTGGCGCGCTTGTCGTACGGGTCGACCTCGAAGACGTAGCCGTGGTCCTTGAGCAGGCCGTTCTTGCCGGCCTTGTCCTCGGTCTCCTCGCAGGTGAGCCAGGTGCCCCACGGGGAGGCGCCGCCCGCGCAGTTGGTGGAGGTGCCGGCGATGCCGACCCACTCGGCGGTACGGCCGTCGCGGCGGGTCTCCACGACGGTGCAGCCGCCGGCCGCGACCGGGTCGTAGACGAGGCCCTCGGCCAGCGGTACCGGGTGCTCCCAGCCGGCGCGGGTGCCGCTCAGCTCGTGGTTGTTGACGAGCAGGGTGACGCCGCGCGGGCCCTCGAAGGTGGCCGTGCCGTCGTGGTTGGAGGGGGTGTACTCGCCGGACTCCAGCTTGGTGACACCGCTGTGGGTGATGACCTTGTAGGAGAAGCCGGCGGGCAGCGCGAGGAGTCCCTCGGGGTCGGCGATCAGCGGCCCGTAGCCGGGCTCGTGGCTGTGACCGTGGTCGTGGTCATGGTCGTCGTGGCCGTGGCCGTCGTGGCCGTGCTTCGAGTCCTCTGCGGCCAGGGCACCGGGCGCGGTGGCCAGCGCGGCGACCGTACCGGTCAGAGCGATGCCGGCACCGGTGAGGGCGGACTGTCTGGTGAATTCCCTGCGCGTGAAGGGCATCACGTACTCCTGGAGCAACTGGGCGGGTTGTTGGCGCGCCCACAGTCGCGCCCCCGCGCCAACACCAGTTGAACTACGGACGACGTTGAGGGGCATCCTTCCTGTGCAGTTGGCCGGATGCGGTCGGCCGGAGCGGATGACGCGCCCGGTCCGTGCCGTCCGCCGCGTACCGCCCGCTCACGCCGCCCGTGCGAGCGGGCGGCGCGACCGCCTGAGTCTCAGGCCCCTGTCCGCGACCGCGCCTTGAACGCCGCCTTGCGGGCCTCCTTGGCCTTCTTCTTGTCGCTGTGCAGCCGCCCCATCGCTTCGAGGACATCCGCCGTCGCCGGGTGTTCCACACGCCACGCCTCGTCGAAGAAGCCGCTGTGCTGGCCTGCCAGGCCCTCGACCAGGCCCTGGAGCTCTTCCAGATCGCCCTCGGACTCCAGCTGGGCCGCGATCGTGTCGATGGCGAGCCAGAAGATCATCGACTCCGGCGGTGCGGGTACGTCCGCCGCGCCCAGCTCCGCGAGCCAGACCCGTGCGAGACCACCCAGCTCGGGGTCGTCCAGTACCGCGCGCACCGCGGGCTCCGCCTCCGCGCCGACCAGGGCGAGCGCCTGCTGGCAGTGGAGGCGGCGCAGCGGTGCCTGCTGGTCCGCGCCGCGTGCCGCCGCCAGGAGTTCGGCCGCGGCGCCGTCCGCGCCGCGCCGGGTGAGCCACAGCTCGACCTCGCCGCGCGCCGCCGTCTCGGGGTAGTACGCGATGCCGCCGAGGAGTGCGTCGGCGCCCTTGTCCGCGAGGTCGCCGATCGCCGGGGCGTCCACTCCGGCCTCCAGCATCCGGGCCCGGATGCCGTACAGGCCCAGCGGGGTCAGCTTCACCATTCCGTACCGGGTGACGTCCTCGTCGTCGGCGGGCGGGGTGGCGTCCTCGCCCTCCTCGGCCAGCAACGCCTCGTCCAGCGGGCGGTATTCGACGATCCCGATGGGTTCGAGGACCCGGAACTGGTCGTCGAGGCGCATCATCGCCTCGGACACCTGCTCAAGGACGTCGTCGGTGGGCTCGCCCATGTCGTCGGGCACGATCATCGACGCGGCGAGCGCGGGCAGCGGTACGGGCGCCGCGTCCGCTCCGCCGTCGCCGACGGTGAGCAGATACAGATTGCCGAGGATCCCGTCGAGGAATTCCGCCTCGACCTCAGGGTCCCAGTCCAGGGATTCGAAGTCGATCGAGCCGTCCTCGCCGACGAGATCGGCGAAGTCCTCGAAGACGGGCGCGGTGGCGTCGGCGTGGACGGCCTCCAGACCGTCGAGCCAGATCGAGAGAACGTCCTGCGGTGAACCGCCCGTGATCAGCGCCAGGTTCTCACCGGCGGCGGCGGTCCCCTGCGCGTCCTCTCCTGCGGCCTCCTCCGGGTCCTCGACGTCGACGAGCCCCGTGTCGACCGCGAGCCGCCACGCCTCGCTCGCCTCCGCCGCACCGTCCTCGTCCGCCGTGAGGCCGAGGTGTTCGGCCGCCGCGGGCAGCTGTTCCTCGACGAGCTCGCCACCGGCGCCGACCCGGGTCTCCGGGCCCGCCCAGCGGGCGAGCCGGACAGCGCGGGCGAGCAGCGGCGCGGCAAGCGCGTCCCGTGCCAGCTCGGCCTCGGTGTGCAGCCGCACGGGCGGCAGGATGGGGCGCTCTGCGGACATCAGGTGGTTCTCCTCGGGACGTACGGGGCGTACGGGTTCAGGCGGCCCAAGCGTAGACGCATTTCGCCCCATGCCACCCGGTTCATACGACGGACAGCGGCCGTCCACCCGGGGAACCTTGACAACCGCCTTGCCCACACAAGAGATTGACGCGCGCAGACCTCCGCTCTTGACAGGCGCTGACGGCCGGTGACGTGCTGTACCCGGCGGTGAAGCCCCTGCCGCGCCCGGAGCGTTACTCGTACGTCTACCAGGGCAACACCCAGGTCCTCGACCAGATCCTGACCAGCCCGTCGATCGACGACTTCCACTACGACAGCGTGCACATCAACGCCGAATCCGCCGACCGGAACAGCGACCACGACCCGCAGGTGCTCCGCTTTTGCCCGTAGCCCCCTCGACGCTACGCGCCCGCCCTCGGCGTCATGCTGAGCGCGGGCGTGTACCGGTGCACGCCTCCGCCGATCACCCCCGGGTACGACTGCACCCGCTCCCACTGCGGCGTCCTCGACCCGACCCCGTCACCGGGCCCGGCCAGCGCGTCGGCATGGGCCTGCGCGCTCTGCCATTCGGCGTAATTGAGTACCCGCGTTCCGTCGGTGCTCACATGGAAGTGTCCGGAGATGCCGCCGGGGGCGGGCTCCGGATCGGTCTCCAACGCCTCGAACACGGTGTCCACCCAGTCCCGCTGCCGCGCCTTGTCCGCCCCCTCGAACTCGACGTCGACGATCACGACGCACCCCGGCTCCCGCCCGTCCCCCTCCCGCAGCAGCGCGGAACGGTACAGCTCAAGGGTGTGCAGCCCGAGCCGCTGGATGCCCGGCACGGCGGTGTCGATGTCCGCGTTGCGCTCGTCCCGGCCGTGCCGGAAGAAGTCCTGATACGCCTGCTCCCCACTCCACTGGGTGTAGTGGAACAGCGCCTTCCCGTCCTCACCGACATGGACGGTGTACGAGAGCAGCCCCGGATGCGGCCACTCACGGCTGTCCCACGCCCTGCGAATGGCCTCGACCGTCTGCCGCTGCCGCTCGGGGGTGCCGACATCCCAGGTGCTCGCCTTGACCAGTCCGACGTCATTACGGGCAAGATCGGGACGGGATTCGAATTGCACACTCATGACGGGTCCTCCTGAATGGTGCACCCATGTGGTGCGCCGCTGCCGACCACACTGGTACGTCAAGTGCGCTTGAGGTCAACAACACTCCCCGTTGACGCCGTCAGGCCACCGACAGGACAACGAACGGAGTACCGCATGAAGCTGCGCCTCAAGACGATCACCCGGGAGGAACATCTGGCGTTCGTCGCGAGCCGGCCCGCCGTGAGCCATATGCAGGTTCCGTCGTGGGGCGATGTGAAGCCCGACTGGCGCGCGGAGAGCATCGGCTGGTTCGGCCGGGACGTCACCGGCCCGGAACGGATCGTCGGTGCCGGGCTCGTCCTCTACCGGCCGATCCCCCGGGTGAGACGCTATCTGGCCTATCTGCCGGAAGGCCCCGTCATCGACTGGCACGATGCCGGTCCGAGCCGGTGGCTGGATCCGATGCTGGCGCATCTGAAGGCGCAGGGTGCGTTCTCGGTACGCATGGGCCCACCGGTGGTCGCCCGGCGCTGGGACGCCGGGACCGTCAAGGACGCCATCGCCGACCCGGCCACCGGACGGCTGCGCGACGTGGAGGCGGATGTGAACGAGCCGCAGGCCGCCGCGCTCGTGGAACAGCTGCGCCGACTGGGCTGGCAGCAGGGCGAGGAGGGCGGCGAGGACGGTTTCAGTGCCGGACAGCCCCGGTACGTCTTCCAGGTACCGTTCGCCGGGCAGTCGCTGGAGGAGATCCGGAGCAATCTGAACCAGCAGTGGCGGCGCAACATCAAGAAGGCGGAGAAGGCGGGCGTCAAGGTCGTCGAGGGAGGCTACGAGGACCTTCCGGCCTTCTACGAGCTGTACCGCGAGACGGCCGAGCGCGACCGCTTCGTCCCCCGCCCGCTCGTCTACTTCCAGCGCATGTGGACCGCGCTGCGGACCGAGGACCCCGACCGGATGCGGCTCTATCTCGCCCATCACGACGGCGAAACGCTCGCCGCGGCGACGATGCTGACCGTCGGGAACCACGTCTGGTACTCCTACGGCGCCTCGACCAGCCGCAAGCGCGAGGTCCAGCCGAACAACGCCATCCAGTGGCGCATGATGAGCGACGCGCACGAGAGGGGCGCGGCCGTCTACGACCTGCGCGGCATCACCGACACCCTGGACGAGAGCAACCACCTCCTGGGCCTGCTGCGTTTCAAGGTCGGCACCGGCGGCCGGGCAGCCGAATACATCGGCGAGTGGGACTACCCGATCAACAAGGTGCTCCACAAGGCCTTCGCCCTCTACATGGCGCGCCGCTGACCTCGCCGGCTCCGAAGAGCGTCGAGCGCCGCCGTTCGCCCTCGGCATGACCGCTTGCCGCCTCCGGGCGGCAGCGGGAACGGTGGGGAGGTGCTCTCCATGGCGCACCTCACTCGGTCGTGGTCAAGCTCGCTCTCCGATTCCCTTTTCGCCGGCTATTAGCGGGGCGGTTCGGTCCGCCAGGCGGTCATGTTCAGCTCGTCGAGCAGCCGTACGTCGCTTCCCTCCAGCGGGAAGGTGCGCGCTTCCAGGCCGGGGGCCGGTGCGATCTCCAGCGCGTCGCCCTCGATGAGGTCGCCGCCGGTCGGGGTGGAGACCCAGGCGAGGAGCGATCGCATCGTCTGTCCCGGCTTCAGCATGACCTCCTTCGGCCCCGGGTCGCTCCCCATGTAGGAGGAGCCCGGATTCACTGGGACCGGCAGCGGGTCACCGGCGTCGTCCAGGGCCCGGACGGACGGATACCCGTCGACGCGGTACGGCTTGCTGCCGCAGTTGGTGAGGGTGAGGCCGACGGCCCGGTGGCCCAGCGCGGCCTGCACCTCGCCCATGTCGACGACCACCCCGGAGGACGGGCAGTCGGCACTGCCGACGCCCGCGGTGGGCGTGGGGGCGGGCCCCTGCGCCGACGGAGGCGACGGCCGGTCGGGGAGCGCGGCGGAGATGCCGGGAAACGGTGACGGCAGCTTGTCCGCGTGCACCCCGTACGAGGCGCTCGGTGTGGGCTCCGGCTCACCCTCGCCCGCCGGCACGAGAAATCCGGCGCATCCCGAGAGCGACAGGCCCAGCGCCCCGGCCATGAGCACGGCCGCCGTCGGCCTCCGTCTCCCGGCCCTCGCCCGTTTCAGTCCCCGCATGCTCATGACCCCGCCCCCGTGTCGGTCTGCCGCACAGGCGCTCGATCATGCCAGAGCGCCGAGCCCCCTCCCGGAATTGTTGAGCCTTTCTTCCCCTTCACCCCAAGGAGAACTAAGTGGACCTTCACGGTTCGGCCGGCCGACACTTCAGGGATGACAGCATCCGTAGCCCCCTTCGGCCGCGCGCTCTGCGCGATGATCACGCCGTTCACCGCTTCCGGCGCGTTGGACCAGGACGCCGCCCAGAAGCATGCCGCCTCTCTGGTCGCCGACGGCTGCGACGGTCTGGTGCTCAGCGGCACCACCGGCGAGTCCCCGACCACGACCGACGCCGAGAAGACCGCACTGCTGCGGGCGGTCAGGGCGGCGGTCGGCGACGGCGTGCCGATCGTCGCCGGGGTCGGCAGCTCGGACACCCGGCACACCGTGGCCCTCGCCCAGCAGGCCGAACAGGCGGGCGCGGACGGCCTGTTGGTGGTGACGCCCTACTACAGCCGACCACCGCAGGCCGCCGTCGAGGCGCACTTCCGTCGCGTCGCCGACGCGACCGGCCTTCCGCTGATGCTGTACGACATCCCCGGTCGCACCGGCACACGCGTCGAGCCGGAGACCCTGCTGAGGCTCGCGGAGCACCCGCGCATCGTGGCCGTGAAGGACTGCGCGTACGACCTGCTCGGCTCCACGAAGGTGATCGGCGCGACCTCGCTGGCGTACTACTCGGGCTGCGAGGAGCTGAATCTGCCGTTGTACGCGGTGGGCGCGGCGGGCTATGTCAGCACGGTCGCCAATGTCGCGCCCCGGCAGCTGAGGGCGGTCCTGGACGCCTTCGACGCCGGGGACACCGCGGGGGCCGCCCGGCTCAACCGGCTGACCGTCCCGCTCACCGAACTGATGATGGCGTCCGGACTGCCCGGCACGGTCACGGCGAAGGCGCTGCTCGACGCCGGACCGGTCCGGGAACCGCTGCAGCCCGCCGGGCGCGAGGCGGCCGACGGGCTGCGGAGGGCATACGAGGAACTCCTCGCCGCTACGGGCTAGTTGTGGCTGTGCAGGATTTCGTTGAGGCCGTCCCAGACCGCGTTGTTCGGGCGGGCCTCGACGGCGCCGGTGACCGAGTTGCGGCGGAAGAGGATGTTCGAGGCGCCGGACAGCTCACGGGCCTTGACGATCTGGCCGTCCGGCAGCGTGATGCGGCTGCCGGCCGTGATGTAGAGCCCGGCCTCGACGACGCACTCGTCGCCGAGTGCGATCCCGACACCGGCCTCGGCGCCGATCAGGCAGCGCTCGCCGATGACGATGCGCTCCTTGCCGCCGCCGGAGAGGGTACCCATGGTGGAGGCGCCGCCGCCGATGTCGGAGCCATTGCCGACGACGACACCGGCGGAGATCCGGCCCTCGACCATCGACGTGCCGAGGGTGCCCGCGTTGAAGTTGACGAAGCCCTCGTGCATGACGGTGGTACCGGAGGCGAGGTGCGCGCCGAGCCTGACCCGGTCGGCGTCGGCGATCCGGACGCCCTTCGGCGCGACGTAGTCCGTCATCCGGGGGAACTTGTCGACCGAGGTGACCTGGAGGTGCAGGCCCTCGGCGCGGGCGTTCAGCCGCACCTTCTCCACGTCGTCGACGGCGACCGGGCCGAGCGAGGTCCAGGCGACGTTGGTGAGGAGGCCGAAGAGGCCGTCCAGGTTCTGACCGTGCGGCTGGACGAGGCGGTGCGAGAGAAGGTGCAGGCGCAGGTACGCGTCGTGTGCGTCGAGCGGCTTGTCGTCGAGCGAGGCGATGACCGTACGTACGGCAACGATCTCGACACCGCGGCGGGCGTCCACACCGATGGCCTTGGCGGCGCCCTCACCGAGAAGGTTGACGGCCTGGTCGGGGGTGAGCCGTTCGGTTCCGGCCGGGCCGGGCTCTGCGGTGAGCTCGGGGGCGGGGAACCAGGTGTCGAGAACGGAACCGTCGCCGGCGATGGTGGCGAGGCCGGCGGCGACGGCGCCGGTGGTGCGAGCAGGAGTCGTGTCGGTCATGACACGAACCTAACCGGCGAGGCACCGCCGGAGCCAACCGGTCTCGCCGGGTGGTCGCGCGCGGCCCCCGGGGCCCACGACCAGGGTCAGCCGGGCTGCGCCTGCCGTTCGGGTGCCGGTGCGGGTGCCTCCTCGCGCACCGGCCCGCGCAGCCGCCGCACCGCCAGCACCGCCGCCCCCGCACCCCCCGCCAGCACCGCGCAGGCCGGCCAGAGCAGACCCGGCGCGGCGGCGTAGAGAGCGCCGCCGATCGGCGGCGCCAGCACCTGGCCGCTGATGGAGGCACCCGCGTACAGGCTCTGGAAGCGACCCTGCGCATGGGCGGGAGCCTGATCGGCGACGTACGCCGTCGCGGTGGTCTTGTAGAGGATCTCGCCCGCGGTCAGTGACGCCATCATGGTGACGGCGAACAGCGCCCCGGCCCCCGGGATCAGCACCGCGTATCCCAGCCCCACGAGCAGCAGCCCGCTGCCCACGATGCTCAGCGGCGCGCGCCGGCGCAGCGCGTGCGCCGCGGGGAGTTCCAGCAGCAGGATGAGGCCGCCGTTGACGGAGAGCAGCCAGCCGTAGAACTGGGCGCTGTGGCCGTGCTCGGACAGGAAGACGGGCAGCGTCGAGTACTGCTGCCGGTAGACGAGGTCGACGCAGAGGATCGCGGCGAGCAGGACCAGCACGGCGGGCCTGGCCCTCAGCTCCCGCCAGAGTCCGGGTGCACCGGGCTCACGCACCGGCCGGCTGTGCGCGGTGCCGTGCGCCGGAAGCACCGTCGACGCGTATCCGGCGAAGAGCAGCGTCCCGAGGCCGTCGGCGACGAACAGCCAGTCGTACGAGAAGTGGGCGGCGATCAGCGCCCCGAGCGGCGGGCCGACGGCGAACGCCGCGTTGCTCCCGGCCCGCACGAGGGCGAAGCTCTGGCGCCGGCCGCCCTCGGGGACGGAGACGGCGACGAGTGCGGCGTTGGCTGCGCGTACGACACCTGCCGCGTACTGTGCGAGCGGCAGCACGCCGTACATCGCCGCGACCGGCAGGACCGGCAGGGTGGCGAGCGCCGCCCCGCTCACCAGCGAGCCGGTCAGGAGCATCCGGCGGTGGCCGTAGTGGTCGCCGAACCAGCCGCCGGTGAAGTTCCCCGCAACCAGGCCGATGCCGCCGACACCCGCGATCACTCCGGCCTGCGGGACGGTCAGTCCGCGCGGGCCGGTCAGATAGATGAAGAGATAGACGAAGGTGAAGCTGACGACTCCGTTGAGAAAGGAACCGAAGGCCAGCAGCCGTACCGTGCGCGGTACGTCCCGCACGATCCCGAAGAACCTCATTCGCAGCACCCTCCCCAGTGAGTTTCTCTTGGGAACGGACTATGACATCATGCTTTCCTGCGGGTCAATCAGGTAAGAGACGACCCCGGGAGACCGACGGAGGAGGAGCCCATGCCCCAGCGCACCAGCCTGGCCGACGCCGACTGCGCGATCGCCCAGGCGCTCGATGTCGTCGGTGACTGGTGGACCCTGCTGATCGTGCGGGACACGGCGCGCGGGGTGCACCGCTTCGACGCGCTCCAGGAAGAGCTGGGCGTGTCCCGCAAGGTGCTGACCGAGCGGTTGCGGCTGCTGGTCGACGCGGGAGTGCTGTCCCGGGAGCCGTACCAGGACCGGCCGCCCCGGTACGAGTACCGGCTCACCAGGCGTGGACGCGCACTGCTGCCCGTACTGATCGCGCTCCAGGACTGGGGCGACACCTGGGTGATGGGAGACGGGGAGATGATGGCGACGGCCACGGAGGCATCGAACGAGGCGGCCCGGGTGCACACCCTGGTGGGCACGCGCCTGCCCGAGCTGCAACTGCTGGACTACGACGGCGTGTTGCGCGACCCCGTCGCCGACACCCCGTACACCGTCCTGTACTGCTTCCCCAGCGCCTACGCCCGCCGGGACGCCTATCCGCCGGACTGGTCCGAGATCCCGGGGGCGAGCGGCTGCACCCTCGAATCCTGTACGTATCGCGACCAGTTGGCCGAGTTCACGGCGGCGGGCGCGACCGTGCACGGGGTGTCCACCCAACGCCCGGACGAGCAGCGGGCGTTCGCGGACGCGGAGCGGCTGCGTTTCCCGCTGCTGTCCGACGCGGAACTGGAGCTGACGGCGGCGCTGCGACTGCCGACGTTCCGTGCGGCGGGGACCAGCCGGCTGAAGCGGCTGACGATCGTGGTGGACCGGGACCGGACGATCCGCGAGGCGTTGTACCCGATCACGGACATCGAGGCGAGCGTGCAGGCGGCGCTGACGGCGATCCGAAGGGCAAGCCCGGCCGGCGAGTGAGGGGCACTTGAGGCCGGAGCGGCCCGGAAGCCGGGCCACCCCGGCGCTCGAGAACAGAGCGGCCCGGAAACCGAAGCCGTCGGGCTTGAGGGCGGAGCCATCAGCCGGCGACGCGCCCCAGCATCTCCCGCGCGTACGCCTCGTCGTACTCCCCGCCGGTGAGCAGCACCTGCAGACAGATCCCGTCCATGAGCGCGATCAGCGCCCTCGCCGTGGCCGGATCGGTCCGCCGGGACAGCAACTCGGCCGTGCCGTCGGTCCATTCGGCGGCGACGGGCCGCAACGCGGGCCTGCGAAGGGCTGCGAGGTACAGCTCGTACTCCAGCTCGGCCCGCCCGCGCCCACCGGAGAAGTACTCCCCCAGCAGCCCGGCCAGCTCCCCGGCGAGGTCGGCAGCCGGGTCTGTCAGGGCCCCGCACTCCCGCATGAGCTCGGCGAAGTTCTCGTTCGACCGGCGCAGCGCCGCGATCAACAGCTCGTCCAGCGAGGCGAAGTGATATGTCGTCGAGCCGAGCGGCACATCTGCCTCGGCCGCGACGGAGCGGTGGCTGAGCCCGGCGATACCCTTGGCGCCGACCACCCGGATCGCGGCATCGATGATGCGGCCGCGCCGCTCGGGGTCGTAACGGCGTGTCATCAGTGGGCCCCTCCCAGATTCAGCACCACCACTCCGGCGATGACCAGCACTATGCCCGCCAGCTTGACCGGATTGCCGGACTCCCCCATGAAGAGGATGCCGATGGCGGCGACCGCGGCGGTCCCGATTCCGGCCCAGATGGCATAGGCGGTGCCCATCGACAGCGTCTTCAACGTCTGGGCGAGCAGCGTGAAGGCTATGAGATAGCCCGCGACGGTGATGAGCGAGGGCCAGAGCCGGGTGAAGCCCTCGCTGTATTTCATGGCCGTCGTGCCGGCCACTTCCGCCGCGATCGCCGCGGCGAGCAGTCCATATCCCATGTGTACGAGTGTACGCATCGCTGCTCGCGCGATGGTACGGCAGCTTTGCGCCATCCGGGACGCTACGGTGTCCCGACCAGCACACAGGACGACAACACAACGGAGCAGCAGTGGCGCAGGACGCAGGGTGGGGCGGCGGTCCGCCGTACGGCGGAGCACCGTACGGCGGAGCACCGTACGGCGGAGCACCGTACGGAGGGCCACCGGGATGGGGCGGCTGGATGCCGCCGCCGAAGCCCGGAGTGATACCGCTGGCACCCCTGAAGCTCGGGGACATACTCGGCGGCGCCTTCAGCACGATGGGGCGCTACTGGAAGCAGCTGTTCGGCATCGGTGCGGCCGTGTACGGCGGGGCGCTGGTCGTCGCGGGGGCGGCGGCCCTGATCGCGTACTCCACGGTCAGTGCCCATCTGCACCGGGTCATCTCGCTCAGCGCCGAGCAGGAGCCGTCGCCGAAGGACCTCGCACCGGTACTGATCGCCTTCGGCGCCTTCTGGCTGGTCGCCATGGTCGCACTCACGATCAGCACAGCCATGATGTACGCGGCCGTTCCCGCAGTCCTGCAGGAGGCCGTACTGGGCAGGCCGACGACCTTCTCCGTCATCTGGCGCCGGGCCTGGGCCCGCATCCCGGCGTTGATCGGAACGGTGATCCTGACGGCCCTGATCGTGGTGATCCCGGTGGTGCTGGCGATGATCGGCTTCCTCGCCCTCATGATCGGCGCGATCGCACTGACGGACGGGCCCGGCGCCGCGGTGTGGGCCTCGCTCGGCTTCCTGGGCGCCCTGGCCACCGCGCCTCTGGCAGCCTGGCTCTGGGTGAAATTCAGCCTGGCCCCCTCGGCCGTGGTCTTCGAGGGGCAGCGCCCTGTGGCAGCACTGCGCCGCTCGTCGCAGCTGGTGCGCGGCGACTGGTGGCGGATCTTCGGGATCAGCCTGCTGGCCTTCGGCATGGCGGCCGTGGCGAACTACTTCATCCAGATCCCGTTCTCGTTCCTCGGCATGTTCTCCGGCGTCATCGGCGGCTCGACCCTGGCCGACGACCCGAACCCCGCGGCGATCGCCCTCGCCATGAGCGGCTATGTGGTGATCATCTTGCTGGGACAGCTGATCGGTCAGCTCGTCTCGGCAACGTTCCCGCAGCTGGTGACCGGACTCCTCTACGTCGACCGGCGCATGCGTACGGAGAACCTGGGCCCGGTCCTCGCCGAGGCGGCGGCCGTACCGCCGCAGTACGGCCCTTAGGGCCCCTCAGTCGATGAGCGAGTTCTTCGGGGTGAGCACACAGAACTCGTTCCCCTCGGGATCCGCCAGCAGCACCCAGCTCACATCCGCGCCCTGCCCGATCTCGACCCGGCGTGCCCCGAGCCCGATGATGCGCTCGACCTCGACGGCCTGGTCATCGGGGGCGAGGTCGATGTGCAGCCGGTTCTTGACCGTCTTCTTCTCCGGCACGGGGACGAAGGTGATACCGGGAACCGCGGACTTGTCGGCGCCGATGACGATTTCGTCGTCGGCCTCGAAGAGCACCTTCCAGTCGAGCACTTGGCACCAGAAGCGGGCGAGCGACGGAAGATCGTGGGTGTCGACGACGATGCTGTAAAAGGAAACGGCCATGCCCGCCAGTCTGCCTGGCGGGCATGGCCGTTCGCCACATCAATTCGCGAAGCCACCCGTTGCGTCAGCCGCCGACGGTGAACCAGACGGCCCGGGACTTCTTCCACTCGGCGTGGTCGAGGTCCTTCGCCTCCGTGCCGTCCCCGTACAGATCGGCCGATCCCGCGTCCGTGATCAGCTGCGCCCGGGCGCCCGGAACCGTCAGGTCCGGAACGTCGACGACGGCCTCCCAGCCGCCCGGGTCGGTGGTCGGCAGATCGGCCCGCTTGACCGGCGCGTGTGCGGCGACACCGTCCCATGTGTAGAGGGCGTACGGGTCGGAGTTGTCGTCGGCCGCCCAGGAACCGGCCACGATCAGATACTGATCGGCGGCGTTCTTGCGGATGTCCCGGATGCTGAGCCCGCCTAGGTCCAGCTCGATCGGCGTACCGATGACCGCCTTCGCCCCGCTGCCGGCCACCTGGTCGAAGTTGGTGACAGGCACGATCAGGGCCTTGCCCCCTTCCTTCGGCGGCACGAGAGGCGCCCGGAAGCCGAGGTACGCGGTGGTCGTCGAGCCGGGCGCGAACTCCAGGCCCTCGATGTTGAACCCGTCGATCTGCTTGGGTGCTTCACCGTCCGCCGTACCCGCGGCGAAGCCGTACCGGTTGCCGTGCGCCTTGTCCCAGGCGACGAGGTCGTCCCGGAGCTTCTTGTACGAGCCGCCGACCGTCAGCCGGGTGGCGGAGCCCGACCCGGTCACCGTCGTGGTGAAGACGGTGTTGCGGTCGGACTTGTACTCGCCGTTCTTGTTGTTGCCGAGCGAACCGGTCCAGTAGATGGTGTTCCCGACCCGGGCCGCGCCCTCGATGTCGATCTCCTTGTCCGCCCCGAGCGCCGAGCCGACGTCCCAGCTCCGCATGGGCGCACCGGATGCCGAACGGCTGTACAGCCGAAGCGTGTTGGACTCGTCGTCGGCCACGACCGCGTACCCGCCGCCGACATCGACGGCGGCCGAGGCGTCCGAGGACCCGGTGAGGTAGCGCGTGTCCGCGGAGTTCTGCACGGCGGCGGACGCTGCGTAGTGCAGCGTCCTGGTGGCGGTCTTGCCGCCGAGCCCGGTGACCTTGATCGTGAGGTCCGTGTAGCCGCGCGCGTGCGCGGCGACCGTGAGCTGCCGGGTGGCGCCGGTCCCCGTCACGGTCACATCACCGGTTCCGGCGACGGACGACTTGGAGCTGGCGGACGCCGCCACACCGAGCGCGGTGACATCGGCGCCGCTCTGCGCGACGCTGACGGTGACCACGGGATCACCGGTCGCACCGACGGCACCGGAGAGGTAGGAGACCGAGAGCCCGATTGTCGGCGTTCCGTAACTCGCAGCGTGCGCGGGGGTGTTGACCCCAAAAGCGGCCAGCACGAGAACACCGCCGGCGGCGGCGGCCGCCCGGCGGTTCTGGAGCGAAAGCTGATGCAGCACAGCGTGCCTCTCGTCGGCGTGATGTCGAGGAGCAGGTTGCGTCTCCCGCACCAACGGCAAAGACACATCATGCGTACAGCAGACGAACAACGCCGAACGGCCCCCGACAGAAGCCGGGGGCCGTTCGGCGGTGCAGACGAATCAGACGTTGAAGCCGAGCGCGCGCAGCTGCTCGCGCCCGTCGTCCGTGATCTTGTCCGGGCCCCACGGCGGCATCCAGACCCAGTTGATCCGCAGCTCGCTGACGATGCCGTCGGTCGCGGACTTCGCCTGGTCCTCGATGACATCGGTCAGCGGGCAGGCCGCGGACGTCAGGGTCATGTCGAGGGTGGCGATGTTGGCGTCATCGATATGGATGCCGTAGATCAGGCCCAGGTTGACGACGTCGATGCCCAGCTCGGGGTCGACGACGTCGTACAGGGCCTCGCGGACCTCCTCCTCGGAGGCCGGCTTGGTCGTCAGGCCCTCGTCGGGTGTCACCGTGTTCTCGCTCATGCCGTCTTCCCTTCGGACAGCGCTTTCGCCGTCGCGTCCTTCCACGCCATCCAGCTCAGTAGCGCGCACTTGACCCGGGCCGGGTACTTCGAGACACCGGCGAACGCGACCGCGTCCTCCAGCACCTCCTCCATCGCGTCGTCCGGCTCCAGCTGGCCCTTCGACTGCATCAGTTCCAGGAAGGTCTCCTGGATCTTCTGCGCCTCGCCCAGCTCCTTGCCGACCAACAGGTCGTTCAGCACGGATGCGCTGGCCTGGCTGATGGAGCAGCCCTGACCCTCGTACGACACATCGACGATGGTCTCGCCGTCGTACTTCACCCGGAGAGTGATCTCGTCGCCGCACGTCGGGTTGACGTGGTGCACCTCGGCGTCGCCGTCCCGCAGGCCGCGCCCGTGGGGGTGCTTGTAGTGGTCCAGGATCACTTCCTGGTACATGGAATCAAGCTTCACCAGTCAACCCTCAGCCGCTCTGCCAATTAACCGAAAAAGTTCCGTACGTGTTCCAGACCGTCCACCAGGGCGTCGACCTCGGCGGGCGTGGAGTACAGATAGAAGGACGCTCGCGTCGTCGCAGGAATTCCGTACCGCAGGCAGACCGGCCGTGCGCAGTGGTGTCCGACCCGGACCGCGATGCCCTGCTCGTCGAGCACCTGGCCCACGTCGTGGGGGTGGATGTCGCCGAGCGTGAAGGAGATCGTGGCGCCGCGGTCCTCGGCCGTCGCAGGACCGATGATCCTGAGGTCCGGGACCTCCAGGAGCCGCTTCACCGCGTACTCGGTGATCGCGTGCTCGTGCCGGTAGATCTTCTCCATGCCGATCGCCGAGAGGTAGTCCACGGCCGCGCCGAGGCCGACGGCCTGGGCGATCGGGGGCGTACCGGCCTCGAACTTGTGCGGCGCGGGGGCGTACGTCGACGAGTGCATCGACACGGTCTCGATCATCTCGCCGCCACCGAGGAACGGCGGTAGGTCCTCCAGGAGCTCCTGCCGTCCCCAGAGCACGCCGATGCCGGTCGGGCCGACCATCTTGTGACCGGTGAAGGCCACGAAGTCCGCCTGCAGCGCCTGCACGTCGAGCACCATGTGCGGGGCGGCCTGCGAGGCGTCGATGCAGACCAGCGCGCCGACCTGCTGGGCACGGCGGATGATCTTCTCGACCGGGTTGATCGTGCCCATGATGTTCGAGACCAGGGTGAAGGAGACGATCTTCGTCTTCTCCGTGATGATCTCGTCGATGTTGGACAGGTCGAGGCGGCCGTCGTCGGTGATGCCGAACCACTTCAGCTTCGCGCCGGTGCGCTGCGAGAGCAGCTGCCACGGCACGATGTTGGAGTGGTGCTCCATCTCCGTGGTGACGATCTCGGTGTCGTGGTCCACCCGGTAGGGCTCATCGGCCCAGCCGAGCATGTTGGCCACGAGGTTGAGCGACTCGGAGGCGTTCTTGGTGAAGATCACCTCGTTGCGGCTGGGCGCGTTGATGAACGCGGCGACCTTGTCACGGGCGCCTTCGTACAGCGCCGTGGCCTCCTCCGCGATCGTGTACACACCGCGGTGCACATTGGCGTTGTGCCGCTCGTAGTACTCGTTGAGGGCGTCGAGCACCTGGCGCGGCTTCTGCGAGGTCGCCGCACTGTCCAGGTAAACGATCCTCTTCCCGTCGTGGACCGTACGATCCAGCAGGGGGAAGTCCTTGCGGATCGCCTCGGTGTCGAGGAGGCCCGGCAGCTGTGTCACGCGGAAGCGCCACCCTTCACATATGCCTCGTAGCCCTCGTTCTCCAGCTTGTCGGCGAGCTCGGCGCCGCCGGACTCGGCAATGCGGCCGTTGGCGAAGACGTGCACGAAGTCGGGCTTGATGTAGCGGAGGATCCGCGTGTAGTGCGTGATCAGCAGGGTGCCGACCTCGCCGGACTCGCGGACCCGGTTGACACCCTCGGAGACGACGCGCAGGGCGTCGACGTCCAGACCGGAGTCGGTCTCGTCGAGGATCGCGACCTTCGGCTTGAGGAGCTCCAGCTGAAGGATCTCGTGGCGCTTCTTCTCACCGCCGGAGAAGCCCTCGTTGACGTTACGCTCGGCGAACGCCGGGTCCATCTGGAGCTGGGACATCGTCTCCTTGACCTCCTTCACCCAGGTACGCAGCTTGGGCGCCTCGCCGCGGACGGCGGAGGCGGAGGTACGCAGGAAGTTGGAGACCGAGACACCGGGGATCTCGACCGGGTACTGCATCGCGAGGAACAGACCGGCGCGGGCGCGCTCGTCGACGGTCATCTCCAGGACGTCCTCGCCGTCCAGGGTCACCGAACCGCTGGTGATCGTGTACTTGGGGTGACCTGCGAGGGAGTACGCGAGGGTGGACTTGCCGGACCCGTTGGGGCCCATGATGGCGTGGGTCTCGCCCTGCTTCACGGTCAGGTCGACGCCCTTGAGGATCTCCTTCGTGGCGTTGTCGGCCTCGACGGAGACGTGCAGGTCGCGGATTTCAAGCGTTGCCATGGGTGACTCAGGACTCCTGGGTGACGGAGACGAGCACATCGTCCCCTTCGATCTTGACGGGGTATACGGGGACGGGGCGCGTCGCGGGAAGGCCGGACGGCTTGCCGGTGCGGAGGTCGAAGCTGGAGCCGTGCAGCCAGCACTCGATCATGCAGTCCTCGACCTCTCCCTCGGACAGTGAGACGTTCGCGTGCGAGCAGATGTCGTTGATCGCGAACACCTCGCCCTCGGTACGGACGACGGACACGGGGATGCCGTCGAGCTCCACCCGCTTCGGGGTGTCGTCCTCCAGCTCACTCAGCGCACAGGCTTTGACGAAGGCCATCAGACGGAAGCCTTCAGCTCGGTCTCGATCTTGTCGAGCAGCCGCGCCTCTACGTCCGGCAGACCGATCTGCTGGACGAGCTCCGCGAAGAAGCCGCGCACGACGAGCCGACGGGCCTCCTCGGCCGGGATGCCGCGTGACATCAGGTAGAAGAGCTGCTCGTCGTCGAAGCGGCCGGTCGCGGAGGCGTGACCGGCGCCGACGATCTCGCCGGTCTCGATCTCCAGGTTCGGCACCGAGTCGACCCGCGCGCCGTCCGTGAGAACGAGGTTGCGGTTCATCTCGTAGGTGTCGGTGCCCTCGGCCCTGGCTCGGATGAGTACGTCACCGATCCACACCGCGTGTGCGCCGTCGCCCTGGAGCGCGCCCTTGTAGGCGGCGTTGGACTTGCAGTGCGGAGTGTTGTGGTCGACCAGGAGTCGGTGCTCCTGGTGCTGGCCCTTGTCGGTGAAGTACAGACCGAAGAGCTCGGCCTCGCCGCCGGTGCCCGCGTAGCTGACGCGCGGGTGGAGACGGACGAGGTCACCGCCGAAGGTGACGACGATCGACTTGAACGAGGCGTCCCGGCCGACCAGGGCATTGTGCTGGCCGACGTGGACAGCGGTCTCGTCCCAGTCCTGCACGGAGACGACGGTGAGCTTCGCGCCGTCACCGAGTACGTAGTCCACGTTGGCGGCGAGCACCGCGTCACCGGTGTGGTCGATGACGACGACGGCCTCGGCGAAGGCACCCAGCTCGACGACCTGGTGGCCGTAGGCCACGCCGCCCTCGCCGTGCACCGCGATGCGGATCGGCTCGGTGAGCACGGCCTCCTTGGCGACCGTGACGACGGACGCCTGCTCGAAGGACGTGTACGCCTGGGCGGCGACGCGGTCCACCGGGGTGCCGGCCTTCCCGAGCCGGGAGTCGTCGCGGCCGACGGTCTCGACCGTGACGCCCTCGGGAGCCTCGATCGCGACCTTCACACCGCCACCGGTGGCGACGGCCGTGCCGTCGTGCAGCCCGCGCAGCCGCTCCAGCGGCGTGAACCGCCACTCCTCCTCGCGGCCGTGCGGGACCGGGAAGTCCGCGACGTCGAAGGACGGGGGCGCGCTCATGCGCGTGGCGACGGTCGACTCGGCGGCCACCGCGATGGACCCGGTGGTGGTGGACCCCGCCGGAATGTTCTGAGCCTCAGCCATGGCTGTCGTAGTGCTCGCTTTCTCTGTCAAAAGTCGGGGGATTCGGTCGTCGGACTGTGCTAGCCGACCGAACCCTCCATCTGCAGCTCGATCAGCCGGTTGAGCTCGAGGGCGTACTCCATCGGCAGCTCCTTCGCGATCGGCTCGACGAAGCCGCGCACGATCATCGCCATCGCCTCGAACTCCGTCAGACCACGGCTCATCAGGTAGAAGAGCTGGTCCTCGGAGACCTTGGAGACGGTCGCCTCGTGCCCCATCGATACGTCGTCCTCGCGGACGTCGACGTACGGGTAGGTGTCGGAGCGCGAGATCGTGTCGACCAGCAGCGCGTCACAGAGGACGTTGGACTTCGCGCCCGGCGCGCCCTCGCCGATCTCGATCAGTCCACGGTAGGAGGTACGGCCGCCGCCTCGCGCCACCGACTTGGAGACGATGTTGGAGGAGGTGTTCGGCGCCATGTGGACCATCTTGGCGCCGGCGTCCTGGTGCTGGCCCTCGCCCGCGAAGGCGATGGACAGGGTCTCGCCCTTGGCGTGCTCGCCCATCAGGTACACGGCCGGATACTTCATGGTGACCTTGGAGCCGATGTTGCCGTCGACCCACTCCATGGTCGCGCCCTCGTAGGCCACGGCGCGCTTGGTGACCAGGTTGTAGACGTTGTTCGACCAGTTCTGGATCGTCGTGTAGCGGCAGCGGCCGCCCTTCTTCACGATGATCTCGACGACCGCGGAGTGCAGCGAGTCGGAGGAGTAGATCGGCGCGGTGCAGCCCTCGACGTAGTGGACGTAGGCGTCCTCGTCGACGATGATCAGCGTCCGCTCGAACTGGCCCATGTTCTCCGTGTTGATACGGAAGTAGGCCTGCAGTGGGATGTCGACGCGGACACCCTTGGGCACGTAGATGAACGAGCCACCGGACCACACGGCCGAGTTCAGCGAGGCGAACTTGTTGTCGCCGACCGGGATGACGGTGCCGAAGTACTCCTTGAAGAGCTCCGGGTGCTCCTTCAGCGCGGTGTCGGTGTCGAGGAAGATGACGCCCTGCTCCTCCAGGTCCTCACGGATCTGGTGGTAGACGACCTCGGACTCGTACTGCGCGGCGACACCGGCGACCAGGCGCTGCTTCTCCGCCTCCGGGATACCGAGCTTGTCGTAGGTGTTCTTGATGTCCTCGGGCAGGTCCTCCCAGGACTCCGCCTGCTTCTCCGTGGACCGCACGAAGTACTTGATGTTGTCGAAGTCGATGCCCGACAGGTCGGAGCCCCAGTTCGGCATGGGCTTCTTGTCGAACAGCCTGAGGCCCTTGAGGCGCAGCTTCAGCATCCACTCGGGCTCGTTCTTCTTCGCCGAGATGTCGCGGACGACATCCTCGGAGAGCCCGCGCTTGGCTGCGGCGCCTGCCGCGTCGGAGTCGGCCCAGCCGAATTCGTACGTGCCCAGACCCTCGAGCTCAGGGTGGGCAGTCTCCGTAGGGAGCGTCATGCGGGGTTCCTCCCGGCCGTGCTTGCAGATGCTGAATTGGTGGTCTGTGGTGCTGAGTGGCCGCTGCGCGGAATGTACGTCGTACACACACCGTCGCCGTGGGCGATGGTGGCCAGACGCTGCACATGCGTCCCGAGGAGGCTGGAGAAGAACTCCGTCTCCGCCTCGCACAGCTGCGGATACTGCTCGGCGACATGAGCGACCGGGCAGTGGTGCTGGCACAGCTGCTCGCCCCGCTGCGGGCCGGGCGCGCTACGCGCCGTAGCAGCGTACCCGTCGGCGGACAAGGCCTTGGCCAGCGCCTCGGTGCGTGCCTGGGGATCCGCGGCCTCGATCGCCGTGCGGTACGCCTCGGACTGGGCCGCGATCCTGGCCCGGGCGAAAGCGACGACCGCTTCGTCGCCCGAGGTCTCGGCGATCCAGCGCAGCGCGTCCGCGGCGAGCTTGTCGTAGGACTGGTCGAAGGCGTCGCGCCCGCAGTCGGTGAGGGCGAACGCCTTGGCCGGACGGCCACGGCTCCGCGCCCCGTACACCCGCTGTTCGCGGGCTTCGACGACACCGTCGGAGACGAGGGCGTCGAGGTGGCGGCGGACCGCGGCCTGGGTGAGGCCGAGGCGCTTCGCCAGCTCGGCAACGGTGGACGGGCCGTGGTCCAGGATGGATCGCGCGACCCGGTTGCGCGTCGAGCGCTCTCCGGTCGCGAGTTCCTCCTGCGGTGACTCCCGCTTGGCCTCGCCGTATTTCACAACGCCATTGTTGCGTAATTCATCGAGCCCTGACAACCACGGCCCGGAACGATCTACGGTGCCGTTCATCACTTAGGGTCACCTAATTCGGCCCCGGGACACGGCGTACTTCCGCCCCTGCCTAGACTTACCGGCCATGAAGAGCGAGTCCGCCGTGCAGGTCCGTGGCCTGGTAAAGCGGTACGGCACCAAGACCGCGGTGGACGGCCTCGACCTGTGTGTACGCACCGGCGCGGTCACCGCCGTCCTCGGCCCCAACGGCGCCGGCAAGACCACCACCATAGAAACTTGCGAAGGCTACCGCCGCCCGGATGACGGGACGGTACGGGTCCTCGGCCTCGACCCGGTCACCGAGGCCGCGAAGCTCCGCCCCCGGATCGGCGTGATGCTCCAGTCGGGCGGCGTCTACTCCGGTGCACGCGCCGACGAGATGCTCCGCCACATGGCGAAACTCCACGCCGATCCGCTGAATGTGGACGCCCTGATCGAGCGCCTCGGCCTGGGCAGCTGCGGTCGTACGACCTACCGTCGGCTCTCCGGCGGCCAGCAGCAGCGGCTCGCCCTGGCCATGGCCGTCGTCGGCCGTCCCGAACTGGTCTTCCTGGACGAGCCGACCGCCGGCCTCGACCCGCAGGCCCGCCGCTCCACCTGGGATCTGGTACGGGAACTGCGGGCCGATGGCGTGTCGGTCGTCCTCACCACGCACTTCATGGACGAGGCCGAGGAGCTCGCCGACGACGTCGCCGTCATCGACGCGGGCAAGGTCATCGCCCAGGGCAGCCCCGAGGCGCTCTGCCGCGGCGGCGCCGAGAACACCCTGCGCTTCACCGGCCGCCCCGGTCTCGACCTCGGCTCCCTCCTGAAGGCACTGCCCGACGGCACGGAAGCGGCCGAGCTCGCTTCCGGCACGTACCGCATCACCGGCGACGTCGGCCCGCAGCTGCTGGCCACCGTCACCTCCTGGTGCGCGCAGCACGGCGTGATGCCGTCCGGCATCTCCGTGGAGCGGCACACCCTGGAGGACGTCTTCCTGGAACTGACCGGCAAGGAGCTGCGCGCATGAGCGCCGGTACGTACACCCCGCAGGCGGGCGCCGCCCCGCTGTCCCGCATGATCACCGCGCAGACCGCGCTCGAGACGCGCATGCTGCTGCGCAACGGCGAGCAGCTGCTGCTGACCGTGATCATCCCGACGCTGCTGCTGGTGCTGTTCAGCGCGGTCGACATCGTGGACACGGGGGCGGGCAAGTCCGTCGACTTCCTGACGCCGGGCATTCTCGCGCTCGCCGTGATGTCCACGGCCTTCACGGGCCAGGCCATCGCCACCGGTTTCGAGCGGCGGTACGGGGTGCTCAAGCGGCTCGGTGCCTCGCCGCTGCCCCGCTGGGCCCTGATGACCGCCAAGACGCTTGCGGTCCTGGTCACCGAGGTGCTTCAGGTGGTCCTGCTCACGGTGATCGCGTTCGCGCTCGGCTGGTCACCGCACGGCAACCCCTTCGCCGTCCTGATGCTCCTCGTGCTCGGCACCGCGGCCTTCTCCGGACTCGGGCTGCTGATGGCCGGGACGCTGAAGGCGGAGGCGA
Organism: Streptomyces sp. NPDC088246; assembly: GCF_044741025.1. Classification (NCBI taxonomy): domain Bacteria; kingdom Bacillati; phylum Actinomycetota; class Actinomycetes; order Kitasatosporales; family Streptomycetaceae; genus Streptomyces; species Streptomyces sp. NPDC088246. Next base: position 91,429 of record NZ_JBIURV010000003.1, read on the forward strand.
CGCTCGCCGCGGCCAATCTGGTCTTTCTGCTGCTGTTGGTCGGCGGCGGGGTGATCGTGCCGCTGGACAGGTTCCCGGACGCGGTGCAGTCGGTGCTGGGGCTGCTGCCGATCGCGGCGCTGTCGGACGGACTGCGGAATGTGCTCCAGCACGGCGCGTCGATGCCGTGGAGCGATCTCGGCATCCTCGTGGTGTGGGCGGTGCTCGGGCTGGGCGCGGCGGCGAAGTTCTTCCGCTGGGAGTGAGCCGGCGGACGCGCTCCGTCGACGTTTCGGGGTGACTCGTCCCCCCTCGTGAAAGCTTGCACAAGCTTCCGCCTACGATGGTGCGCGTGCCCAAGCTGACCCGAGCCGAAGTCGCTCAAGCCGCGCGGAACCCGCTCCTCTACATCGCCGAGCGATGGACTCCGTCGCCCCGCACGGTCCGCCGTGCGGCCATGTCGGCCGTCGTCATGGCCGTACTCATCGTCGTGACCGGCGGCGCGGTACGGCTGACCGGCTCCGGCCTCGGCTGCCCGACCTGGCCCAAGTGCACCGACGAGAGCCTGACGGCGACGAGCGAGATGGGCTTCCACGGCGCCATCGAGTTCGGCAACCGGATGCTGACGTACGTCCTTTGCGCGGCAGTCGGGTGGGCGATCATCGCAGCCCGGTCCGCGAAGCCCTGGCGGCACAGCCTCACCCGGCTCGGCTGGGTGCAGTTCTGGGTGGTCATGGGCAACGCGGTGCTCGGCGGCATCGTGGTGCTGGTCGGCCTCAACCCGTACACCGTCGCCGCGCACTTCCTGCTCTCCACGGCGCTGCTCAGCGTCGCGATGGTGACCTGGCAGCGGGTACGTGAGGGCGACGCGGCGCCCCGGCCGCTGGTGGGCAAGGCGGTGTCCCAGCTGACCTGGCTGCTCGCGGTCGTGGCGGGGCTGCTGATCGCGGTCGGCACGGTCGTCACGGGCGCCGGACGGCACGCGGGTGACTCCAGCGACGTCCACCGCATTCCGATCGACTGGAAGATGATCACGCAGCTGCACGCCGATCTGGCCTGGGCCGTGGTGGCGCTGACCGTCGCTCTCTGGTTCGTGCTGAAGGCCGTGGACGCGCCGGTCGGTCCGCTGCACCGCACCCGTGATCTCTTCCTGGTGCTGCTGGGGCAGGGCGTGATCGGTTACGTCCAGTACTTCACGGACACCCCGGAGATCCTCGTCGGCCTGCACATGTTCGGCTCGTGCCTGGTGTGGATCGCGGTCGTGCGGGTGCTGCTGTCGTTGCGTGAGCGGCCGATGGCCGTCGCCGCGGTGCCCGGTGCCGCTGCCGCTGCCGAGCAGCCGGAGCCCGCCGCGGCGGGCTGAGCCCTGGGCTGTGACCCCGGCGTTCGAAGCCGGGTCCACGGCAGCCCGACCTGCCCGTGGACCGGCGGGCGGTCGCTACCCGGTGACCGAGCTCGACACGTCGCATCCCTCCACCACGAGCCCGGGACGGGCCCGGCCCTCGGTGTCGTGACTCCATTCGGCCTCGATCTCGCGCTGCTCGCCCGGCAGCAGCCACAGATGGTTGTCGCTGAAGCAGGCCGGCGGCACGCGCCGGTCGGTGTGCCGGTCGGTGTGCCGGTCGCTCAGCGATAGCCGTACCAAGGCGGCGACGGTGGCGCCGTCGTTGCCTACCCCGCCCGCGGCCGGGTCACTGTCCTCGTGCCCAGTCCTCCGGCGCCACGTCCAGCAGTTCGGCGATCCGGGCGCGGTCCGGCAGCGGCCCGTGGTCACCGGTGACCCGAAGCGCGGCGCCCGCGGTGAGATGCCCCAGCCGCAGCGCCCGTACTGTGTCCCCGCCGCGCAGCAGCCCGGGCCGGTCGGACAGCTGTCCGACCGGCCTCGGTCCGTTCCGCCCGCTCGGGCTCAGCCCTTGTTGGACGGGCCGCCGATCTGGATACCGGCCATCCGGGTCCACTCGTACGGGCCGGTGTGGACCTTCGCGGCGAACTCTCCGTCGAAGGACTCGTGCATCGTGATCCCGGCCTTCTGAGTGGCGCTCTCGGCGATCGCGTACGACGGGGCGACCAGATCGCCCCAGCCGCCGTCCTCGCCCACGAGAACGATGCGGGTGCCCATCTGCCCGATGTAGGCGAGCTGTCCCTCCGCACCGCCGTGTGCCTTGGAGAAGGCGCCGATCTGCTTGGCGAGCTTCGCCGCCCTGCGCTCCGCGCGGGCCGCCTGCTTGCCGCTCTCCACCTGGGTCTCTGCCGTCTCTGCCATGCTCAAGATGCTACCGACGGGTAGATCAACGTGCGACGGGCGGGGCACGTGGCATGGACCACGCACCCCGCCCGTCGGCGGGAATCGAGGGAGCGGGACTACCTCAGGAAGGGGTCGACCGCCACGGCGACGAAGAGCAGCGAGACATAGGTGATCGACCAGTGGAACAGCCGCATCTCCTTGAGCTTGGCCCCGGACACCCCGGCCCTCGCCCGGTTCTGCAGACCGTGCGCCTCCCAGAGCCAGAACCCGCCGGTCAGCAGCGCCACCGCCGTGTAGAACCAGCCGGTGTAGCCGAGCGGGGTGAGCAGCAGCGAGACCGCCACCATCACCCAGCTGTAGATGACGATCTGGCGGGCCACCACCCGGTTGGAGGCAATGACCGGGAGCATCGGGACGCCGACCCGGGCGTAGTCGTCCTTCACCTTCATCGACAGCGGCCAGTAGTGCGGCGGCGTCCAGAAGAAGATGACGGCGAAGAGGATGACCGCGGCCCAGGACATCGAGTCGGTCACGGCGGACCAGCCGATGAGGACCGGCATGCAGCCCGCGATGCCACCCCAGACGATGTTCTGCGAGGTGCGGCGCTTCAGCAGCATCGTGTAGACGACGACGTAGAAGAGCAGCGCACCGAGCGACAGCGCCGCCGACAGCCAGTTGACCAGCAGTCCGAACCAGACCGTGGAGATCACCGCGAGGGCGATACCGAAGGCCAGGCACTCGCGCGGGCTCACCATTCCGGTGACCAGCGGACGCTGCGACGTACGGTCCATCAACGCGTCGATGTCGCGGTCGATGTACATGTTCAGCGCGTTGGCACCGCCCGCGGAGAGGTATCCGCCGATGGTGGTAGTGAGAACGAGCCACAGATCGGGTACACCCTGAGCGGCCAGGAACATCACCGGAACAGTGGTGATCAGCAACAGCTCGATGATCCGAGGCTTGGTCAGTGCGACGAATGCCTTGACACGGGCCCCGAACGGGCGATGGCCCCTTGGGCTGGGAGTCAAGGCGACCCCTGCGGGTCGGGACTCGACGGCCGTCACGCACACCCCTGACAGAGAAATCCCAGCAAGCTCCGGGCGTGAAGGCCCAGTAAAGACTTGCGCGAACCAGACCACTGTAGACGTTGGGGACAGGCCGCCCTTCGCGGGGGTGGGGTCGTGTTGAAGTGGCGCAGAAGTAAGCAGAAGTAAGGGGACACGCTCATCGGAGTGGCGCACAAGGGACCTCGCTCACCGAAGTGGCGCAGAAGTAGGAGGGCGCGCTCATCGGAGGGCGCAGGAGTAGAAGGAGATGCTCATCGGAGGGCCCATAAGTAAGGGGGCACGCTCATCGGAGTAGCGCATAAGTGAGCCGTTGCGCTCATACGGGAGGCGAACTCCGCGGACCGCCTGCACCCTGGAAAGCAGCCGGAAAATGCGCGTTCCGACGGGGGTAGGCTCGACAACGCCCGGTGCGGTAACCAGTCACCGGTTTACAACAGTGGAGAGGAGCCCTGACTCAGGGTGAGCACCAAGCCGACCACCACAGACCTCCAGTGGACCGAATTGGACCAGCGGGCCGTGGACACTGTCCGCGTCCTTGCCGCCGACGCCGTACAGAAGGTCGGAAACGGCCACCCGGGCACGGCGATGAGCCTGGCTCCCGCCGCGTACACCCTCTTCCAGAAGGTGATGCGGCACGACCCCGCCGACGCGGAGTGGACCGGTCGCGACCGGTTCGTGCTCTCCGCGGGTCACAGCAGCCTGACCCTCTACATCCAGCTCTACCTGGCCGGCTACGGCCTGGAGCTCGATGACCTCAAGGCTTTCCGTACCTGGGGCTCGAAGACCCCCGGTCACCCGGAGTACGGCCACACCACCGGCGTCGAGACGACCACGGGCCCGCTCGGCCAGGGCGTCGCCAACGCGGTGGGCATGGCGATGGCCGCCCGCTACGAGCGCGGCCTGTTCGACCCGGAGGCGGCCCCCGGCACCTCCCCGTTCGACCACATGGTCTGGGTCGTCGCCGGCGACGGCTGCCTCCAGGAGGGCATCTCCGCGGAGGCATCCTCGCTGGCCGGGCACCAGAAGCTCGGCAACCTGGTCCTGCTGTGGGACGACAACCACATCTCCATCGAGGGCGACACGGAGACCGCGGTCTCCGAGGACACCCTGAAGCGGTACGAGGCGTACGGCTGGCACGTCCAGCGCGTCGACCAGCTGCCCAGCGGCGACCTGGACCCGGCGGGTCTGTACAAGGCGCTGCAGGCCGCCAAGGCCGAGACCGGGCGCCCGTCGTTCATCGCGGCCCGCTCGATCATCGCCTGGCCCGCCCCGAACGCCCAGAACACCGAGGCCTCGCACGGATCCGCGCTCGGTGACGAAGAGGTCGCCGCGACGAAGAAGGTCCTCGGCTTCGACCCGGAGAAGTCCTTCGAGGTCTCCGACGAGGTCATCTCCCACACCCGCGAGGCGCTGGACCGCGGCCGCGAGGCCAAGGCCGAGTGGGAGAAGGCGCTCGCCGCCTGGCGCACCGCCAACCCGGAGCGCGCCGCCGAGTTCGACCGGATCTCCGCGGGCGAGCTGCCCGCGGGCTGGGAGGACAAGCTTCCGGTCTTCGAGCCGGGCAAGAGCGTCGCCACCCGCGCCGCCTCCGGCAAGGTGCTCCAGCAGCTCGGCGAGGTCGTCCCCGAGCTCTGGGGCGGCTCCGCCGACCTCGCGGGCTCGAACAACACCACGATCGACAAGAGGTCGTCGTTCCTCCCGACGGGCAACCCGCTGCCCGGCGCGGACCCGTACGGCCGCACGATCCACTTCGGTATCCGCGAGCACGCCATGGCCGCGGCCATGAACGGCATCGCGCTGCACGGCAACACCCGCATCTACGGCGGCACCTTCCTGGTCTTCTCCGACTACATGCGCAACGCCGTGCGCCTGTCCGCGCTGATGCACCTGCCGGTGACGTATGTGTGGACGCACGACTCGATCGGTCTCGGCGAGGACGGCCCGACCCACCAGCCGGTGGAGCACCTGGCCTCGCTGCGCGCCATCCCGGGTCTGAACATCGTCCGCCCGGCCGATGCCAACGAGACATCCATCGCCTGGCGCGAGATCCTGCGCCGCTACACCAAGGTGTTCGGCGAGGGAGCCCCGCACGGTCTGGCGCTGACCCGCCAGGGCGTGCCGACCTACGAGGCGAACGAGGACGCGGCCAAGGGCGGCTACGTGCTCTTCGAGGCCGAAGGGCCCGAAGGTCAGAACACGCCGCCCAAGGTCCTCCTGATCGGTACGGGCTCCGAGGTGCACCTCGCCGTCGAGGCGCGCGAGGAGCTGCAGGCCGCCGGTATCCCGACCCGTGTGGTCTCGATGCCGTCGGTCGAGTGGTTCGAGGAGCAGGACCAGGCTTACAAGGACAGTGTTCTGCCGCCGTCCGTGAAGGCCCGGGTCGCGGTCGAGGCCGGTATCGGTCTGACCTGGCACCGGTACGTCGGAGACGCCGGCCGGATCGTCTCGCTGGAGCACTTCGGTGCCTCGGCCGACGCCAAGGTCCTCTTCCGCGAGTTCGGTTTCACGGGCGAGCACGTCGCCGCCGCCGCGCGGGAATCTCTCGCCGCCGCCGCACGCTGACGCCGTTATACGACTAGTAGGAGATGCAATTCTCATGACAGACGCACTCAAGCGCCTCTCCGACGAGGGCGTGGCGATCTGGCTCGATGACCTGTCGCGCAAGCGGATCACCTCGGGCAACCTTGCCGAGCTGATCGACCAGCAGCACATCGTGGGCGTCACCACCAACCCGTCGATCTTCCAGAAGGCGATCTCGCACGGCGACGGTTACGAGCAGCAGCTCACCGACCTCGCCACCCGCAAGGTCACCGTCGACGAGGCCATCCGCATGATCACGACGGCCGATGTGCGGGACGCTGCGGACATCCTGCGTCCTGTCTTCGACGCCACGGACGGCCAGGACGGCCGGGTCTCCATCGAGGTCGACCCGCGCCTGGCCCACCACACCGATGCCACCGTCGCCGAGGCCAAGCAGCTGGCCTGGCTGGTGGACCGGCCCAACACGCTCATCAAGATCCCGGCGACGAAGGCCGGTCTCCCGGCGATCACCGAGGTCATCGGCAAGGGCATCAGCGTCAATGTCACGCTGATCTTCTCGCTGGAGCGCTACCGCGAGGTCATGGACGCCTACCTGGCGGGCCTGGAGAAGGCGAAGACCGCGGGCCTGGACCTCTCCAAGATCCACTCGGTGGCTTCGTTCTTCGTGTCCCGCGTGGACTCCGAGATCGACAAGCGGCTCGACGCGGTCGGCACCCCGGAGGCCAAGGCGCTCAAGGGCAAGGCAGCTCTCGCCAACGCCCGGCTCGCCTACCAGGCGTTCGAGGAGGTCTTCTCGTCGGACCGCTGGGCGGCCCTGGACAAGGCGCAGGCCAACAAGCAGCGTCCGCTGTGGGCCTCGACCGGTGTCAAGGACCCCGCGTACAAGGACACCCTGTACGTCGACGACCTGGTCGCCCCCGGCACGGTGAACACCATGCCCGAGGCCACCCTGGACGCCACGGCGGACCACGGGCAGATCACGGGCAACACCATCGCCGGCACCTACGAGCAGGCCCGTGCCGAGCTCGACGCCGTAGCGAAGCTCGGGATCTCCTACGACGACGTCGTCCAGCTCCTTGAGGACGAGGGCGTCGAGAAGTTCGAGGCGTCCTGGATCGACCTGCTCAACTCGACCGAGGCGGAGCTCAAGCGCCTCGCCCCTTCGGAGGGCTGACCACCTTGTCTGGTGTTCCCGGAGCCAACCCGCTTCGTGACCCCCAGGACCGACGGCTCCCGCGCATCGCCGGACCGTCGGGCCTGGTGATCTTTGGCGTCACGGGCGATTTGTCCCGTAAAAAGCTGATGCCCGCCGTCTACGACCTGGCCAACCGCGGCCTGCTGCCGCCGGGCTTCTCCCTCATCGGTTTCGCGCGCCGCGAGTGGCACGACGAGGACTTCGCACAAGAGGTCCACGACGCCGTCAAGCAGCACGCCCGTACTCCGTTCCGCGAAGAGGTCTGGCAGCAGCTCATCCAGGGGATGCGCTTCGTCCAGGGCAACTTCGACGACGACGAGGCCTTCGAGACACTGAAGGCCACGATCCAGGAGCTCGACAAGGAACAGGGCACGGGAGGCAACTTCGCCTTCTACCTGTCCGTGCCGCCGAAGTTCTTCCCCAAGGTCGTCCAGCAGCTCAAGAAGCACGGGCTCGCCGACCAGAAGGAGGGCTCCTGGCGGCGTGCCGTCATCGAGAAGCCCTTCGGCCACGACCTGAAGAGCGCGCAGGAGCTCAACCAGATCGTGCACGACGTCTTCCCGCCCAACGAGGTCTTCCGGATCGACCACTACCTGGGCAAGGAGACGGTCCAGAACATCCTGGCGCTGCGGTTCGCCAACACGATGTTCGAGCCGATCTGGAACCGGAGTTACGTCGACCACGTCCAGATCACGATGGCCGAGGACATCGGCATCGGCGGCCGGGCCGGCTACTACGACGGCATCGGCGCCGCTCGTGACGTCATCCAGAACCACCTGCTCCAGCTGCTGGCGCTGACCGCGATGGAGGAGCCCGGCTCCTTCCACCCGAAGGCCCTGGTCGCCGAGAAGCTCAAGGTGCTCACGGCGGTGGAGCTGCCGGAGGACCTCGGCAAGCACACCGTGCGCGGTCAGTACGCGCACGCCTGGCAGGGCGGCGAGGAAGTCCCCGGCTATCTCGAAGAGGACGGCATCGACCCCAAGTCGAAGACCGACACCTACGCCGCGATCAAGCTGACGATCAACAACCGCCGCTGGGCGGGCGTGCCGTTCTACCTCCGCACCGGCAAGCGGCTCGGCCGCCGGGTCACGGAGATCGCGGTCGTGTTCAAGCGCGCCCCGTATCTCCCCTTCGAGTCCGGCGCCACCAAGGAGCTGGGCGGCAACGCCCTGGTCATCCGGGTCCAGCCGGACGAGGGCGTGACCGTGCGGTTCGGCTCCAAGGTGCCGGGCACCTCGATGGAGGTCCGGGACGTCACGATGGACTTCGCGTACGGCGAGTCCTTCACGGAGTCCAGCCCGGAGGCGTACGAGCGGCTCATCCTCGATGTGCTGCTCGGTGACGCCAACCTCTTCCCGCGGCACCAGGAGGTCGAACTCTCCTGGAACATCCTCGACCCGATCGAGGAGTACTGGGACAAGCACGGCAAGCCCGCGCAGTACCCGGCGGGCACCTGGGGCCCGGCCGAGGCGGACGAGATGCTTGCACGAGACGGACGGAGCTGGCGCCGGCCATGAAGATCGATCTCACGGAAACCACTTCCAGCAAGATCAACCAGGCGCTGGTGTCGGCCCGCCGTGCCATCGGCACCCCGGCCATCGGCATGGTGCTGACCCTGGTCATCGTCACCGACGAGGAGAACGCGTACGACGCCCTCAAGTCGGCCGGCGACGCCTCGCGCGAACACCCCTCGCGGATCATCGCGGTGATCAAGCGGGTCAGCCGCTCGCCGCGCAGCCGCCGGGACGCCCGGCTCGACGCCGAGGTGCGGGTCGGCTCCGACGCGGGAACCGGCGAGACCGTCGTCCTGCGTCTCCACGGCGAGCTGGCCAACCACGCCCAGTCGGTGGTCCTGCCGCTGTTGCTGCCGGACGCCCCGGTCGTGGTCTGGTGGCCCGAGGGCGCCCCCGACGATCCGGCGAAGGACCCGCTGGGCGCGCTCGCCCAGCGCCGGATCACGGATGCGTACTCGGCGGAGAACCCGGGTGACGAACTCGCGGTGCGCGCCCGGTCGTACACCCCGGGCGACACCGATCTGTCCTGGACCCGCATCACACCGTGGCGCTCGATGCTGGCGGCCGCGCTCGACCAGCAGCAGGTCGAGGTCGTCTCGGCGACGGTCGAGGGCGAGTCGGAGAACCCGAGCTGCGAGCTGCTCGCCATGTGGCTCGCGGACCGGCTCAAGGTTCCGGTGGAGCGCACTCAGTCCGGCGGCCCCGGTCTGACGGCCGTGCGGATGCAGACCAAGAACGGCGTCATCGTCCTGGACCGGCCGGACGGTTCGCTGGCCACGCTCTCGATGCAGGGCCAGCCGGACCGTGCGGTGGCGCTCAAGCGGCGGGACACCGCCGAGCTCCTCGCCGAGGAGCTGCGGCGCCTGGACCCGGACAACACCTACGAGACGACGGTGAAGTTCGGCGTGGAGAAGCTCGGCGGACCGGCGGAGCCGAAGCCGGCCGAGCCCGCCCCCACTGCCGCCCCTGCCGCCGCGAAGAAGACCGCGGTCAAGAAGGCGGCGGCGAAGTGAGTGCCCCTCAGCTTGTCGTGCACCGCGACAAGGAGCTGATGGCGCAGGCCGCCGCGGCCCGGCTGATCACGAAGATCGTGGACGCCCAGGCCGCGCGCGGTCACGCCTCGGTGGTGCTCACCGGCGGGCGCAACGGCAACGGCCTGCTGGCCGCACTCGCCGACGCGCCCGCCAGGGACGCGATCGACTGGTCGCGGCTCGACCTGTGGTGGGGCGACGAGCGGTTCCTGCCGGAGGGCGATCCGGAGCGCAATGTCACGCAGGCCCGCGAGGCCCTGCTGGCCTCGGTGCCGCTGACCCCGTCCCGGGTGCACGCGATGCCCGCTTCGGACGGCCCCTGCGGCAACGACGCCGACGCGGCAGCGGCCGCGTACGCCGGTGAACTGGCCGCGGCGGCCGGTCCGGAGGACCACGGTCCGGTGCCGACGTTCGATGTGCTGATGCTGGGCGTCGGCCCGGACACACATGTCGCGTCGCTCTTCCCGGAGCTGCCCGCGGTACGGGAGACCGAGCGCACCGTCGTCGGTGTGCACGGCGCTCCCAAGCCGCCGCCCACCCGCATCTCGCTCACGCTGCCCGCGATCCGGGCGGCACGCGAGGTGTGGCTGCTCGCCGCGGGCGAGGACAAGGCGGAGGCCGCGGAGATCGCGCTCTCGGGCGCCGGGGAGATCCAGGCACCGGCAGCCGGTGCGTACGGACGCAGCCGCACTCTGTGGCTGCTGGACGCGGCGGCGGCCTCACGGCTGCCGCGCGCGCTGTATCCGCCGGCCTCTCCCTGAGCGGTCGTCAGCACCGTTGTACGCAGGCCCGGTTCGCTCTTCGGAGCGGCCGGGCCTGCGGCGTGAAAGGCTCGGCCCATGATGCGTATCGCAACCGTGGTGACGGGTGCTTCGGACGTACGGCGCGCGGCGGCCTTCTGGAAGGCGGCGCTCGGCCATGTGGAGCGCGAGCCCTCGCAGGACGACTGGGTGGTGCTGGTCCCGGCCGATGGACACGGTGTCGGGCTGTCCCTGGGGCGGAGCGGTACGCCGGTGCAGGAGATCCCCCGGGTCCATCTCGACCTGTACACCGCGGAGCAGGACGCCGAGGTGGACCGGCTGATCGCACTCGGCGCGGCGCGGGTCGACTGGGAACTGTACCCGGACGACCCGGATTTCGTGGTGCGCGCCGACACCGAGGGCAACAGGTTCTGCGTCATCGGCACGACGCACGGCTGACCGTCGCGGTCACCTGGCCGGCGGGGTGCGCTCCAGGAAGGGCTCCAGCAGGCCGGGGACGGCCTCGGACGCGAAGTCGAGGCCCTCGCTCGCATCCGTGTCGTACGCCGTGTACGCGCCCGCTCCGGCGGCCGTCGTCGCGGTGAGGCTCAGCACCCCGGCCCGCCGCTGGAAGTACGTCTGCCTGACCGTCCAGCCGATGACACCGGCCCGTTCCAGCGCGGCGGTCGAGCGCCGGACCGTGCCGGACCGGACCACCAGGTAGTCGCCACTGATGGTGTGTCCCAGGCCGCGGTACGCGTCCCGGGCCAGGAACACCCCGACGGGCAGCCCCACGACGGCGCAGACGAACGCGATCCGGAGCAGGACGGGCGTCAGCAGCACACCCAGCAGGGCCAGGACGAGTACGGGGGCGGCGGTGGCCCAGAACGCCCGGCGCAACCGGCGGCCGCGGGCCGCGAGGGGGTGCCCGGTCAGCGGGGCACCGGTCGGGGACGTGGTCTCGCGCAGGACGTCGGCGGCGACCGTGTCGGCGACGGGCCGGGGCGCGGCGGGCAGCAGGGTGTTGTGGTCGCCGTGCTGCTCCTCGTCGTCCTTGGCCAGTCCGGTGGTGATCGCGTCGACCCGGGCTGCGCCGAACAGCCGGATGCCGAGCGGTTCGACGAGGTCGACGCCGCGCAGCCGCCGCTCCTCGATGGAGACCGACCGGGAGGTCAGCAGGCCGCGCCGGATGCGCAGCGTGCCGCCGGGTTCGCGCTCCAGCCGGTAGCTCCACCACATCTCGACCCACAGGCCGAGCGCGCCGACGACACCGGCGGCCACCGCGGCGACGGCGAGGATCACGATCATGGCGAGCAGTGAGGTGTCCCGGAACCGGTCGCCGATCCAGTCGATCACCTGTCCCTGGGCCCCGAACCAGTCGCTGACCTGCATCACCGCACCGGCCGCCGCACCGCCGAGCGCGGGGGCGACGAAGGAGACCGGTGCGTAGCGGATCCAGCGCGGGTCGAGGGCGGCGAGCTCGCCCTCGCGATGGGTGCCCGGGGTGCCGGTGGCTGAACGTTCCAGCAGCTCGAGGCGGAGCCGTTCGCCCTCGGACCTGGGGACCGGGTCGAGCTCCAGGGTGGATTCGTTGCCGGAGTGCTCGCCGGTGCCGATGCGGACGGTGACCAGGCCGAGGACCCGTTGCAGCAGATGGGCGGTGAGGTCGACGCTGCGGATGCGTGTCCGGGCCAGTGAGCGCTTCTTGACCAGCAGCAGCCCGGTGTGGAGCTCGACCCGTTCGGCGCCGATGCGGTAGCGGGTGCGGCGCCACCGTACGTAGTCGCCGGCCGCGGCGCAGCCGATCAGCACGATCGCACCGGCCAGCACCCAGGCGACCGCGTGCCCGAACCCGAACCGTCCGGAGAGGCCGAGCGTGGTGGGCACGGCCGCACCGGCCGCCACCCCGGCCGTGACGAGTGCGCTGACGAGGACCGTACGCCGGTCCAGCCGCCGCCAGTCGGCAGGGGTGGCCGCCTCGGGGCCGGTGACGCCGCCCTCGCCCTCGGCGTCCGGGGCCACGGCCGCCTCGGAGCTCATGTGGCGTCCCCGGGGGTCTCCTGGGTGATCCGGGTCAGCCGCTCGGCCAGCTCGGCCGCCAGTTCGTGGCCCAGTCCCTCGATCCGCACCGCGCCCTTGGACGATGCCGTGGTCACGGTGACCGTGGCGAGCCGGTAGAGCTGTTCGAGCGGGCCGCGCACGGTGTCCACGGTCTGGATCCGGGACATCGGGGCGATCCGCCACTCCTGCCTCAGAACGCCGGTTCTGACGTACACCGCTTCGTCGGTGACCTCCCAGCGATGGGTGCGGAACCACCAGAGGGGGAAGAGGACGGCGCAGCCGCCGCCGAGGACCGCGAGGATCGCGGCGGGCAGCAGCAGCCAGAACCGGGCGGGCTCGATGAACGCGCCCAGCACGGCCAGCACGACCACCGGCACTGCGGTCAGCAGCAGCCACTGGGCCCGCCACCAGCCGACGGCCCTCGGGTCCAGTGTGTTGTTCGGCGGCCTCAGCCGCACCGTCCGCTCCCCCGTGGTCATCGGCTCAGCGCCCCCTGCGGGCGCGGTACGCCTGGACGAGCGCGGCGGTCGAGCTGTCCAGCTGCTCGCCCCCCTCCGCCGCGGCAGCGGCCGATGTCGACGTCTCGGTCAGCACCGGCTCGATCTTCTTGGCGAGGACCTTGCCGAGTTCGACGCCCCACTGGTCGAAGGAGTCGATGTTCCAGATGGCCCCCTGGACGAAGACCTTGTGCTCGTACAGCGCGATCAGCTGGCCGAGGACGGACGGCGTCAGTCTGTCGGCCAGAATCGTCGTCGTGGGGTGGTTGCCCCGGAAGGTCTTGTGCGGCACCAACTCCTCGGCGACGCCCTCGGCGCGGACCTCGTCCGGCGTCTTGCCGAAGGCCAGCGCCTGGGTCTGGGCGAAGAAGTTGGCCATCAGCAGATCGTGCTGGGCGACCAGACCGGGCAGCAGGTCGGCGACCGGCTCGGCGAAGCCGATGAAGTCGGCCGGGATGACCTTGGTGCCCTGGTGGATCAGCTGGTAATAGGCGTGCTGCCCATTGGTGCCGGGGGTGCCCCAGACGACCGGTCCGGTCTGCCAGTCGACCGGATTGCCGTGCCGGTCCACGGACTTGCCGTTGGACTCCATGTCCAGCTGCTGCAAGTACGCGGTGAACTTGGACAGATAGTGACTGTAGGGCAGTACGGCATGCGACTGCGCGTCGAAGAAAGCGCCGTACCAGACGCCCAACAGGCCCAGCAGCAGCGGGACGTTGTCCTCGGCGGGGGCGGTGCGGAAGTGCTCGTCGACGAGGTGGAAGCCGTCGAGCATCTCGCGGAACCGGTCCGGGCCGATGGCGATCATCAGCGAGAGTCCGATGGCGGAGTCGTACGAGTAACGGCCGCCGACCCAGTCCCAGAACTCGAACATGTTGGCGGTGTCGATGCCGAAGTCCGCGACCTTCTCGGCGTTCGTGGACAGCGCCACGAAGTGCTTGGCGACAGCGTCCTGATCGGCCTTCAGACCGGTCAGCAGCCAGTTGCGGGCCGAGGTGGCGTTGGTGATGGTCTCGATCGTGGTGAAGGTCTTCGACGCGATGATGAAGAGCGTCTCGGCCGGATCGAGATCGCGCACGGCCTCGTGGAGGTCGGCGCCGTCGACGTTCGACACGAAGCGCACGGTGAGCGAGCGGTCCGTGAAGGAGCGCAGCACCTCGTACGCCATGGCGGGGCCGAGGTCGGAGCCGCCGATGCCGATGTTGACGATGTTCTTGATGCGCTTGCCGGTGTGACCGGTCCACTCCCCCGACCTGATGCGGTCGGAGAAGGCCGCCATCCTGTCGAGTACGGCGTGCACGGCGGGCACCACGTTCTCGCCGTCGACCTCGATCACCGCATCGCGCGGGGCACGCAGCGCGGTGTGCAGGACGGCGCGGTCCTCGGTGGTGTTGATCTTCTCGCCGCGGAACATCGCGTCCCGCAGCTCAGCCACGCCGGTGGCCACGGCGAGCTCGCGGAGCAGCCGGAGCGTCTCGTCGGTGACCAGGTGCTTGGAGTAGTCGACATACAGATCGCCGACCCGGAGGGTGTATCCGGTGCCGCGCTCCGGGTCGTCCGCGAAGAGCTGCCGCAGATGTGTCGCCCCGAGCTGCTCGCGGTGCTTGCCCAGAGCGGTCCACTCGGGCGTCTGGTTGAGCCTGGTTCGGCTTGGAGTATTCATCCCGGATATCAGCCCACTTCTTCTCGTGCCTGCAGATGCCCCGCTGCCCTTCCAACTTAATTGATCAGAGGGGTTGACGAGGCAATGGCGAGCTGCGGCACGGCGAAAGCAGTCCGGCCGGGCACCCCGTGAGGTGTCCGGCCGGTGAACAACAACTAGATCTCACCCCGGAGTTTTGCCAGGGCCTCGGCGAGGATGGCCTCGCCGTCCGCATCGCTGCGCCGCTCACGTACGTACGCGAGGTGCGTCTTGTACGGTTCGGTGCGCGGCGGGTCCGGCGGGCTGTCCCGGTCCTGGCCGGCCGGGAAACCACAGCGCGGGCAGTCCCAAGTCTCCGGTACCTGCGCGTCACTGGCGAAGCTCGGCTGCGTCTCGTGCCCGTTCGAGCACCAGAAGGAGATGCGGAGGCGCGGCGCGGACTCGCCCCGCTCGGCCTCCCCCATCGGCCCCGCTCCGACCCGGCTTCCCCGGATCGCGTTGCCACTTGCCACGGTCGTAACTCCCTGCGTGATGGTGCTCGAAGATGCCCCAGTCTACGTAAGGCCCAACGCGCGTCCAGTGAAAGGAGTTACACCCTCACCGGGAATCGCGTACGACGGGTCAGCTGTCCAGCTTGATCAGCAGACCCAGCACGACAATGCACGCGAACCAGGCCAGACCGATGAACACGGTGATCCGGTCGAGGTTCCGCTCGGCGACCGAGGAGCCGCCCACGGACGACTGCATACCGCCACCGAACATGTCGGAGAGGCCTCCGCCCTTGCCCTTGTGCATCAGCACCAGCAGCATCAGCAGCAGGCTGAAGACGATCAGGGCGATCTCGAACGCCAAAACCACGGCTGGTCCCTACTTTCCGGAATTCTCTGGACTGCATGTGCGAACAGCGGGGGCCGGGAGGCTGCACCCTCCTCGGCCCCCGCAAGGGTACGACGGATCCGCGCTACCGCATACTCACTGGTCGCGGAAGCGGACGATCTTGACGAACTCGTCGGTGTCCAGTGCGGCCCCGCCGATCAGTGCGCCGTCCACATCGGGCTTCGACATGATCTCGGCGACATTCCCGGACTTCACCGAGCCTCCGTACTGGATACGGACCGTGTCGGCCAGTTCCTGCGAGTACAGCTCGGCGAGGCGGCTGCGGATCGCCCCGCAGACCTCCTGGGCGTCGTCGGCGCCACAGACCTTGCCGGTGCCGATCGCCCAGACCGGCTCGTACGCGATCACGATCGACTCGGCCAGCTCGGCGGGGACGTCCTTGAGACCACCGTCGACCTGCGCGAGCGTGTGTGCGACGTGGTTGCCCGCCTCACGGACCTCCAGCTCCTCGCCGACGCAGAGGATCGGGGTCAGGCCGTGCTTGAAAGCGGCCTTCACCTTGGTGTTGCAGATCTCGTCGGTCTCGCCGTGGTACTGGCGGCGCTCGCTGTGGCCGACGGTGACATAGGTGCACTTCAGCTTGGCGAGCATCGGGCCGGAGATCTCACCGGTGTACGCGCCGGAGTCGTGCGCCGAGATGTCCTGGGCGCCGTACTTGATCTTCAGCTTGTCGCCGTCCACCAGGGTCTGCACGGAGCGCAGGTCGGTGAAGGGCGGCAGGACGGCGACCTCGACGGCGTCGTAGTCCTTGTCGGCCAGGGCGAAGGCGAGCTTCTGGACGTGTGCGATGGCCTCGAGGTGGTTGAGGTTCATCTTCCAGTTGCCCGCCATCAGCGGGGTACGGGTGCTCATGAAAAGTCAGTCCTCCAGTGCGGCGAGGCCGGGAAGCGTCTTGCCCTCGAGGTATTCGAGGCTGGCACCGCCACCGGTCGAGATGTGTCCGAATGCGTTCTCGTCGAAGCCCAGGATGCGGACGGCCGCGGCGGAGTCGCCACCGCCGACGACACTGAAGCCCTCGGAGTCGACGAGGGCCTGGGCGACGGCCCGGGTGCCCTCGGCGTAATCGGGGTGCTCGAAGACGCCCATCGGGCCGTTCCAGAAGACGGTGACGGCGTCGGCAAGCTTCGAGGCGTACAGCTTGTTGGTCTCGGGGCCGTTGTCCAGGCCCATGAAACCGGCCGGGATGGCGTCCGCGGGCACGGTGCGGTGCTCGGTCGGAGCCTTGGCCTTGAGGTCCGGGAACTGCTCGGAGACCACGACGTCGACGGGGAGCACGAACTCCACGCCCTTGTCCTCGGCGCGCTTGAGGTACTCCAGCACCGCCGGGATCTGGTCCTCCTGGAGGAGGGAGCTGCCGACCTCGTGACCCTGGGCCTTGAGGAAGGTGTACGCCATGCCGCCGCCGATGAGGATGCGGTCGGCGCGCTCCAGCAGGTGGTCGATGACGCCGAGCTTGTCGGAGACCTTGGAGCCGCCGAGCACGACAGCGTACGGGCGCTCGACGTTCTCGGTGAGCTTCTTCAGGACGCCGACCTCGGTGGCGATCAGGTCGCCGGCTGCGTGCGGCAGCCGGGCCGGGAGGTCGAAGACCGAGGCGTGCTTGCGGTGGACGGCGCCGAAGCCGTCGCCCACGTACACATCGGCGAGCTCGGCGAGCTGGTCGGCGAACGCGCCGCGCTCGGCGTCGTCCTTCGACGTCTCACCGGGGTTGAAGCGGAGGTTCTCGATGACGGCGACCTTGCCGTCGGTGAGCGCGGCGACCGTGGCGCGGGCGGACTCGCCGACCGTGTCGGTCGCGAAGGCCACGTCGGCGCCGATGAGCTCACCGAGACGGGCCGCGGCGGGCGCCAGGGAGAAGGCTGGGTCCGGGGCGCCCTTGGGGCGGCCCAGATGCGAGGCGACGATGACCCGCGCACCGGCTGCGGCGAGCTTCTCCACGGTCGGCTGGACGGCGCGGATGCGGCCGTCGTCGGTGATGGTGGTGCCGCTCAGCGGCACGTTGAGGTCGGCGCGGACGAATACGCGCTTGCCGCTGACCCCTTCGGCGAGAAGTTCGTCGATCGTCTTCATCTTGCTGGACTCCTTGGGAGGACGAGAGGGCATACAACGGGGCTCGAACGGCGCCGCGTTGCGCCCTTCGAGCCCCGTGCTCACTTCGAGGTGCCTGCCGATCCGACGGTCAGAGCTGGCTGCCGACGAACACGGTCAGGTCGACGAGGCGGTTGGAGTAGCCCCACTCGTTGTCGTACCAGCCGATGACCTTGACCTGCGTGCCCTCTGCCATGGTCAGCAGGGAGTCGAAGGTGCAGGAGGCAGGGTCCGAGACGATGTCCGAGGACACGATCGGGTCCTGCGTGTAGGCCAGCTTGCCCTTGAGCGGGCCTTCCTCCGCGGCCTTCTGGAACGCGGCGTTGACCTCGTCGCGGGTCACCTCGCGCTCCAGTGTGATGACCAGGTCGGTGACCGAACCGGTCGGGACCGGGACGCGCATCGCCATGCCGTCGAGCTTGCCCTTGAGCTGCGGGAGCACCAGAGCGGTGGCCTTGGCGGCACCGGTCGTGGTCGGGATGATGTTCTCCGCGGCGGCGCGGGCGCGACGCAGGTCGGAGTGCGGGAAGTCCAGGATGCGCTGGTCGTTCGTGTACGCGTGGACCGTCGTCATGAGGCCCTTGACGATGCCGAAGTTCTCGTCCAGAACCTTGGCCATCGGCGCGACACAGTTGGTGGTGCAGGAGGCGTTGGAGATGACGTGGTGGTTGGCCGCGTCGTACTTCTCCTCGTTGACACCCATCACGATGGTGATGTCCTCGTTCTTGGCCGGGGCCGAGATGAGGACCTTCTTGGCGCCACCCGCGATGTGCTTCTCGGCGTCGGCCTTCTTGGTGAAGATGCCGGTCGACTCGATGACGATGTCGACGCCCAGCTCACCCCAGGGGATGTCGGCCGGATTGCGCTCGGAGAGCACCTTGATGGTGTGGCCATCGACGGTGATGCTGTCGGCGGTGTGGCTGACCTCGGCCTTGAGACGGCCCAGGATCGTGTCGTACTTCAGAAGGTGTGCCGTGGTCGCGGTGTCACCCAGGTCGTTGACAGCCACGATCTCGATGTCCGCACCTTGCTCCAGCAGCGCGCGGAAGTAGTTACGACCGATGCGGCCAAAGCCGTTGATGCCTACGCGGATCGTCACGAACCGATCTCCTCGTTAGGTACGCGGGGTTTCCACCCCGGCGAGTTGTATGAGATGTCCCCGACCGCCTCCGACCCTACCTCTCCGACGGCCCCGGGGTGACATCGAGCGGGGCCGTAAGAACCGCCGAGGCCCGTACTCCTCGGGTAGGAGTACGGGCCTTCGGACACTCGGCCGTACTTGCAACGCTGATTACGGAGCGTCAACATTCCTGGGAATGTCGCCCGTTCCGTATTCGGCCGACTTCATGGCCGTCGCGGGTCAGCCCACCAGGCCGTCGGCGAGCTCCTCACTGAGGGTGGATTCCGTGCCCGGGATACCCAGATCCTGGGCCCGCTTGTCGGCCATCGCCAGCAGCCGTCGGATCCGGCCGGCGACCGCGTCCTTGGTCAGCGGCGGGTCGGCGAGCGCGCCCAGCTCCTCCAGGGAGGCCTGCTTGTGCTCCATGCGCAGCCGTCCGGCCGCCGCGAGGTGCTCGGGCACCTCCTCGCCCAGGATCTCCAGCGCGCGCCCCACCCGGGCGCCCGCGGCGACCGCGGCCCGCGCGGAACGGCGCAGGTTGGCGTCGTCGAAGTTGGCGAGCCGGTTGGCGGTGGCGCGGACCTCGCGCCGCATCCGCCGCTCCTCCCAGGCCAGCACCGACTCATGGGCGCCGAGCCGGGTGAGCAGGGCGCCGATCGCGTCGCCGTCACGGACGACGACCCGGTCCACCCCGCGCACCTCGCGGGCCTTCGCCGCGATGGAGAGCCTGCGGGCCGCGCCGACCAGCGCGAGCGCCGCCTCCGGGCCCGGGCAGGTCACCTCCAGCGAGGAGGAGCGGCCCGGCTCGGTGAGCGAGCCATGTGCCAGGAAGGCCCCGCGCCAGGCGGCCTCGGCATCGCAGGTGGCCCCCGAGACCACCTGCGGGGGCAGGCCGCGGATGGGACGGCCGCGGCCGTCCACCAGGCCGGTCTGGCGGGCCAGCTGATCGCCGCCCGCCACCACTCGTACGACATAGCGGGAGCCGCGCCGCAGCCCGCCGGGAGCCATCACGATCAGTTCCGAGCTGTGCCCGAAGATCTCGAGAATGTCCCGCTTCAGCCGGCGCGCCGCCATTGCGGTGTCCAGCTCCGCCTCGATCACAATCCGGCCGCTCACCAGGTGCAGCCCACCTGCGAACCGAAGAATCGCCGAGACTTCTGCCTTCCTGCAGCAGGTCCGGGTCACGGGAAGCCGAGAGATTTCGTCCTTCACCGCCGGCGTCATCGCCATGGGCCGATCCTTCCATGCATCCGAAAAATACGGTCGTACGCGGCGGCCAACAGCTCCGGATCATGGATCGGAACGCCGTCGGGTGAGGCCACCGGCGCCAGCTCGACCGCGGCGCCGAGCCGCTTGGCGGCGTCGGCGAGGGACTCGCGATCGGGCACGGCGGCTTCGTCGGCCAGCACCACGTCCATGGCGAGTTTAGGGGCGTGTCGTCCCAAAACCTCCAAATGACGCTGCGGAGAGAAGCCATCAGTTTCGCCGGGTTGCGGTGCGAGGTTGAGCGAGAGGACCTTGCGGGCCTTGGTCTCGATGAGCGCGTCGAGCAGTTCCGGGACGAGCAGATGCGGCATCACGGAGGAGAACCAGGACCCCGGGCCGAGCACCACCCAGTCCGCGTCGAGGACCGCCGCGACGGCCTCGGGAACGGCCGGCGGGTCGTTCGGAACGAGGTGGACGGACTGCACCTCGCCCGGGGTGAGCGCCACGGTGGCCTGGCCGCGCACCGTGTCCACGTCGTCCGGGCGGGCCGGGTCGTGTCCCCGTACGAGCGCCTGGAGCTCCAGCGGCACGGCGGACATGGGCAGCACCCGGCCGTGCGCCCCGAGGAGCTTGCCGACCAGGTCCAGGGCCTGGACATGGTCGCCGAGCTGCTCCCACAGGGCGACGATCAGCAGATTGCCGACCGCGTGCTCGTGCAGATCGCCCTTGGACTGGAAGCGGTGCTGGATGACCTGGGCCCAGGTCTGGCCCCAGTCGTCGTCACCGCACAGGGCGGCGAGCGCCTTGCGCAGGTCGCCGGGCGGCAGGACGCCGAGCTCCTCGCGGAGCCGGCCGCTGGAGCCGCCGTCGTCGGCGACGGTGACCACGGCCGTGAGATCGCCGGTGATCCGGCGGAGCGCCGCAAGCGACGCGGACAGGCCCATGCCCCCGCCGAGGGCGACGACCTTGGGCTGCGCGCCGCGCTTGCGGCCGGAGATCGCAGAGGTGGCTCTGCGCAGCCGCCGCAGGCGCAGATTACGGCTGGTCACTCGCGCCCCATGTCCCGGTGGACGAGGACGGTCTCGATGCCTTCGGTCGCGAGCCTGGCCGCGAGCCTCTCGGACATGGCGACCGAGCGGTGCTTGCCGCCCGTGCAGCCGACGGCGATCGTCACATAGCGCTTGCCCTCGCGGCGGTACCCGGCGGCGATGAGCTGGAGCAGCTCCGTGTACTGGTTGAGGAATTCCTTGGCGCCGGGTTGGTCGAAGACGTAGGCGGAGACCTCTTCGTTGAGTCCGGTGAACGGGCGCAGCTCGGGGACCCAGTGCGGGTTGGGCAGGAAGCGGCAGTCGACGACCAGGTCGGCGTCGACCGGCAGGCCGTACTTGAAGCCGAACGACATCACCGTGGCGCGCAGCTCCGGCTCCTCGTCGCCGGCGAACTGGGCGTCCATCTTGGCGCGCAGTTCGTGGACATTGAGGCTGGAGGTGTCGATCACCAGGTCGGCGTCGCCGCGCAGCTCGCGCAGCAGGTCGCGCTCGGCGGCGATGCCGTCGACGATCCGGCCGTCGCCCTGGAGGGGGTGCGGGCGGCGGACCGACTCGAAGCGCCGGACCAGCGCGTCGTCGGAGGACTCCAGGAAGACGATGCGCCGGGTGACGTGCTTTGCCTCCAGGTCCGCGAGGGACTCGCGAAGGTTGTCGAAGAAGCGGCGGCCCCGCACGTCGACGACGACGGCGATCCGGGCCACGTTGCCCTGCGAGCGGGCGCCGAGCTCGACCATGGTGGGGATCAGGGCGGGCGGCAGGTTGTCGACGACGAACCAGCCGAGGTCCTCCAGACACTTGGCCGCGGTGCTGCGCCCGGCGCCCGACATCCCCGAGATGATCACCAGCTCAGGGATGGCCGCATTCCCGTCACCCGTCTCGATCGTGGTGCCCGTACTCACGTGTCCTGCTCCGTCTGCTCGGTCGGTGCTGTTGTGCTCGACTTCGTGTTCGTGCTCGGTCATGTCGTGCTGCCCCCGTCGTCATCTTCAATGATCTCTCCTGTCGCCGTGTTCACGGCGGGCGCGGCCGGGGCAGCCGAGGCCAGGGCGACGGCCACCGATTCCGCAGTCCTGCGGCCTATCCCCGGAACCTCGCAGATCTCGTCGATTGTCGCCTGCTTCAGCTTCTTCACGGAGCCGAAATGCTTGATCAGCGCCTGTTTCCGGGTCTCGCCGAGGCCGGCGACGGCATCCAGGGGGCTGGAACGGATGCGCTTGGCCCGCTTGGCTCGCTGATACGTGATCGCGAAGCGGTGGGCCTCGTCACGGACACGCTGGAGGAGATAGAGGCCCTCGCTGGAGCGGGGCAGGACGACGGGGTCGTCGTCCTCGGGCAGCCAGACCTCTTCGAGGCGCTTGGCGAGGCCGCAGACGGCGATGTCGTCGATCCCGAGCTCGTCGAGGGCGCGCTTGGCGGCGGCGACCTGCGGCTGGCCGCCGTCGACCACGACGAGCTGCGGCGGATAGGCGAACCGCTTGGGACGGCCGTCGTCCTCACGGGGCTCGGCGTCCGGATCGGGGGTGGTGTCCCGGGCGGGGGTGGTGCCTGCGCCGGGAATGGTGTCCACGCCGACGGCCGGCGCGGCCGGGCCGGTCAGGACTGCCAGAGCGGTCTGCGGGGCCGGGGCGGGGCCGGTCGGCGCGGGGGTCTCCTCCCACTCCCCCGTCCGCTCCTTCTCCTGGAGATACCGCTTGAAGCGGCGGCCGATCACCTCGTGCATCGACCGGACGTCGTCCTGGCCCTCGAAGCCCTTGATCTGGAAGCGGCGGTACTCGCTCTTTCGGGCAAGACCGTCCTCGAAGACGACCATGGAGGCGACCACGTCGTCGCCCTGAAGATGCGAGATGTCGAAGCACTCGATGCGCAGCGGAGCCGTGTCGAGGCCGAGCGCCTCGGCGATCTCCTCCAGGGCGCGGGAGCGGGTCGTCAGGTCGGAGGCGCGCTTGGTCTTGTGCAGCCCCAGTGCCTGCTGGGCGTTGCGCTGAACCGTCGCCATCAGGTCCTTCTTGTCGCCGCGCTGCGGGATCCGCAGGCTGACGTGGGAGCCCCTGCGGTCGGCGAGCCACTGGGAGACCGCGTCGGGGTCCTCGGGGAGGGCCGGAACGAGGACCTCCTTGGGGACGGAGTCGCCCGTCTCCTCGCCGTACAGCTGCTGCAGGGCGTGCTCGACCAGGCCCGAGGTGTCTACGTTCTCGACCTTGTCGGTGACCCAGCCGCGCTGGCCACGCACCCGGCCGCCGCGCACATGGAAGATCTGGACGGCGGCTTCGAGCTCGTCCTCGGCGACCGCTATCAGGTCGGCGTCGGTGGCGTCGGCGAGGACGACGGCGCTCTTCTCCATGGCCCGTTTGAGGGCCTCCACATCGTCGCGGAGCCGGGCCGCCCGCTCGTACTCCATCTCTTCGGCCGCCGCCATCATGTCCTTCTCCAGGCGGCGGATGTACGTGCCCGTGCGGCCGGCCATGAAGTCGCAGAAGTCGCCCGCCAGTTCGCGGTGTTCCTCGGGGGTGACCCGGCCGACGCAGGGGGCCGAGCACTTGCCGATGTAGCCGAGGAGGCACGGGCGGCCGGTCCTGGCGGCGTTCTTGAAGACTCCGGCGGAACACGTACGCACCGGAAAGACCCGGAGCATCAGGTCGACCGTCTCGCGGATCGCCCAGGCGTGCCCGTACGGACCGAAGTAGCGCACGCCCTTCTTCTTGGCTCCGCGCATGACCTGGACGCGCGGGAATTCCTCGTTGAGCGTGACCGCGAGATACGGATAGCTCTTGTCGTCGCGGTACTTGACGTTGAACCGGGGGTCGAACTCCTTGATCCAGGAGTACTCCAGCTGGAGCGCCTCGACCTCCGTGGAGACGACGGTCCACTCCACCGAGGCGGCCGTAGTGACCATCGTGCGCGTACGCGGGTGGAGCGCGGCCAGGTCCTGGAAGTAATTGGCCAGGCGCTGGCGCAGGTTCTTGGCCTTTCCGACGTAGATCACCCGGCGGTGTTCGTCGCGGAATTTGTAGACCCCCGGAGAGTCGGGGATCTGTCCCGGCTTGGGGCGGTAGCTGGAGGGGTCTGCCATGTGTCCCACCCTACTTGCGGGCAGTGACAGTGCGGCCTGATCGGCAGTGGTGCCGTGCTCCGGGGCGCGGGTTGAGGGAGCGCGCCCCGGAGCACGGGGTCAGCGGGTGCCGTTGCCGGTCACGGGGTTTCCCGGTGGCGGCGGTTGCGCAGTGCCGTGATGCCGCCGAGGGCGAGCACGGCGAGGGCACCCGCTCCGGCGGCGGCCGACGTGGCGGTCAAGGCCGTGTCGGAAGCCGTGCTCGCGGCAGCCACCCGGTGGGTTCCGCCGACGCCTTCCCGGGGGCCGGAAGCAGTGGCGGACGGTGCGTAGCCCCCCGCCTTGCCGGAGCGGTCGTAACCGGAGCCGGGGAGTTTGTCGCCGTAGGCCTCCCGTACCCGGGCGCGGTAGGCGGCGAGTGTGGTGCCGCGGGCGCCGACCGCACGCACCGCGTCCTGGTCCAGCGGGAGCACCTCGGCCCCCTTCTGGACGTACCAGGCGTCGATCTGCGGCTCGCGGAAGACCGTCCCGCCGGGGAGCTTGTG
The DNA here is from genome assembly GCF_044741025.1 of Streptomyces sp. NPDC088246. Lineage (NCBI taxonomy): Bacteria > Bacillati > Actinomycetota > Actinomycetes > Kitasatosporales > Streptomycetaceae > Streptomyces > Streptomyces sp. NPDC088246. The sequence goes on from NZ_JBIURV010000003.1 coordinate 115,895, forward strand.
GGCGCCCGCGGCGGCGTACCGTCTCTCGTCGTCGCCGGTGGCGATGTTCACCACCTGCCAGCCGCCGTCCTTCCCTTCCTTCCCTCCCTTCGGAAGGGTCCACAGGGACGCCTTCCGGCCGTCCGAGGAGACGGCCGTGGTGGCGAGGTAGTCCAGCCTGGCGACGGGCGCTCCCGGTTTCCCCGCGACGAAGTCCGGATCGAGGGTGCGTACGGGGACGGCGGTGCCCTCGATGCGCGGCGCGGCCGCCGACCTTGTGATCTTGCCTTCGCGGGCGAAGAACCGGGACAGGGTGTCCAGGGTCGCGGGATCGGTGGCCGCTCGACGGGCGGCGGCCAGGGCGGCCGGATCGGCTGCGGGGCCGGTGGCGGCGGCCGCCTGCGGGGCCGTGACAGTGAGCAGGGCGGCGCCTGCCAGAACGCCCGTGGCCGCCAGGGCGGCAGCTGCGGACCGTGCGGTGCGTGCGGTGCGTGCGGTGCGTGCGGTCTTGGAGATCATTCCGTCACGCTCCGATCCGGTACAGCGAGTGGGTCCAGGAGAACTCGTTGTTGCTCACGTACCAGGCATGCGAGGCCCAGTTGTAACGGTTGCTGGAGGGCCATGGATCGCCCCAGTAGACCCAGCTGTTCGCGTCGTCGTACCCGTACAGGACATGCATGTGGCCACCGCCGGCCGACCACTGGATGCGGGTCTCGACGGGGCGTCCTGCGACGATCTCGGCCTGGACAGTGGGGTAGCGGAGCCAGCCGGTGACGTACGAACCGGGGTTGATGCCGGCCCAGTCGAGACCGTCCTGGACGTTGCCGAGCGAGGCCTGCGAGTTGGGGCACTCGTAGCCCTGGGAGCGGCCGAAGGCGGCGTTGCAGAACTGGTTCTGCGAGTAGTTGCGGCCGAACCAGGTGGCGATGGTGTTGCCGGCTGCCGCCCAGCACCAGTTGGTCTTCTGCTGGGTCTGCATGGTGATGTTCAGGCGCTGGGTGGCGGCGATGCCGCTGTCGGCGGCAGCGGTGCCTTGTACCGCCGAGGCAGTCGTGGTGGGGGTCTGCGCTGCTGAGGCGGTCGCCGTCGGCAGGGCGAGCAGTACGGCGGCGAGGACGGCCGTGATCGGGAGTCGTCCCGGTCGGACACTTCGGTTGCGCATTGCGTTCCTCCCAATGCAGGGGGTGTGTGATCGCAGGAGCGCGTCCGGACGCTGTCCGAGGAGCATCAACCGTTGCCGGGGACGGGTCAACACGCTTCAATGCGGGGGAACATCGCGGTGTGAACGGCGTGGCGAATACGTGAACGGATCTCCCCCGGCCACCTGCGGCACCGCCCCCGCCGATGCGGTCTCCCCACCCCGCGTCGTGAATGTTCACCTGGAGGACCTCATGCAGCACACCGAGGCCGAGCTGGCGCAGGTGCTGCACACCGGCCCGTTCCATCTGGCGCTGCGCACCGCACTCGCGGTGCGCGGGCTGCCGCTCCAGCGGGTGCAGCACCATCTCGCACACCGCGGAGTCAAGGTCGGTGTGACCAGCCTGAGTTACTGGCAGCAGGGGGCCAGGCGCCCGCAGCGCGCCGAGTCCCTGCGGGCGGTGAAGGCGCTGGAGGAAGTGCTGGAACTGCCGGGGAACTCGCTGCTCCGCCTGCTGGAGACCGGGAACGGCCGCGTGGACGCCGACCGTCCGGCCGCACGCTCGTACCGTTCCCTGATGGAGGCGTCCGGCGCGGTGGAGCGGTTGCTCGCCACGATGGGGTCACCGATGGACGGCGGGCTGCACACCGTGGGGCATCACGAACGGATACGGATCGGGCCCGGCCGGGAACTGCGGCAACGGGAGTCGCAGCATGTGGTGCGCGCGCACCGGGACGACATCGACCGCTATCTCGCCGTCTACCGGGGCGATCCGGGCTGCGATCCGGCGCGGGTGGAGGTGGCGGCCCGGGAGAACTGCCGGACGGGGCGGGTCCGCTGGGACCGGGAGACGGGAGTGCTCGTCGCGGAGCTGCTCTTCGACACCCGGCTGAGGGCGGGTGACACATATCTCTTCGGCTACGGCTTCGACGACGCCACGGGAGGGCCGTGCGGCGAGTACGTGCGCGGCTTCAGCTTCGGCGGCGGACAGTACGTGCTGCAGGTGGGCTTCGACGAGGCCGCGCTGCCGGTCCGGTGCCGGAGCTTCGCTCAGGTCTCGGCGGGGGCGCCGCGCGGCGCCCGTGCGGATCTCACGCTCACCGGCCGGCACCGGACCGTTCACCTGGTGGAGCAGGGGGTACGGCCCGGCCTGGTCGGCATCGACTGGGACTGGGAGTGAGTCCGTCCCCGGCAGGGCGTCAGGCCTCGGGGCCCGCGACGAGCTTTCCGCCCTCGATCCTGACCGGGACCGAGGGCAGCGGCGCGGTCGCCGGGCCACGCATGGCCTTGCCGGTCGTCGTATCGAAGCGGCTGCCGTGGCAGGGGCAGTTCCCCACGTTGTCCTCGACCTTGTCCAGCAGGCAGCCCGCGTGGGTGCACTGGGCGCTGAATGCCTTGTACTGGCCCTTGGCCGGACACGTGACGATGACCCGCTGGTCGCGGTAGAGCTTGGATCCGCCGACCGGAATCTCTTCCGCCGCGCCGAGCTGGACGGGGGCGGTCGGCGTCGGCGTCTCGGCATGACCGAGCTTCGATTCGGTCGAGCAGGCGGCCACTCCCAGCCCGGCAGCGCCGGCGAGAGCGGCACCCTTCAGCACGGTACGGCGGGCGGCGGGCTGGCCGGGCATGCGGTCTCCACTGGTCAGGGGTCGGGGTGCAGAGGGGTTACCGGGGGCGGCTGAGGCCCCGGAAGCACCAGGGGTAGCCGGGGCATCAGAGCCGTCGGTGACAGAACCGACGATACCGGCGGAGATCGGGGGGTCGGTGGCCGGGCCACCCAAGTCCGGTTGTCCCTGGTCAGGGGGCCAGTGCCGGATGGACAGGAGGCACGTGGGCGTAGGGGCAGGGGCGCGCGGGCCGACCGGGCAGCTCGTCGGACGAGCGGGCGGACCGGGGTACCTGGGGACGTGCGGGCGCGGGGGCGGGGCGGCGTAGGCCTCACCGAGTTCCGGTGGGCGTGCAGTCGTACCGGGGCCTGCGGCGAGGGCGCGCCGTACCCGCAGAAGCGGCGGCCTCCGTTTTCCGGGGGCCGCCGCTTCGGCGCTCAGGCCTTGCGCGCGCGGGTCGTCTTCTTCGCCGCGGGCTTCTTCGCCTCAGCCGTCTTGGCGGTCTTGGCCGTAGCGGACTTGGCGGCCTGGCCCGCGCTCGTCCTGGCCGTGGCCGTCTTCCTGACCGGGGCCGACTTCGCAGCGACCGCCTTCTTCGTGGTCACCTTCCGCACGGGCTTACGTGCCGCGGGCACCGAGGCTTCGCTCACCCGGTCCGGGTCCAGGATGCCCTGGAGGAACTTGCCGGTGTGGCTGGCCGGAACTCCGGCGACCTGCTCCGGGGTTCCCTCGGCGACGACCAGACCGCCCCCGTTGCCGCCTTCGGGGCCCATGTCGATGACCCAGTCCGCGGTCTTGACCACATCGAGGTTGTGCTCGATGACGATCACCGAGTTGCCCTTGTCGACCAGCCCGGAGAGCACCTTGATGAGCTTGCTGATGTCCTCGAAGTGCAGACCCGTGGTCGGCTCGTCCAGGACGTAGACCGTGCGGCCGGTGGAGCGCTTCTGCAGCTCGCTCGCGAGCTTCACACGCTGCGCCTCGCCGCCGGAGAGCGTCGGCGCGGACTGGCCGAGCCTCACGTATCCGAGGCCTACCTCGTGGAGCGTGCGGAGGTGACGGGCGATCGTCGGGACGGCCTCGAAGAACTCCAGGCCCTCCTCGATCGGCATGTCCAGCACCTCGGCGATGGACTTGCCCTTGTAGTGGACCTCCAGGGTCTCCCGGTTGTAGCGCGCTCCGTGGCAGACCTCGCACGGGACGTACACATCCGGCAGGAAGTTCATCTCGATCTTGATCGTGCCGTCGCCGGAGCAGTTCTCACAGCGGCCGCCCTTGACGTTGAAGGAGAAGCGGCCCGGCAGATAGCCGCGCACCTTCGCCTCCATCGTCTCCGCGAACAGCTTGCGGACATGATCGAAGACGCCGGTGTACGTGGCCGGGTTGGACCGGGGCGTACGGCCGATGGGTGACTGGTCGACGTGTACCACCTTGTCGACCTGGTCGTCCCCGTCGACCCGGGTGTGACGGCCGGGCACCGACTTGGCGCCGTTCAGCTCGCGTGCCAGGTGGGTGTAGAGGATGTCGTTGACCAGTGTCGACTTTCCGGAGCCCGAGACACCCGTGACGGCCGTGAGCACGCCGAGCGGGAAGGAGACGTCGATGTCCTGGAGGTTGTTCTCCCTGGCACCGTGCACCGTGAGCCTGCGTGACGGGTCGACGGGGCGCCGGATGTCGGGCATCGTGATCGACTTCTTGCCGGTCAGATACTGGCCGGTGATCGACTCACCGTTGCCCAGCAGCTCCTTGAGCGATCCGGAGTGGACCACCTTGCCGCCGTGCTCACCGGCACCGGGGCCGATGTCGACGACCCAGTCGGCGACCTTGATGGTGTCCTCGTCGTGCTCGACGACGATGAGCGTGTTGCCCATGTCGCGGAGCCGGACCAGGGTCTCGATCAGCCGGTGGTTGTCCCGCTGGTGCAGACCGATGGACGGCTCGTCCAGCACGTACAGCACGCCGACCAGGCCGGAGCCGATCTGTGTGGCGAGCCGGATGCGCTGGGCCTCGCCGCCGGACAGAGTGCCTGCCGCGCGGTTCAGCGAGAGGTAGTCGAGGCCGACGTCGACCAGGAACCTCAGCCGCTCGTTGACCTCCTTCAGCACCCGTTCGGCGATCTTCTTGTCGCGGGCATTCAGCTTCATCCGGCCGAGGAATTCGGCGCACTCGCTGATCGACATCGCGGAGACCTCCGCAATGGACTTCTCCATCACCGTGACCGCGAGGACGATCGGCTTGAGCCTGGTGCCCTCACAGGTCGGGCAGGGCACCTCTCGCATATAGCCCTCGAAGCGCTCCCGGCTGGAGTCGCTCTCGGCCTCGGAGTGCCGCCGCTTGACGAACTGCACCGCGCCCTCGAACGCGGGGGTGGTGTAGGCGCGCTCGCGGCCGTAGCGGTTGCGGTAGCGGACCTCGGTCTGGATCTTGTGGCCGTGGAGCAGGGCCTTCTTGGCGCGCTGCGGCAGCCCGGCCCACGGGATGTCCGTACGGAACCCGAGGGCTGCGGCGAGCGCGCCGATCAGCCGCCCGAAGTACTCCTTGGTGTGGCCGTGCGACCAGGGGTGGATCGCGCCCTCGTCGAGCGACTTCTCCTCGTCGGGGACGATCAGCTCGGGGTCGACCTCCATCCGCGTACCGATACCCGTGCAGTCGGGGCAGGCGCCGAAGGGCGAGTTGAAGGAGAAGGAGCGCGGCTCCAGCTCCTCGAAAGAGAGGTCGTCGTACGGGCAGTAGAGGTGCTCGGAGTACATCCGCTCACGCTCGGGGTCGCCCTCGGGGAGGTCGACGAAGTCGAGCACCACCATGCCGCCGGAGAGCCCGAGCGCGGTCTCGACCGAGTCGGTCAGCCGGCGCTTGGCGCTGTCCTTCACCGTGAGACGGTCGATGACCACCTCGATGGTGTGCTTCTCCTGCTTCTTCAGCTTGGGCGGCTCGGAGAGCTGGATGGTCTCGCCGTCGACCCGGGCCCTGCTGTAGCCCTTGGTCTGCAGATCGGCGAAGAGGTCGACGAACTCGCCCTTGCGCTCACGCACCAGCGGCGAGAGCACCTGGAAACGGCTGCCCTCAGGAAGACCGAGCACCTTGTCGACGATGGCCTGCGGCGACTGGCGCGAGATGGGACGGCCGCACTCGGGGCAGTGCGGCTTGCCGATCCGGGCGAAGAGCAGCCGGAGGTAGTCGTAGACCTCCGTGATGGTGCCGACCGTCGAGCGCGGGTTGCGCGAGGTCGACTTCTGGTCGATGGAGACGGCAGGTGAGAGGCCCTCGATGAAGTCGACGTCCGGCTTGTCCATCTGGCCGAGGAACTGGCGGGCGTACGAGGAGAGGGACTCCACGTAGCGTCGCTGCCCCTCGGCGAAAATCGTATCGAACGCGAGAGACGACTTGCCCGACCCGGAAAGCCCGGTGAAGACGATGAGGGAGTCGCGGGGGAGGTCGAGCGAGACGTTCTTGAGGTTGTGCTCGCGAGCGCCACGAACGATGAGACGGTCGGCCACGCCGGTCCGCACCTTTCTGGAGAGAAGTGGGGGAACTGAGCCCCTGTCCCAGGGTATGGGGGGCGCCACAGCGATGTACGAAGCTTTCGACTCCGAGCGTATAGCACGCGCATTCGATTTACGGACGGCCGCAGACTCCTTCACCCGAATGAGTGGCGGGGCTAGGCTCAGCCTCATGATTGATCATGCGCACGACCTGGACGCCGTACGTGAAGCGACCGACCGGCTGCTCAGCGCCACCAGGAAATTGGACGACTCCGCACTCGCCGAGCCGTCGCGATTGCCGGGCTGGAGCCGCGGCCATGTCGTTGCGCACCTCTCTCGTAACGCCGACGCGCTCGTAAATGTTCTCCAGGGCCGGCCGATGTACGCAGACAGCGAAACCCGCGACCGCGACATCGAGCGCGACGCAACCCGGCCGAAGGCCGAGCAGCTGGCCGACCTGGCCGAGAGCGCGGCCCGTTTCGTGGCCGCCGCCTCGGCCCCGGCCGACTGGTCCCGCACGGTCACGATGCGCAACGGCGTGACCGACTCGGCCTCCCGGATCCCCTTCCGCCGCCGCATCGAGGTCGAGCTGCACCATGTCGACCTGGGCATCGGCTACGAGCTGGAGGATCTCCCGGACGAGTTCGTCACACGGGAGATCGACTTCCTCGCCGAGCGGTTCGGCGGGCACCCCGATGTCGTGTCCACGGGTGCGGCCGACGACAAGGGCCGGACCTGGACGACGGGCGGCGGCGCGGAAGGCGGTCCTGTCAGGGTCCGCGGTACGGCCCCCGAGCTGCTCGGCTGGCTCTGCGGACGCCGTGACGGCTCGGCGCTGACCGTCGAAGGCGGCCCCCTTCCCGCGCTGCCCCCGCTATAGGCTGAGACGTATGACGTACAGCGGAACGGTCAAGGTCGGCGGGCGTGCGGATGTACACGAGTTGACGGATCTGATGATCTCCAAGGTCGCCGTCGGCCCGATGAACAACAACGCTTATCTGCTGCGCTGCCGGGCCACCGGCGAGCAGCTCCTGATCGACGCGGCCAACGAGGCCGGGACTCTGCTGCAGCTGATCGGTGACGACGGCATCACCTCCGTCGTCACCACCCATCGGCACGGCGACCACTGGCAGGCGCTCGGCGAGGTGGTGGCGGCCACCGGCGCGCGTACGTACGCCGGGCGGTACGACGCCGAGGGCATCCCGGTCCCGACCGACGTCCTGGTCGACGACAACGGCACGATCCGGGTGGGCCGGGTCGCCCTGACCGCCCGTCACCTCGTCGGTCACACCCCGGGCTCCATCGCGCTGATCTACGACGACCCGCACGGAGCCCCGCATCTGTTCACCGGGGACTGCCTCTTCCCCGGCGGTCCTGGGCGGACAACAAGCCCGGAAGACTTCACGAGCTTGATGGACGATGTCGAGGCCAAGATCTTCGGCCCGCTGCCGGACGAAACGTGGGTCTACCCCGGCCACGGGCACGACACAACCCTAGGGGCGGAACGACCGCACATCGCCGACTGGCGGTCGCGCGGCTGGTAACCGGCATACCGAAGCGGGGCCGACCTGAAAGAGGCCGGCCCCGCCCGGCGTTGCACGGCGCAGCGAAGGGCCCGTGCGACCTGGTGGTGAACTGACCTTCTCCCGGCCGTCGGGGCGGGCCGTGTTGCACGGCTGCGTTGTCGTACACGCCGGGATTTCCGCGTACGGGACCGTCATGGCCATCGGCACGACGGAGGACCCGTAGCCGGTAGCGGCTGGGCGACGAACACGATCAGGTGAGGCCGGCCGCCGCATTGTCGTCCCAGCCATCGTCGCGCTGCATGTAGCCGAGCATCGAGCGGGAGTGGCGGGCCCAGCCGCCCTGGTCGGCGATGGCGATGCGCCCGACGGAGGCGAGCCCGATGCGCAGGGAATGCCCGGTCCAGGCGATCGGCACCCCGGCCCGGTCGGAGATCCGCTTAATGGCGCGGGTGACGGAGTCGGGCCCCATGCCGCCGGTGATATGGCCCCACCGGTCGATGCCGACGAACGCCGGCGTCGATGGGTCGGCCCACTGCTCGCCGCGCTCGTCGACCAGGCGCGCGCGGTAGGCGGCGTACGCGCGGACCGGGCAAATCTCGGGATCGTCGGCGTAGCGGATCTTGGCGTTGCGCACCGAGTGCTTGGTCTTGCCGGTGAGCACCGCGACCACCAGTCCCTGCGGGTGCAGGGTGACGTCGCCGGTCCGCAGCCCGGCCGGGTCCTGGGAGCGCGAGGCGTAGTTGAAGCCGGTGAGCACCAGCGCCTTGTCACGGTCCCCGGCGAGTGTGTCGGGGCAGGCCCGGGCGATGGTGCGCAGCCCCTCGACGTCCCCGCCGACCGCCTGCCCGCGGCCGCGCCGTTCCCCGGCCTGCAGGAGCTTGACCGCCAGGCCCTCCAGAGCGGCGCAGGCCTCGGCCTGGTCGTCACCGGAGACCTTCACACCGCGCTCGCGCAGTCCGACGACGGCGGCCGCAAGGTGGGTGGAGGCCGAGCTGGGGGCGTAGCCCTTGCCGCTCTGCTGGCCCTCGCGCAGCAACCACGTCACGAACGCCACCAGGGCGCCGCGGGAGCCCTCCAGCTCCGGCAGCTCGGTGACGGCGCAGAAGCGCGTCCACACCCACCAGCTCTTCTTGTAGGTGTCGACGGTGCTCTCCGGGGTGATCTCCTTCGCGACGGCGTCGGCCAGGTCCTCGGCCTCGGCGAGCCGAAGGGCGGCCTCGACGCCGTGCCGCTCGGCCCACCGCTCGACGAGTGCCAGCCGATCGGCCAGGACGGGGACCGGGAGCTCGATCTCGGTGGTCATCCCCGCTCCTCGGTGAACCCGTAGTCCTCCGGACCCTCGTAAGGCAGTTCGTACTCGGGCTCGGTCTCCATCGCCTCCTCGCACTCGTGACACAGAGGCGGGGAGCCTGCGGCCGAAGTGTCGACTTGCTGGCCGCAGCCGTCGCACGGCACGAGGGTCGCGAAGGCCGTCGTGCAGCAGAAGCAGAAGTAGCGGGAGTTGGTCGCTTCGCTGCGCACGCGGACGTCGGCGCCGAGAGCCGCCTCACCGCACATCGGGCAGATGTCTGCCTGCTCCCACGGCGGTCTCTGCCCCCGGAAGTGCCTGTGGAGCCCCTCCGGGGCCAGGACGTCGAGCAGAAGCGGCACGTCGCGCGGTCGCCCCAGTCGTCCGGAAGCCCTGAGGCGGTGCTGGCCCGGACCAGCTTCGCGCCCTGCTAAGAGATCCGATACCAAATCACAATCACCGCCTCGGCCAAGGTAGTTGCCGCATCGGAGAAGACGTTCCGGCGCCCTCGAGACGTGCGCGACCTAGCAGGGGCGGGCACTCTCGCAGGAGACGAGAGGTACTCCGGCGGGCGTCGCGAGTACGAAGACGCTCTCGCCGAATTGCGTACGGCGATGCGGCAGGAACTCGGGGCGAACGAGCCCGACTGATCAATGCGGAGGCGCCTCCGACACCCCTTCAGAACGATCGACCCGTTTCGCGACCGGACGCCAAACACACGTTATGCGCTTCCCAGGGAACGATCCTGCGAGCGAGACGCTTCACGGCGCCAAGCCCGCTTTCCGGTGTCCCCGGCTTGTCCAGTCCGACTCTGTCGGCTGGCTACCCTCCTTGCCTATGACTGCCAACCCGTGGGATGAGCTGGCTGACCTCGACAGCCGAAGCAAGGAGCAGATCCTCGACTTATTGCGGCGCCTCGACGATGTGCCGCGGCCAGCGCGGCGCCACATGCGGGTGTACGCCGACGAGTACGCCGGGCACCTCTACAAGCGGATTCCTGCTCACACGTTCCAGTGCTGTCTGTGCGAATCGACGGCCCAGAACTGGGACCACTGCCACGTCCACAATTATGTGCGGGGTCCGTTGTGCGACCCGTGCAACGTCATGGAGCCGCGGTGGCATAGAGATGGAAGATTCCCCTGGTACTTCGCCAAGTGCCCGGGGTGCGCTCCGTGAGCGCGAACTCGGCGCTCGGTGGTGCACAGTACCTCGCCGCGTATGGCCGTCGGGGTCGTCCAGCGCCCGGCAGACCGCCTGCCTTCCCCAGGTGCGCGAAGTGGCGGCAGCGGGCACCGGCGGCCCAGTAGCATCCAGTCGACGGCGGGCGCCGCAGCATCAACAGGAGCGGCGCGGAGCCGAAGGCTATCGCGGAGATGGCAATGGACGCATGGGCAACGCCTGGACGAGGCTTACTCAGGAAGCAGGGGAACGCGGCGGCCCTGATGCTCTGAGGGCGTTCTACCGGGCGCAGGGGCAGAAGTCGGCGGTCACGTACATGGCCTGCTTCGCTGCGGCCTCGGGGGTGGCGTACGGGGTGAACAAGTACCGCAAGTACGCCGAGGACAAGAAGATGGATCGCAGGATCTCCGAGTTGGAGACCGAGGGAACTCTGGCCGAGATCGAGCAGGGGCGGGACGACAATCCGACCGTGTAGGCGGAGTTCCTGAACCCCGCACAGAAGCCAAGGCCCTAACCGCACGCTGAGTTACTTGTCACTTGGTGGCAGCTTCGGCCTTGGGGAACAGCGGGGCAGCCGATATCGGCTGCCCCGCTGTTCCCCAAGGCCGGTGTTGAGGCGCGTGATGCTTCCGCTCAGCGCCGGTCGGCGCCGCGGAAGATGTCGATGAGGTCGTGATAGCTCGGGATGCGCCCGCGATAGACCCCCGCGAACACGGCCGTGATGATCAGCGCGGCAACCGGGCCGGTCGCCATCTCGGGCAGGTCGGCCCAGGAGAGCGCCGTCAGCACGCCGACGATCAACAGACCTGACACCGCCAAGTGCAGCCAGGAGCGATCCGCGACGGGCTCGGCCCCCGTCATCTGACGTTCGTCCAGGAGCTGAAGCATGTTCCCCTCCGCGTACCGGTGAGCGATCGTGGTCAACAGGGTTGCCATGGTCCGCAATGCCTCTTCGGGATCCTCGTACTGCCGGGCCTCCGCCATACGCAGCGCGCTGACGACTCGCGCGGCATGAGCCTTCAGCTCCAGCCGCTGATGCCGACGCACCTTCGCGTGCCGCGTCTTCCAGGCCCGGCGGATCGCCCGCTCCGCCCTGCGTACCGACACGGGCGGGAGGTCGAGCGGTCCCTGCGCTCGAAGTCGTGCGACAGCGCGCCCGCACTGAACCGCGGACAGCATCAGCAGCACTACCGGCCAGTTTCGCGCCTCGGAATCGGCGTCGATGCGGCGCTGGTTCATCCGAGGCAGAAGGGGGCGGAGCCCCACGAGCGCAAGGAAGCCGGGGAGCAGCATGAGCAATGCCCAGCACAGCAGCGCTGCGACGATAGGGGTTCGCAACAACCCAACCGTCTCTGTCGGGTGCTCCCAGATCCGGGCCACTGTCCCAGGGAGTTCCGAGGGGAGCACGAAAATGGCCCACTTCGCTGCATCCACACATCCGTCGATCAAAGAGTCGAGGGGGTTGGCGGCCTGTGGCGCAGGGCCCTTCCTGGTCCACGCCCTGCGGATAGTGGCCTCGTTCCACACCGCCACCACCGAAACAGTCACCAAGAACACCCGCATCGGCAGATCTGCCAGGAAGGCGCGGGCCCACCGCGAGACACAGAGGTCGGCAAGGCGCCTGTTCGGTGGAAGGCCGGTTACGACGCCAGGTAAGACGGAGTGTGTGGGGACCACGACACGAGCGGTGAGATGGCTCGTCAGCCGCCGGAACTCGTGACGCGCCCGCAGGACTACATGTATCCGAATGGGCGGCCAGGCGTACCGGAGCCACGCAAAGTACACAGCGACACCCAGGGTGCAGAGAGCAGCCAGTACCGCGCCCGCGTTCAGTTTTTCTTTCCAGTCAGGTACCACCCGCGAAGTCTCCCCTCATCTAGGGGAGTTGGGATTGATACGAGACAAGAAGGGCGAGTATCGCGCCAGAGCCGTTCCGACGCCGACGTGTCGTCGCAGGTCGCGCGTCGCAGAAGTCCTTTCAGAACCTGCAGGTTCTGCGACGGGGTTCTGAGAGGCGGCTGACTGACCTGTGACAGCGATGGTTGATCCATTGCCACCGAAGTTTGACTGATGGGGCCGCCGTCGGTCAGATGACCTCTTGCTGCCCCTGGTTGGGCTGCTCTAGCTGCTGCTGGCGCTTGCGCTGCTCCACCCGCAGCGTCTCGACGTTTTCGGCTAGCTTCTCCAGGTTGGCCGCCTCGTCCTGCTGGTTGTACGGAGGGATCGCTAGGTCATAGGCGGTGACGTGCTGTTCGATGGCGTCGGAAGTCTGCTGGAGGTTGAAAGCGCGTTCTCGGTACTTGAAGTAGCCGGTCACCGCAGTGGTCAGCGACACGAACGCCCCGAGGCCGATCAGTATCGTCTTACCGGGCTGCGGCTGCTCGTAGACAGCCGAGGTCACCATCATGGCCACCGACGCAACGAACAGACCCCACTGAAAGAAGTTGTGCACCCGCCGGTACCGCCGCGTCTCGCGTCGCAGCCGGTCGATCTCCTGCGGGATCGACTCCCGGTAGGAGTGCTGACGGTCCTTCGAGGACCGAGCCCCGGTGGACGCTTCGAGTATGCGCCGCTCCTCCAACAGGTCGACTTCCAGTTTCAACGCCGCAACCGACTTTGGCTCCTTCCCCTTCGGCTGGCCGGTGTCCATACGCCGGCCGAAGACGAACACGACTAGGAGCAGCACAAGGAGCACGCCACCTGCCGCGTTGTACGGCCGCATGTCCACCTGCCGCCAGGTGGCCGCGTTGACCACCGCCGCGGCGGAGAGCAGAAGAAACCCGGTCAGGGCCGACCAGACGGCCAGGAAGCGCGATATCCGCGACAGCCGTATCTGACTGCTTAGCGCCGCATGCGTGCGCCGGTAGGCCAGGGCCCGTTCCACATGGGCGGCGTCGACATGACCGCCCTCGGTGATCACTTCGCCTGTGTCGATTGTCTTCCTCTCGTAGCCCCTATCGAAAGCCTCTTCGAGTGCTCGGTCCACGAGGGTCCGAATGGTCTCTTCGGGGAGAATCTCTTGCTTTCCCCTCGAAGGAGCCTCGGGCGCCTCCGAATATTTCACCTCGGGAGTATTCGGAATATGATTAAGGTTACGAAAGGTTTCTTCTAGCACATCACCCCAGGTGTAAGAATCCTCCTGGATGCTGTCATTCGATATTAGATTCCCAATAGGGACACCCACCCAGAGAGTTCCCGACCCATCATCACGGCTGTGCCATACCGTAGCCTTGGACAGATTGTCGTGATCGGGGAATACGAACCACTCGATGAACTCCTGAACATCCGCGTTAAGAGCAGCGTCGATGAACAGGTGAACGTGCGACCAGTCGAAGTACCCGGGGAAGGACTCCGAAGCGTCTTCGGCGCTCAGCGTACGGCCGTCATGAGCCAGATGTGGAAGGACCTTATACACCCATGGCTCGTAACGAAGGTCCGAGCCTTCCCCGGCTTCTGACTCGGGGCCCGCATGGCTCCCCGTAGACGAGCCATGCTGTGTTCCGTCAGATTCGGGTTCGTGCTCCTCCGGCTCCCCTCCCGCCTCGGGTTGGTACTCCTCCGGGCCCATCTCGGTGTTCTCCTCGGTGTCCGGCTGCGGGTAATGGTCGGGGGCGGAGACTTTCACGGTCCCCCGGGGGGATCTCCGGATGTCGGGAACTGTCCGGTACAGGCGCCTCATGCTCGTGAGCGTCTGAGAGACGGCGTCCCCCCATGTCGGGTCGGGGGCCGTCGGGCGATGCGCCTGAATGCGAACGCTTTTCCATACGCTCTCGCCGCCGTCGTTGTGCTCGAATCGCACAAGGGCCCTGCTCTGGTCGTTGTCGTGCGGAGATACGAACCAGGGATCTAGCCACTCCACGCCAGCAGCGGAAGCGGCGTTGATGAATATTTCGATGTTCGTCCAGTTGACTGACGGGAGGGGGCAGGGCTTGAACGCGTCCTCGCGTGTGAGCTTCCGCCCCTTGTATTCGATGCGTTCCACGAGGGCGAGCACCCATGGGGGATAGGGCTCGGTCCCGTCCGCCGGCGGGGCGGGCGGGGCGTCGTCAGGCATGGCGTGGTCCCCCTTTTCGTGGTGGTGGTCTGGGCGTCCGACTGATGACGCGGGGTCTCTGGAAGGTTACCTGTGGTACAGGAAGATTCCGTGGTCAAACCATCGCCGCAGGGCGGGAGTTGACCGGAGGCGGCCGACGAGGCACCACGCCTTTGCAGTCGCCGCCGCAGGCGTCCTCTTTGATCACCAGCCCCGAACGGCCTATGTCCGCCTGACGGCCTCGCAGGCATGGGTGGTGCGGGGCCGGAAGGAACGCGTACGGGCCGTGTACGGGGCCCCGTCGGCCCACGGAGCCCTCGCCCAGGTTCAACCTCGTCATGCTCCTGCTCGACGCCTACCAGGACGGCACCCGCCGGCCTCAGCTCAGCGCCCGCTACGGACTCGACCGCCGCATCGTCCGCATCGCGCTCCAGCACCAGCAACCACGCGAGCTCAAGCGTCGCACGCCCGACCCCATCGTGCTTCTGGCAGCAATCGACCCCGTCGACTCAACAAGCTGCACAACATGCTCACCGGGTGGCGTCAGCACCGTCCCCGTGATCACGGTCAAATTTCGGTGGCAAACCGTCAAACTTCCCTACGTTGCCTGCGGGACCTGGCGAGCCCTTCGTATGGTTGGCCCACCCAGAGGTCGTCGTCGGCATCGGCCTGTGCGACCAGCGCGGTGAACACCCGCTCCCAGGTGCCGTCGATGGCCCACATCCGCAGCCGGTTGTAGACGCCTCGCCAGTTCCCGGGCGGGGTCGGCAATACGCACAAGGATCCCAAGGCCTTCGCGAGCCTGCTCCACGATGTGGAGACCAAGCTCTTCGACCAGTTGCCCGACGAAACCTGGGTCTATCCGGGCCACGGTCACGACACCACCCTCGGCGACGAACGTCCGCAGCTGCCGCAATGGCGCGCCCGGGGCTGGTGACGGCAGCCGCAGGGGCACTCTCCACCCGTACAAACACCGGCCGGGGCGGGCAACGGACAGTTGCTCGCCCCGGCCGGTACCGGTTCCTGCCCGGCCGGACGGCCGCCGGGCCGTCCGCCGCGGTCAGGCGTCGATGCTGGACCCCTTGTCCGCGGCCTTGTCCGCTTCCGCGGCCGCCTCGGCCTGCTCCTGCTTCTTGTTGGCGATGAGACTGGTGATCGTGGTGATCACCAGCACGCCGCAGATGACACCGAGCGAGACCGGGATGGAGATCTCCGGGACGTGCACTCCGGACTCGTGCAGTGCGTGCAGCACCAGCTTCACGCCGATGAAGCCGAGGATGACCGAGAGCCCGTAGCTGAGGTGGACCAGCTTCTTCAGCAGCCCGCCGATCAGGAAGTACAACTGCCGCAGCCCCATCAGGGCGAAGGCGTTGGCGGTGAAGACGATGTACGGGTCCTGGGTCAGGCCGAAGATCGCGGGGATGGAGTCCAGGGCGAACAGCACATCGGTGGTGCCGATGGCGAGCATGACGACCATCAGCGGCGTCAGGACGCGCTTGCCGTTGTTACGGATGAAGAGCTTGGTGCCGTGGTACCGGTCGGCGACCCCGAAGCGGCGCTCGATCGTCTTGAGGAGTCGGTTCTCCTCGAACTCCTCCTCTTCCTCGTCGGCCCGCGCCTCCTGGATGAGCTTCCAGGCGGTGTAGATCAGGAACGCGCCGAAGATGTAGAAGACCCACGAGAAGTTGGCGATGACGGCGGCACCGGCAGCGATGAAGATGGCTCGCAGCACCAGCGCGATCAGCACACCGACGAGCAGCACCCTTTGCTGGAGGTGGGAGGGGACCGAGAACTTCGCCATGATCAGGACGAAGACGAAGAGGTTGTCGACACTGAGCGACTTCTCGGTGATGAAGCCGGCGAAGAACTCGCCCGACGCCTGGCTCTCACCGAAGACCAGCAGGCCGAGTCCGAAGAGCGCGGCCAGCGCGATCCAGATGATCGTCCAGATTCCGGCTTCCTTGGTCGTCACGTCATGGGGTTTGCGCCCGATGAAGAAGTCGACGGCAATAAGGGCTGACAGACCAAGAATGGTCAGCACCCAGAGGGTCCATGAAACGTCCACTGCGCCTCCGGCAGTTCGCTACGGCTACTGATCAGCGTCGTCGCTGCCGGAGGTCTCTTCCACCCGGGCGCACGGGCTGCGCACCACGGGCCGGCGCCCCGGGACCGGTCACAGTCCGTACTGACGGGCACGCCGCGTATGGGAGTACTCCCCTCCGCCCAAAGAACAGTACAGGGAACACCAAGGAAAGGTAAAGAGGAGGGTAAAGATCTTCCAAAAGAGCAGGTCAGGGGCGTTGATACGTAGTCGCTTCCGCTCCAGGACTCAGGGGCGCCGGGGGCGGCGGGCCGCGGCCACCCTGGCGAGCACCTGCTCAAGGACCCGACTGCCCGGCGGCGTCCTCAGCGGCTCGTACGTCCAGGCGTGCCCCACCCAGGGATCGGCCAGGTGGTCGTCGGCGACCGGGGTGATCCGGAGCAGCGAGCGCCACAGCGGGTCGAGCACCGGCCCGTACGCGCCGGCGTCCTCGCGGTCCGCGACCATCAGCAGATGGACGCCGACCGAGGGCCCCTCGTCTGCGAGGTAGCGCAGCTGGGTGACGGCCCGGTCGTCGAAGCCGTGCGGGAAGTCGTTGACGATCAGCAGCTGTTCGCCTGTGTCGAGGTCCGGCGGAAGCGAATCGGCGGCGCCGGCCCGGATCGCCATCTGCACCAGGTCGACGCGCCGGGTGAGCTGCGCGAGGACCGAGGCCACTCCCCCGGCTCCGGCGGCGGGCGGCCCGGCGAGGGCCCCGGAATCGACCAGCGGGGCGAGCGCTCCGGCCGCCGAGCCCGCGGGGTCGATGACATGGACGGAGAACTCGTCGGCCGGATAGACGGCCAGCAGCCGGGCCGCGTGCGCGACCGCGTTCTCCATGGCCAGGCGGCGCAGTTGGGCGGTGTCCATCAGGGCTGCGGCCTCGGAGGCCGTACGGCCGCTGTCGACCCAGATCCCGCGCTCCAGAGGGAGCCGGACCAGTAGCGGGATGCGCAGGTCGGGGCTCTCGGGCAGATGGAGGTCGCCGATGCGCAGCGCCATCGGGATCTCCATCGGGACGCGGTAGGCGTGCCAGACGGGGTTGTCCCATCCCGCGTACGCGGCGGGGAGCGCGGGTTCCACGACGGCGGACTCGGCGGCGAGCTGGGCGAGGTCGCGATCGAGGACCTCGCGGGCCCGGGCGGTCAGCTCGTCGCGCTTGGTACGGGCCTGTTCGCGGGCCCGGTCGCCGGCGCCGCCGAGCCGGTTGCGCGGGTCGGACAGGGTCCGGTCGAGCTCCTGGTCCATGCGGGACTCCGCGAAGTCGACGGCGCTGCGGTACGCGGCGGTGGTGCGGGCCAGGTCCTCGAACATGCCCCATATCTGGTTGTAGAGGCGCTCCTCCATGGACCAGCCGGTCGCGTCCCCGGCAACGGGCCGGGCGGCGTGGCCCGGTTCGGCGGGCGGGGCGGTGGGAGGGGGTGGCGGGGGTGCGGATGTCTGGCGGCGCGGGTGCGCGTAGTTGATGGGGCCGCCCGTCGTGGCCGCGGACGGCGGGTTGGTGGGCTCGGCGAGCGGCTCGGGGGGCTGGGTGGCCGTCGGCGGTGCGACGGGGGGTCGGCGGCCGTCCGAGGGCGGTACGGGGCCCGTGCCGTGACCGACCCGGTCACCGTCCGGGGTGCGCGGCGGGGGCGGTGCGACCGAGCGGGCCATCGCGCGGGCGACGGCGTCCTGGATCGAGTGGGCCAGCTCGGCCGCCTGCGTCAGGCCCTGGTCGGCGAGCATGGCGGCGAGGCCGCCCGCGTAACCCTGACCGACGGCGCGGACCTTCCACGCACCCTGGCGGCGGTAGAGCTCCAGGGCTGTGACGGCGGACTCGCTGTCCAGGCCGGTGAGGGTGAAGGTGGCGATCTCGCTGCCTTCGAGCCCGGTGACAGCGACGAACGGTGAGGCGACCGCGCCGAACCGGACCGGTCCGCCGACGCCCGCGGGCAGGGCCAGCAGCACGGTGACCCGGTGCACCGAAGCCGGCAGGGCGTCGAGGTCCACGGCGAGCCGGTGTTCGGCGGCGGCCTGTCCGGACACCTCGAGCCCGGGCAGCTGTGGCGATCCCGGGTGGGCGACCCACTCGGTGCCGTGCACGGTGCCGCCCTCGTCGCCGAGCGTGGCACCGGCCACGACGGGCGTGCCGGCCGATACCCGGATCTCCAGACGGGTCTGGGGCAAGGTGTGATTCTGCCCCCGGACCAGCTCGGCCGTCATTGCCCTGTCCCCTCGATGAGTTGCCGCTGAGTGGTGCGGTGTCGTGCGGAGCGGCGCGATGTGGTGCAGCTCCCGGCGGCCGATGCCTCCGGGAGCTGCGCGTACCGATGTCGACCGGCTGGTCCGGCCGTGCCTACAGGTGCGGCAGGATCGCCGGCATCAGGTCCTGGAAGGTGCGGCCGTTGGCCGGGTTGCCGAGGGCGGTCATCTGCCACCCGTTCCCCGAACGGTGCACCTTCGCCATGATCTGGGCCGTGTACTGCCCGCCGCCGTCCAGCGTGTAGCGGGCGAGCTCCTGGCCGTTGGTCTCGTCGACGATGCGGCAGAAGGCGTTCTGCACCTCCTGGAACGTCTGGCCGGTGAAGGAGTTCACCGTGAAGACGATCTGGTCGATGTGGACCGGCACCCGCTGCAGATCGACGAGGATCGCCTCGTCGTCGCCGCCCGAACCGGCGCCGCCGACCAGGTTGTCCCCGGTGTGCTTGACCGAGCCGTCGTCACTGACGAGGTGACGGAAGAAGACCACGTCGACCGGCTGCTTGTCGGCGAACAGCACCGCCGAAGCGTCGAGGTCGATCTCCCTCGTACGTGAACCGAACAGACCGCGGCGCGGCGCCGCCTGCCAGCCGAGCCCCATCCGTACCGCGGTCAGGGTCCCCCCGTCGCTCTTCTGCAGGCTGATGGCCTGACCCTTGGTCATATTGACCGTCACGCGCTGTCCCCTCTCCGCTTGCCCCGCCACCGTCCGTGCGCGGTTTTCCAGCACCCTACGCAGTCACACCGAACGCGTGGCCGCTTGGGGCGTTTTTGTGTCGGTCCTGCAACACACCGGGTGCGACGGGGTCAGGCGAGGCCCGCCTCGCGCATCTGACGCAACTCCTTCTTCAACTCACCGACTTCGTCGCGCAGTCGGGCCGCCACCTCGAACTGCAGGTCAGCGGCGGCTGCCCGCATCCGGTCGGTCATCTCCTCGATGATTCCGGCCAGTTCGGTGGCGGGCCGGTCGGTGACCACCGCGCCGTTGCCCCCGGCCTTCTTGGAGCCTGCCGCCTTCACGCCCAGCGTGGGAACGGGAGCCTTGGCACCCTTCGTCTGGCGGTAGCCGGTGCCGAGCAGCTGCTCGGTGTCGACCTCCTCGCGGGCGATCGTCGCCACGATGTCGTTGATCTTCTTGCGCAGCGGCTGCGGGTCGAGGCCGCGCTCGGTGTTGTAGGCGACCTGCTTCTCACGACGGCGATTGGTCTCGTCGATCGCCTGCGCCATCGCCGGGGTGATCTTGTCCGCGTACATATGGACCTGCCCCGACACGTTGCGGGCGGCGCGCCCGATGGTCTGGATCAGGGATGTCCCCGAGCGCAGAAAGCCCTGCTTGTCCGCGTCGAGGATGGCGACCAGCGACACCTCGGGCAGGTCGAGGCCCTCGCGCAGGAGGTTGATGCCGACCAGTACGTCGTACTCACCGGAGCGCAGCTCACGCAGCAGCTCGATGCGGCGCAGGGTGTCGACGTCGCTGTGCAGATAGCGGACCTGGATGCCGAGCTCCAGGAAGTAGTCGGTGAGGTCCTCGGCCATCTTCTTGGTGAGGGTGGTGACCAGGACCCGCTCGTCCTTCTCGGCGCGCGTGCGGATCTCGTGCACCAGGTCGTCGATCTGGCCCTCGGTGGGCTTGACGACGACCTCCGGGTCGACGAGGCCGGTGGGGCGGATGATCTGCTCCACGAAGCCGTCGCCCCTGGAGAGCTCGTACTTCCCGGGTGTGGCGGAGAGATAGACGGTCTGGTTGATCCGGCCCAGGAACTCCTCCCACTTCAGCGGGCGGTTGTCGAGCGCGGAGGGGAGCCGGAAGCCGTGGTCGACGAGGGTCCGCTTGCGGGAGGCGTCGCCCTCGTACATGGCGCCGATCTGCGGGACGGTGACATGCGACTCGTCGAGGACGAGGAGGAAGTCCTCGGGGAAGTAGTCGAGGAGGGTGTTGGGGGCGGTGCCGGGTGAGCGGCCGTCGAAGTGCATCGAGTAGTTCTCCACGCCGGAGCAGGTACCGATCTGCCGGAGCATCTCGATGTCGTACGTGGTACGCATCCGCAGCCGCTGGGCCTCCAGCATCTTGCCCTGCTTCTCCAGCTCGGCGAGGCGCTGTTCCAGCTCCTGCTCGATGCCGTTGACCGCCTTCTCCATGCGCTCGGGGCCTGCGACGTAGTGGCTGGCCGGGAAGACGTGGAGGGACTGGTCCTCGCTGATGACCTCGCCGGTGAGCGGGTGGAGGGTGGAGAGCGCCTCGATCTCGTCGCCGAACATCTCGATTCGGACGGCGAGCTCCTCGTAGACCGGGAAGATCTCGATGGTGTCGCCGCGGACGCGGAAGGTGCCGCGGGTGAACGCCAGGTCGTTGCGGCTGTACTGGATCTCGACGAAGCGGCGCAGCAGCTGGTCGCGGTCGATCTCGTCGCCGACCTTGAGCTGGACCATCCGGTCCACGTACTCCTGGGGCGTACCGAGGCCGTAGATGCAGGAGACGGAGGCGACCACGACGACATCGCGCCGGGTGAGCAGCGAATTCGTCGCGGAGTGGCGCAGCCGCTCGACCTCCTCGTTGATCGAGGAGTCCTTCTCGATGTAGGTGTCCGACTGCGGGACGTACGCCTCGGGCTGGTAGTAGTCGTAGTACGAGACGAAGTACTCGACGGCGTTGTTGGGCAGCAGCTCGCGGAACTCGTTCGCCAGCTGGGCCGCGAGCGTTTTGTTCGGCGCCATCACGAGGGTGGGGCGCTGTAGTTTCTCGATCATCCAGGCGGTGGTCGCCGACTTGCCGGTACCGGTCGCGCCGAGCAGGACGACATCCTTCTCCTCCGCACGGATGCGCCGCTCCAGCTCGGCGATGGCCGCGGGCTGGTCGCCGCTGGGCTGGAAGGGACTGACGACCTCGAAAGGCGCCACCGAACGTTCGATCTTCGAAACGGGCCGCATGCAACCACCGTACGACCCACCGCTGACAACCGGGCCGGGTCAGCCGCAGTGCCGGGCCGAGGTCACCATTCTCCCGGCGGCGCGGGATCGCGCGGACGCGAGTGGGACGACGCCGGATCGGCATGTGTTCCGAACCGCGGAACCTGCCGCTGGGCCGGGATTCCGGGGGGCCGTCCGGCCCCGTTCATGGCCTCGGGGTCGTCCCAGTCCGGCGTGCCCATCACCATCAGGGGATCGAACATCACAACCACCGCGGCAAGGAGCAGGAAGCAGCCGGGGCCGATCAGCAGTGGCAGGAGGGGGGCGGTCCGCCCGTCGGCCGAAGCCGGGTCGGCGAGGGCGCCGGGGTGCAGGTGGACGTTCAGCGCGGCCATGCCCGTGTAGTGCATGCCGCTCACCGCGACGCCCATCACGACGCTGGCGCCGAGGCTGGGCAGGAAACCATGGATGGAGACGGCTGCCCAGAGTGCGGTCGTGGCGGCCACCACGGCTATGACGACGGAGAGGGCCACGGTGAACGTTTCGTACTCGAACTGTCCCTCAAGACGCATTCCGGCCATGCCCAAGTAGTGCATGGTGGCCACACCCAGCCCGGTGATGGTGCCGCCCGTCACCATTGCCATACGGGTGGCGCCCCGGTACCCGACGATGAAGATGCCGATGGCGACCATGCCGATCGCGACGGCGAGGCTGGCGAAGGTGATCGGCTTGTCGTAGCTGATGGTCACCCCTTCGACGGAGAAGCCGATCATCGCGATGAAGTGCATCGTCCAGATGCCGGAGCCTATGGAGGTCGCACCGAGGGCCAGCCAGCCGGCTTTGAAGGAACGCTCGGTGCGCAGCGAACGGGTCGTACAGCGCAGCCCGAGGGCCGCACCGAGGCAGGCCATGAGGAAGGCCGCGACTGGTGTCACCGCTCCGTAGCTGAAACCGTCGATCGTGCCGTGCATGCTCGTACGCCCTTCGCGGAAGCCCGGGTTCGGGGGTGACCCTAAGACGCGAGGCCCGGCAGACAAACAGAAGAGCCGCATTTTATCGATATGGAAATCGGCCCGTGACCCGGTCTCAAGGGCGGCGTTCACGTTGTGGCCATCCTTCGCCTGTCCCTCGTTGGCGGGCGGCTGCCACTCTCGGCCCGTCCGTAACTCTGACGCAAGGAGTACACGTGTACGCACGCACCGCAACCGCCGCCGTCGCTGCCGCCGCCCTCGTGGGTGCCGGCGCGTTGCTGATGTCGACCGCCGATACGCAGACCACGGGCAGGGGCACGGCCACGGCCGGGCACACGAGCACAAGCACGAGCATCCGGACCGTGAGCGCCCGGACCGCGGACGCGAAGCCGGGCGCCCCGGTCGTCTTCGCCCACCGGGGCGCTTCGGCCTATGCGCCGGAGAACACCCTGGCCGCCGTCGACAAGGCCGACGCACTCGGCTTCGACTGGGTGGAGAACGACGTCCAGTTCACCAAGGACGGTGTGCTGGTGGTCGTGCACGACACCGACCTGAAGCGGACCACCGACGTCGAGGAGGTCTTCCCGGACCGTGCCCCGTGGGCGGTCAAGGACTTCACGGCCGCCGAGATCGCCCGGCTGGACGCGGGCAGCTGGTTCGGTCCGCAGTTCGCCGGAACCCGGGTGCCCACTCTCAAGCAGTACCTGGACCGGATCGAGCGGAACCACCAGAAGCTGCTGCTGGAGATCAAGAGCCCGGAGATCTACCCGGGCATCGAGAAGGAGACCCTGCGGGTGCTGGGCCGGAAGGGGTGGCTCGACCGCAACCACGTCAGGAACAGGCTCGTCATCCAGAGCTTCGGTGCGGACAGTGTGAAGAAGGTGCACCAGCAGCGTCCGGACGTCACGACCGGCTTCCTCGGCACCCCCGCAGTGGCCGATCTGCCCTCGTACGCAGCGTTCACCGACCAGATCAACCCCTCGTACACGTCGATCTCCGCCGACTACGTGACGGCGGTGCATGCGCTGAAGGGCGCACACGGCAAGAAGCTCCGGGTCAACACCTGGACGGTCAACGACGCGGCGACCGCGGCGAGGACGGCGGGCTTCGGCGTCGACGGGATCATCACCAACACCCCCGATGTGGTGCGCGAGGCCACGGGCTGACAGCTCCGCCGCCCCGTCTCCGCGGCCCGTTGTCAGTGGCCGGTCGTACGGTGGTTCCCATGAACAGCAACGGCGTTGTCGAGTGGGCCGTCGTCGAGAGCGACATCGGCCCGCTGCTGCTTGCCGCGACCGACGCGGGACTGGTGAGCGTGGTCTTCCACGCCCGTCCCGAGCTGCGGGAGAAGGCGGTCGGGCAGTTGCGGTCGCGACTCAGTGCGGAGCCGGTGGAGAGTCACGGCTCCGCACGGCTCGCCGAGCCGATACGTCAGCTCGCGGCGTATTTCTCGGGCTCGTTGCGGGAGTTCTCGCTCGGCCTGGACTGGTCGCTGACCTCCGGCTTCAACCGCCAGGTGCTCCGCGAGCTGGCGGCCGGGGTGCCGTACGGGGCGGTCGTCGGATACGGGGACCTCGCCGAGCACGTGGGGCAGCCGGGGGCGGCTCAGGCGGTCGGGGCTGCCATGGGGTCCAATCCGCTGCCGGTGGTGGTGCCGTGCCATCGGGTGGTGGAGAGCGACGGCGGACTCGGCGGGTTCGGCGGTGGCCTCGAAACCAAGCGGAAGCTGCTGGCTCTGGAGGGTGTGCTGCCCCAGCCGCTGTTCTGAGTCGGTCGCAAAGACCCGACTCCCCGCGCCGGGCCGCCGGGTCCGTGCGCGGTCCGTGCCCGGACGGACCCGGTTTCGTACCTGTGTACGGGCTGGCACACTGCGCCAGTGACCAACACCCTCGATGCACCTGACACCCCCACCGGGCCCGGCCACCCCGCCGGCCGGGTGACCGCGGCCGAGCTGCCCGGATTGCGGCGCAGAACGTCCGCAGTACTCATAGCCAGCCAGATACTCGGCGGCCTCGGCGTCCCCATCGGTATCGCCCTGGCCCCAGTCCTGGCCACGGAGGTGAGCGGCTCCGAGGCGCTGTCCGGTCTGGCCCCGACCGCGTCGGTGACGGGTACCGCGCTGCTCTCGCTGCCGCTGGCCGCGCTGATGACCTCGCGCGGCCGGCGCCCCGGTCTCGTCCTGGCGTATCTGATCGGCGCGCTCGGCGCGGGGCTCGTGGTGCTGGCCACCGTCGTGGAGAGCTTCCCGCTGCTGCTGCTCGGCATGGCCGGGTTCGGTGCCGGTTCCTCGGCCAATCTGCAGGCCCGGTTCGCCGCCGCGGATCTGGTCGAGCCCGACCGGCGCGGCCGGGCGATCTCCACTGTCATCTGGGCCACGACGATCGGTTCGGTTCTGGGGCCGAACATCGCGGCCCCGGTGGGGCAGGTCTTCCGCGGCACCGCGATATCGGAGAAGGCGGGCCCGTTCTTCTTCGCGGCCGGGATCTTCCTGCTGGCCGCCTTGGTGGTCGGGGTGCTGCTGCGGCCGGACCCGCTGCTCACCGCGCGGGCGCTGGCGCCACAGGACAACGAGTCCCCCGCAGGCCGTTCGCTGCGTGCCGGTGTCGCGGCGGTCCGGGCGTCCCCGATGGCCCGACTGGCGTTGGTGACGGTGGCCGTCTCGCACACCGCGATGGTCTCGATCATGGTGATGACCCCGGTCGATCTGGGCCATCACGGCGCCGGACTCCGGCTGATCGGCCTGGTCATCAGCGGCCACATCGCGGGTATGTACGCGTTCTCCCCGGTGATGGGCTGGCTGTCGGACCGGTTCGGCCGGCTCGCCGTGATCGGTCTGGCGGTCGGGCTGCTCTCCTGTGCCGCACTACTGGCCGGCACCGCGGGCGCCAGCCACGGTCAGACGGCGGCAGGCCTGTTCTTGCTCGGGCTCGGCTGGTCGGCCGGGCTGGTCGCCGGTTCGGCGCTGCTCACCGACTCCGTACCGCAGCCCGCCCGCGCCGCCGTGCAGGGCCTGTCGGACCTGACCATGAACACGGCGGCGGGCATCGGCGGTGCGATCGCCGGAGTGATCGTCGCCCGGGCCGGCTACGGCTGGCTGAACGCGGTCGGAGCATGTCTGCTGCTGCCGATGGCGGCACTGGCACTGCGCCGGGCGCTCGCCCGGCCGGCCGCGCCCGATGCGCCCGCCTCACCCGACGCAGCCGGCACACCTGCCCCCACGGCGCCCACGTCCGACCTCTGAGGTTTCAGAGGCTGATGTGGTAGGCCTTGCGCAACGTCTCGTGCACGGTCCACGTCGTTCGGTCGCCCTCGCGCAGCACGCAGGCGTCACCCGGCCCGACCTCCAGCGTCGCCCCGCCCTCGACCACCACGGTCGCGCGCCCGCTGACGACCACGAACAGCTCGTTGGCCTCCGTGTCGGTGACCACGCCCGGCGTGATCTGCCAGATCCCGCGCAGCTGCTTGCCGTCGGGCGACTCCCAGAGCACCTTGCCGGTCACCGCGGGCTCGCCCGAGACGATCTGTGCGGGGTCGAGCGGTTCCGGTTCGAGCTCGGCGTCCGGAATGTGTACGGCGAACGAGGCGGGAGTTTGATCAAGTGTGGTCATGGCCGGTCACCCTAGCGACCGCTTCGGGGCGACTCGACACCAGGACCGGGAGAACATGCGGAGGGGACGGGTGATTCGGCCGGTGTCCCGGCCGCACGTTTGAGGTCGATGCGCCCGCGACAGGGATGTGGACATGTCACTGAATACGTCGCACAGCGCACACTCCTACACCCCCGCCTTCTCCACCGAGGTACAGGCGGCCCTCGCCACGCACCACCCCGTCGTGGCTCTGGAGTCGACGATCATCGCCCACGGTCTGCCACGCCCCCGCAATCTGCAGGTCGCCGGGGAACTCGAAGGGCTCGTACGTTCCGCGGGCGCCGTGCCCGCCACGATCGCCGTACTGGACGGACGGGCCCACATCGGCCTGGACAAAGCCCAGTTGGAGCGGGTCGCCGCGGACCCGGCGATGCGGAAGCTGGGACACCGGGACCTCGCACCGGCGCTGGCGGCGGGCGCGAGCGGGGCGACGACCGTGTCCGCGACGGCGTTCCTGGCCGCACACGCGGGCCTGCGCGTCTTCGCGACCGGCGGCCTCGGCGGCGTACACCGGGAGTGGACCCGGACCCAGGACGAGTCCGCGGACCTCCGGCTCCTCGCGCGGACCGGCATCACCGTGGTGTGCGCGGGGGTGAAGTCGATCCTGGACGTCCCCGCCACGCTGCAGCGCCTGGAGACGCTCGGCGTCGGAGTGCTCGGTTACGGCACCGACCGCTTCCCCGGCTTCTACCTGAACAGCTCGGGCGAACCGGTCGACTGGACGGTGCGGACGCCCGAGGAGGTCGCGGAGGTGATGCGGGCCCAGGACGCGCTCGGCGGCCCCGGTTCCGCGCTGATCGTCGCCAACCCCGTATCCGTGGAGGACCAGTTGGATCCCGCACTCCACGACCGCGTGCTGGCCGAGGCCCTTTCCGCGTGCCAGGAGCACGGCATCGTGGGCCAGGCCGTCACTCCGTTCCTGCTGGACCGGCTGATGCGGGGAACCGGGGGCGCTTCGCTGGAGGCCAATCTGGCGGCCGTACGCGGAAACGTATCGCTTGCCGCGCGGATCTCCGGCGCATGGGCCGCCGCACAGGACACAGCAGCGCACCGGAGCGCACCGGCCACAGCAGCGCAGCCGAATGCGCAGGACACGACATCGCACCGGAACCCGGCGGCCGGCCGATGACCGACGGCGGCCTTCTCGTCGTCGGTGACGTGGTCACGGATGTCGTGGCCCGGCATGCAACGGCGCTGATCCACGGCACGGACACCTCGGCCCGGATCCGTACCGTCCCCGGCGGTGCGGGCGCCAACGTCGCCTGCTGGGCGGCGCGTTCGGGCTGTCGCGACGTACGGCTGCTGGCCCGGGTCGGCGCCGACAGTGCGGCCTGGCACCGGGACGCGCTGCAGCGGGCAGGGGTACGTTGCCTGCTGGCCGTGGACGACGACGTACCGACCGCCACCGTCGTCGCCCTCGTCGATTCCGCCGCCGAGCGCACCTTCCTCACCGACAGCGGTGCCGTGCTCCGCCTCTCCCGCGACGACTGGTCACCGTCGATGCTCGACGGCATCGCCCATCTCCATCTCTCCGGGTACCTTCTCTTCGCCGCGACGAGCCGGGCAACGGCCCTGCTCGCTCTGCGGGAGGCCCGGCGACGGCAGATCCCGGTGAGCGTCGACCCTGCTTCGGCCGGCTTTCTCGTCGAGCTGGGCGTCGACCGGTTCCTGACAGCCGTGGAGGGCACGGATCTGCTGCTGCCCAATGCGGACGAGGCCCGGCTGCTCACCGGACTCCCCGAACCGGCGGACGCCGCAGCCAAGTTGAGCCTTCAGGTGCCCCGGGTGGTCGTCACGCTCGCCGAGGGCGGAGCTCTGCTGGCCGTCGCGGGCGCGGTGACCCGGCACGTCCTGGCGGTCCAGGTACGGGGCGCCGTGGACTCGACCGGCGCAGGCGATGCGTTCACCGGCGGCTTTCTCGCGGCGCTCCTGTCGGGAGCGGACGACGCCTCGGCCGTGGAAGCCGGCTGCCGGTCGGCGGCGGAAGCGGTCACCACCGTGGGGGGCCGCCCCGGTCCATGACACACCCGGCTCGGTGAATCAGCCCGGCCTGCTACCCGCCCTGCCCCCACCCGGTCCAGGCGGGGTGCAGCGGATCGTCGGCCCGTACGACCGCATCCGCGCGGTCGCCGGGCGCCACCTCGTCCTCGTACCGCGCGAAAGCGGGCAGGGTCCAACGCTCGCTCTCCTCGGTACGCCGCCGCAGTGCGCCCGGCGACAACCGCAGATGGACACTCAGGTCGAACGGGAACCAGTGCCCCAGCATCAACGGGCCGTGCACCACCAGCACACCGCCCTCGGGCAGGAGTTGATACGGACTGCGGGTGGCCCGGTCCGTCACCGGATCCCAGAGATCGGGCAGCACCCGCCCGCTCCCGCCCGCCTCCAGCGGCCCGAACACCTCGCGCCACAGCGCGCCCGTATCGAACCAGCTGTCGTAGTACGAGTCGGGGTCCTCCTTGCCGTACTCGTACCGAAGACTCGCCGGCCGCAGGAATCCCTGGGTGGACACGACGAGCACCGCACGCCCCCGGACCCGCAGCGCCTGTGCGACTCGCCCGGCCAACTCCCCGGTACGGGCCGCCGGCGCACCGTCGACGGCGACCTTCAGCCAGGGGCCGGCGTCGGCAGGCTTCAGACCGTCGGCGTGCGCGGCGAAGGCCTCGGCCAGCCGCTCCCAGGTGATCGCTTCACATCGCACGCATCCATCATCGCCCCGGCCTCGTGCGTCGGCGTCGGCCGTCCCGCCGGCGAGGTTCTTCCTCGTCGGTCCCCGCCAGGTGGTTCTCGGCCAGGCGCACCACGCGGTCGGCGAGCGGACGCAATCCCGGTTCTCGGTCTGCGGCCGTGTGGGCGAGGTGGCCGATGTCGGCGAGCCACTGTCCGGTGACGCCGTCCGGCGCGTCGATGCGCCGAAAGCCGCGCTCCAGCAGCCTCTGGGCGGCCTGCGGCTGCCCGCGCAGTACGGCCTTTGACGCGGCGACCGCATTGGCCAGGGCGCTCGCCGGCCGCGACCAGTCGTCACCGCTTGCGGCAGGGTCGTCCTGGTCGTGGTCGGCCAGGTGGGCGACCGATGAAGCCCTGATCTCCAGGTCCACGCGCCAGAAGAGCGGAAGCCCCTGGAACGCGGCAAAGAGCAGACGCCGCTTGCGGGAGTGCTGCAGCTCGGGGTCCGTACGCAGGGAGTCGAGGGGCCGGACCGCTTCGAGCACGCCCCGGGCGCCGGCGACACACACCTCGAAGCGGTCGTCGGGCACCGTCCAGGCAATGTCGATGTCGCTGTACGCATCCGCTGTTCCACGGGCGAGCGAGCCCTTCAGCTCCGCGCGCGAGCCGGGGCAGTGGGCAGCGAGTACGTGCAGCAGGTCCTGTGCGAATGCGGCGCGCCGCGCCGGGTCGAGATCATCCATGCTCTCCTCGCCCTTCGGGTTCTCCCCGTTCACGGCCGTCCGTTCCGGTCGTTCAAAACGCTCCGTCCCCGGCGAGTCCGTCTCCTACGATCTTCTTCATGGACCTCGAATTCGCCCGCACGTTCGCCGCTGAGTGGCAGAACGCCTGGAACTCCCATGATCTGGACCGCATCCTGACGCACTATCACGAGGATGTGTCGTTCAGTTCACCCGTCATGGCGCGGTTCACAGGTGATCCATCCGGCACGGCGCACGGCAGGGACGCGCTGCGGGCGTACTGGGCGGCGGCCCTGGAGCGCATCCCCGAGCTGAAGTTCGAGGTGGTGGACGTCCGGGTGAGCGTCCAT
Source organism: Streptomyces sp. NPDC088246 (assembly GCF_044741025.1). NCBI lineage: Bacteria > Bacillati > Actinomycetota > Actinomycetes > Kitasatosporales > Streptomycetaceae > Streptomyces > Streptomyces sp. NPDC088246. The sequence goes on from NZ_JBIURV010000003.1 coordinate 145,727, forward strand.
GCCCTGGTGATCGACTACCGCAACCAGATCGGCGGCCGCGTGAACGAGGTGCTGATCTTCCGCGACGGCCTGGTGATCTCCGGCTTCGGGGCATACGGGGAGACGCTCGCCGACTGACGGCCGGTACCGGCGGCGGACGAGACTCTCGCCGGATGACAGCCGGCCGGTGCCCATGGCGGCCGTGACGCTCTCCGGCCGACGGCCGGTCCCGGCGCTGGGCTACTTCTTCGGGTCGCAGTCCACCGCGTCGGCGTCGTCGGAGAGCGCACTGCCCTCCGGCAGCAGATAGGTCACCCAGAGCACGACGGGCTCGGTCCCCAGGTTGCGTCCGATGTGGCGGTGAGCGGATCCGGACGGCTCGATGAAGGACGAGCCCGCGGGCGTCACCTCGACCGAGCAGTCGTCCAGAGTGCGTGTCAGCGTCCCGGACTTGACGACGGCGACCAGCTGACCGCTATGGGTGTGCCAGCCGGTGGAGCCGCCCGGCTCGACGGTGATGGTCCGGAAGGTCACATCGGTGCGGCCGTTCGGGGTCTTCACCTTCAGCTTTCCCACCGATGTGCCCTTCGCGACCACCGTGCCGCTCACACCGCTGCCGGGCGTGGCGACGGCCGCCGCCGGTACGAAGCCGAGCGCGGTCACGCAGCCGCCTATGACCAGGGCCTTGGCGAGTCGCCCCTGTCGTACCCGCCGCCCCCGGCTCCCCTGCTGTCTGTCGACCTTCACGCGCGACTCCTCTGCCTCGGCGTCCCGGAAGCGTCCTGGACATCCCGAACCGGACATCCCGAACGCCCCCACGCTACCCGCGAGTTGAGCTGCGGAACCCTCCCGGTCCGGCGGTCACTCGCCGCGAAGTTCGGCGGCGAGCGGCCCGTCGCCCGACACCTCGATACGTCCGTCCTCGACGGCCTCGGCAAACGTCAGCTCACCCTGCCCGAGCGCCAGGCAGACCTCGACGTCGAGCGCGATACGGGCATCGGCCTGGGCCGCAGGGCCGTCCCCGTACACAGCCGCACCGGCCATCGCACCACCGGCGCGCACATGGAATTCACCCTCGTCCAGACGGACTTCGACGACTCCCGCATGTGTCAGCCCGTCCAGCGAGCGCAGCAGCGGAAGTGCGAACCAGTGTGCCCGTACCGCATCGGTGGGCCGCCGCTCGGTAAGTGCGGGCGCACCCCACTCGGCGAGCGCGGCAAGTACGGGCAGCAGCCCGTGGCCGCGCTCCGTCAGTTCGTACACCGAGGCCGCGGCAGGTGGCGGAAGCCGGCGGCGGGTGACCAGCCCGCCCTGTTCCATGTCCTTGAGCCGGGAGGCGAGGACATCCGTACTGACGCCCGGCAGGTCGGCGTGGAGGTCGGTGTAGCGGCGGGGGCCCGCCAGCAGTTCACGGACGATCAGCAGGGTCCACCGGTCGCCCACGGAATCGAGGGAGCGTGCGGTGGCGCAGAACTGGTCGTAACTCCGACGGCGAGCCGAGCGTGTTGCGGACTGTTGCTGACGTGGCATGCGACGCAGTCTAGACATGTTGTTGGACTTTCCAAGCCCAAGCTTGGTAAAACCAAGTATCGCAATCAGGTCGGGGAGGCCACCGCATGGAATTCCGGCAGTCCAGCAAGCTCGACGAGGTCTGTTACGAGATCCGGGGCCCGGTCATCGAGCACGCCAACGCCCTGGAGGAGGCGGGTCACAGCGTGCTCCGCCTCAACACCGGCAATCCCGCGCTCTTCGGTTTCGAGGCGCCGGAGGAGATCGTCCAGGACATGATCCGGATGCTTCCGCAGGCCCACGGCTACAGCGATTCGCGCGGCATCCTGTCCGCCCGCCGGGCGGTGGCGCAGCGCTACCAGGCCATGGGTCTGGCGGATGTCGGGGTCGACGACATCTTCCTCGGCAACGGCGTCTCCGAGCTGATCTCCATGGCCGTCCAGGCATTGCTGGAGGACGGTGACGAGGTGCTGATCCCGTCCCCCGACTATCCACTGTGGACCGCGGTGGTGACCCTCGCGGGCGGGAAAGCCGTGCACTACACCTGCGACGAGGCCTCGGACTGGAACCCGGACCTCGCGGACATGGCGTCGAAGATCACCGACCGGACCAAGGCCGTCGTGATCATCAACCCGAACAACCCGACCGGCGCCGTCTATCCGCGCGAGGTCCTCGAAGGCATCCTCGATCTGGCGCGCAGGCACGGCCTGATGGTCCTCGCCGACGAGATCTACGACCAGATCCTCTACGACGACGCCGAGCACCACAGCGTGGCGGTCCTCGCCCCCGATCTGGTCTGCCTCACCTTCAGCGGTCTGTCGAAGACGTACCGGGTGGCGGGGTTCCGCTCCGGCTGGATGGTGGTCTCAGGCCCGCAGCAGCACGCCCGCAACTATCTGGAGGGGCTGACCACTCTCGCCTCGATGCGCCTGTGCCCCAACGCGCCCGCGCAGTACGCCATCCAGGCGGCGCTCGGTGGCCGGCAGTCCATCCGGGAACTGGTCGCGCCCGGCGGCAGACTGTACGAGCAGCGCAACCGGGCCTGGGAGAAGCTGAACGAGATTCCCGGCGTGTCGTGCGTGAAGCCGAAGGGCGCGCTGTACGCGTTCCCCCGCATCGATCCGAAGGTGCATCGAATCGTCGACGACGAGAAGTTCGTTCTGGATCTGCTGTTGCGGGAGAAGATCCAGGTCGTGCAGGGCACCGGCTTCAACTGGCCGCGGCCCGACCACTTCCGGATCCTGACACTCCCGTACGCTGACGATCTCGACGCGGCGATCAGCCGCATCGGCCGCTTTCTGACCGGATACCGCCAGTGATCGGATGCCCCTGGTGACCTGCTCTGCCTGCCGCGTTCCCGTCCTCACCCAGTTCGCCTCGTTCGAGCTCGTCGGCCCGATCGTGGAGAGCGGACTCGATCCGGCCACCGACCCGGCCTGGGCGGAGTCGGGCGCGGCATCACCGGCCGAGTATGCGCGCTGGGCAGGTCATCTGTGCGGTATGACCTGCCTGCGCATGGCACTCGGCGCCGGGGCCCCGTCCCTGTTCGCGCTGCGCGACGGCGCTCTCAAGTACGGCGCGTACACGGAGGATGCGGAGGGGGTGATCCGGGGCCTGATCTACGCCCCCTTCGCAGAGTATGTACAGGAGGCGCACGGCCTCGACGCCACGGTCCACCGCCATCTCTCGTCGCAGGAGATCCTGGGCCTTCTCGACGGCGGCCGGACGGTCATGGCCTCGGTGCACTACGGCATCCGCCATCCGCGACGGCCCGCTCCGGGGCGGGGCGGGCATCTGGTGCTGCTGACGTCCCGTACGGCCGACGGCACCGGCGTCCACTTCCACAACCCGTCCGGCACGACGGCCGGCACGCGTGCCGCGGAGCTTCCGCTGCCCGACTTCGAGCGCTTCTTCGCGGGACGCGGGGTGTCACTGCCCGCGGGCAGTGACAGGACGCCCCCGGAAGCGGGAGCGGGCCCGGGGGCGTAGCCGGCCCCCGAGCCCTGAAGATGCCACCCATTCTGCACGCCGACACTTTTAAGGACCCGTGTCAGGTTTATGTCGTCGCGTCCTGCCTTTAGACGACCGCAGATCGAAGCTCTGCGGGCCGGAGTCGAACCGGCATCTCGACGCCCATGGGCACGGGCCCGATTGATTCGGCGATCGGTGGCGAATGCTGAGTCTGGAGCAAGAGTCTGAGATTGATCGCGGTCTGCCTCTGCCATTTGGGCTACCCCGGCCCGTCCGTGTGCGCAGAACGCACAGAATGCCGGGAGGAGGACTCGAACCTCCACTGGAACCGCGTCGTCACGACAAGCTTCAGTTTCAGCTTGCGCTCCTCGCGCACCCCGGCCGAAGTGCTCCGGCCGGGGAATCCATGGTCGGTCACCCGAAGAGGTAACCGAATACCGCATCACCCACCCGCTGGTCGGTGACGTCCACGCCGTTGGCCTCCTCACGGGCGAACTTCACGGCCTGCTGGAGCTTCTCGACCCGGTCGAGCAGTTCGTTGACCCGCCGTGCGGGGAGAGCTCCGGAGAACTTCACCGTCGTCCAGTACCCGATCGGAATGTCCTCGTAGTACACCTCGACCTGCGCCGGGTGCTTATCGGTGGCCTCCGCCTTCACATGGTTGCGGGGCACCTTCTTCGTACGAAGAGTCCTCACCGGCTCGGTCTTCCGGGAGTCCGTCGACGGGTCCTGCGTCCATGCCTCGGAGGCGTCGAGCACCGGAAGCTTGCGAACAAAGGTATTGATGTCCGTCAGCTGCTTCTCCAGGAAGAGCAGATACGACACCGGCACCTCGCTCACGAGCACCCGTCCGTCGACCTTCACATCCGCGCGGGCCGAACAGTTCGCCCAGTCCTTCGTGGCGGTCACATCGAAGAGCCGGGTCAGGGTCGTCGCGGTCTCCCGCAGCACGTCCTCGGCCTTGATCTGCACCAGGGTCGACTCGGGCGGCAGCTGCTCGCCCTCCTCGTCCTTCGGCTGATACGTCCGCGAGATCCCGGCCAGCAGACCGGTCTTCTGAAGGCCGTGATGCGCCGCCGTCAGGTCCTGGTGAGCCTTGGACTTGACGCCCTTCTCCACTGCGATGATCTGATTGAGTTTCGCCACATCGAGGAAGCTAGCAGCGCCGAGCCGCGCGGAGCCAGAAGTTTTCGCGGTGCCGGCCGCCCCAACCGGTCACCGGGGTCCCGGCGCGTGGGTCGCACGCTCAGCCGGGCAGTGCCGCGGTGAGGTCGACCTCGATCAGCTGTCCGGGGAAGCCGAGCCGCACGACGCCGAGCAGCGTGCTCGCGGTGGTGAACGCGGGCCCGATGACCGAGCCGGTGAGCCGGCGCCAGGCTGCTCCCAGGTCCGTGACGTCGTCGCTGACCACGTAGATGACCGACCGGACGACCCGGGACGCCCCGGGACGGCTCGGCGCCCACGGCCGCCAGGGCGAGTAGGGCATTGGCCGCCACCTGGTCGATCTGGGCATCGAAGTCGCCCGGACCCACCAGCGCGCCGCAGTGGTCGAGCGGACACTGCCCGGCCAGGAACGCGGTCCGGCCCGCCTCCACCACAGTGATGTGGTGACAGCCGGGCGTGGGGTGCAGCTGGTCCGGATTGATCCGGCTGATCTCCACAGGCATGCGGATGATCCTGACAGCCCGGGCCACGGGGCACATCGGGGTTTCACCGACCCGCGGGCCGACCCGTACGGGTGGTTTCCCGCGGATGCCCATGTCCTGCCGCCGTCCGGCGGGGGCCGCTTGCCACAGTGAGCCGCGCGCATCCGCGCCGCAGGCCCACGCAGACTCCGCCCTCACAGGCTCCGAACGAAGGTCCCCGCCGTGCCTCGCTTCCCCCATCCCACCAGCACGAAGGGTCTCACCGGCCCGAAGCAGCACACCGCACTCACCGCGGCCGCCGCCGCCCTGGCCGTACTGGCCGTGGGCACGCCCGTCGCGTACGCCACACTCGGCGACGATGCCCCCTCCGTCTCGCGGTCGGCGACATCGGCCGGCGCCGCGCGCGGGAAGGCCTACATCGAGACCCGGCTGTTCTTCGGCACCGAACGTCCCGACGGCGGGCCGGATGTGACTGACCGTCAGTTTTTGGCGTTCATCGACGAGGAGGTAACGCCCCGCTTCCCGAACGGGCTGACCATCCAGGACGGCCGGGGGCAGTGGCGGGATTCCCGCGGGGTGATCGAACGGGAGCGCAGTTACGAACTGACCCTGCTCTATCCGGCGTCCGAGGCACGTGTACGCGACGTCCAGATCGAGCGGATCCGGAACGCCTACGAGAAGGCGTACGCCCAGGACTCGGTGGCCCGGATCGAGGAGCGCACGACCGCCGACTTCTGACACCGCCCGTCGCCCTGGCGCGCCGCTCCCCGATCACGTTGCCGTACGGGCCCCGCGCCCGTGCGGCCGATTGAGCCGGCGCGCCAGCCCGTGCACTCCCGCGATGGTCACCGGGAGGAGCGCCAGCGTCGCTGCCGCTGTGCCGATGCCGCCGCTCTCGATACCGGCCGCCTTCAGCCGCCGCACAGCCCAGAGCGAGTACGGGATGACAACGGCCGGCGCCGTGGCGACCCCCGGTGTGTAGCCGCGGTACGCCAGCGACTGCGCCATGTGGACGGCGCCGTGCAGCCCGAATCCGACCAGCACGGTCCGGAAGAACGGGCTGCGGCCACCCGTGCGCGCCCCGTCCGCCGAGGCTGCCGCCACGACCCCGCCCATGAGGCCGATGGCGACATTGACATCCCGCTGCGAGAGTTCCATCCGCGCCCAGACGTGCTCGGGCACTTTCGGGAATCGCTCCTGGAGCCCCGGCCGGGCGGACCGCGCCCAGCCGGCCATGGTGGCCAGCTCCTCCAGATCGTTGGCCACCCAGGCGGCGAGCAGCCCCCAGGCCACCGCCTTGGAAACCGTTGTCTCCGCCATTCCTGGCTCCCATACGTCGCAGTACGATGACCGCACCATACAGCGCAACGCAACGTTGCGTTGCTTTTCCCTGGAGTACTCATGCCCGATCCGACCGTGAACCGCCGCCCGGGCAAGGGCCCTCGTGCCGCCGAAGCGATCTTCGACACCACGCTGCGCCATCTCGCGGAACGCGGCTACACCCGTCTCACCATCGAGGCCGTCGCCCAGGACTCCGGGGTCAACAAGACGACGATCTACCGCTGGTGGCCCTCGAAGCCGGCACTGTTGCGGGCGGCCATGCTCCATGCCCGGGTCCTCGACATCGACATCCCTGATACGGGCAGCCTCCGCGGTGATCTGATCGCACTCACCGAACAGATCACCGGCCTGCTCACCGACGGGCGTACACAACCGGTCGCCCGCGCCATGACCTCGGCTACCGGCCTGCCGGACGACGAACTCGCCGCCCTCACCCGCGACTTCTTCGCCGATCGGTTCTCCCGCGAGCAGCCGGTCTTCGCCCGCGCCACCGCCCGTGGTGAACTTCCCGAGAACGCCGACCCGATGCTGCTGCTGGACCTGATCGCGGGAGCGGTCTGGATGCGGGTGCTGCTCCGCCGCGAACCGGTACCGCCGGACTTCGCCCGCGATGTCGTCGATGCCGTGTTGCCTCGCTGAGGGCGGCCCCGGGACGGCCGGGTACTGTGCCGCGGCCGGGTACCGAGACCAGTCGCATGCGCGGAGCAGGGAGCGATCCACATGGGTGCGCCGATACGCCACTACACAGCCATGACGCCGGACGGTGAGGTGTTCACGGTCAATATGGAGCGGGACTTCCGGTACGACCCGTACCGTTACTTCCTGGTCTGTGCGCACTGCGGCTGGTCGCCGTCGCTCCTGACCATGGAGAAGATCATCGACCTGGCCGGGGAACATCTGGCGTCGGCGCACGGCGCCGACCGGGAACTGTCCCAGCAGGAGAACGAGTCGTTCCGGAAAGCGCGGCTGATCGTGCTGCCGATCGTCATCGTGCTGCTGATCGGTCTCTTCGTCCATCTGCGGAGTTGAGAGGCTGAGGTCGGTCCGGGGCCGGCCGGGGTTCAGCCGCCGCTGAGTTCCATGAGTGCGCCCACCGGGTCGGAGTCCGGGGTGGCGCGGGGCCACCAGTCGTCCTCGCCCGGCTCGGATTCGTAGCCGTACCAACGGCCGTCGTGGCCGAAGCGGAGCTGAAGTGTGCCGCTGGGGTGCGTGAGGTGGTTGCGCCAGGGTTGAAAGCGGGGGAAGTCGGCGGCTGCGAGCGCGGGGCGGGCGCGGTCGAAGGGGCCGGCCGGAGGATCCCAGGGTGTTTCGAGAACGGCCAGTCCTTCGGCACCGCCCTGGCGCCAGGCCGCGACGGCTCGGGCCAGGTCGGTGGGGGTGCGGCCGGTGGCGTACGCCAGCTCGCGGTAGAGGGCGCGGGTGGTTGCGGTGAGTCCGGCGGTGGGGCGGGACGCGGCCAGCCGTACCGCGTCCTGCCAGGAGGTGAGGCCGGCGAGCGGGTCCAGGCCGGTGGTGAGGAGCGTGTGTGCACGGGCCGCCGCATCCGTGGCGAGGTGGTCGAGGGCGAGCGGGTCGCGGGCGCCGGGCAGGCTCGGGTACGAGGGCGGCTGCCCGGGATGCGGCAGGACCGGGAGCGGGGCAGGGAGGGGCGGGAGGTAGCGGTCGGCGAGAACTTCGCGGGCCGGTATGGACGGGGTGGCAGGGGCCGTGGGGCGTTCCCGGGCGGAGTGTGCGGCGTTGCGACGGCCCAGCTCTTCGAGGAGTTCGCGCTCGCCCCTGCCGCGCAGCAGCAGAAGGACGAACGGGTCGGCATCCAGGAGACGGGCCATCTGATAGCAGAGGGCGGCCACATGTTTGCAGGGCCAGCCGTGGTCGGGACAGGAGCAGCCGGGGTCGAGATCGCCCGCGGCGGGCAGCAGTCCGACACCGGCCTCTGCCGCCGTGTCGACCAGCGAGTGCGGCATCTCCTTGGTGAGCAGCGCGGCAAGGTGACCGGGGCGGGCGGCGACCGCGTCCAGGAACATGTCCCAGTCGGCGTCGGTGAGCGGCCGCAGACGCAGCTCGGCGCGGTAGGGGCGGGGGCGGCTGCCGTGCACGTAGGCGACGACCCGTCCGGGGGTGACGGTGATAGCTGCGACCTTGCCGCTGTCGGCGTACGTACGGCCGCGGGAGAGCCGTCCCTCGTCCATCGACAGGGACTCCAGGGCGGCCACCCAGGCGCGGCCCCACCAGCTGTCCGCGAAGGGTTCGTCGCCGTCGGACGGGCGGGGCGGCACGGCCTCGAAGGTGCGCCGCAGATCGTCGGGGCCGGGGCGTGAGCGTGCGACGGCACGGGGCTCGGGGCGGGCGTACGCATGAGGCCGGGGACGGGGGCTCATGACAGCCTCCGGAGCGAGACGAGATCGGCCAGGTCACGATCGCTGAGCTCGGTCAGCGCGGTCTCACCGGCGCCGAGGACCGCGTCGGCCAGGACCCGCTTGGCCCGCAGCAGCTCGGCAATCCGGTCCTCGACCGTGCCTTCCGCGATCAGCCGGTGGACCTGCACGGGTTGCGTCTGGCCGATGCGGTACGCCCGGTCCGTGGCCTGTTCCTCGACGGCCGGGTTCCACCAGCGGTCGTAGTGGATGACGTGGGCGGCCCTGGTGAGATTCAGTCCGGTGCCCGCTGCCTTGAGGGAGAGCAGGAAGACCGGGACCTCACCGGACTGGAAGCGGTCCACCATCCGTTCCCGCTCGGCCACCGGCGTACCGCCGTGCAGGAGTTGAGAGGGGATGGCGCGCGAGGCGAGGTGGGCGGAGAGGAGCCGGGCCATCGTCACGTACTGGGTGAAGATGAGGACGGAGCCGTCCTCGGCGAGGATCGTGTCGAGGAGCTCGTCGAGCAGGGCGAGCTTTCCCGAACGGCCGACGAGGCGGGTCGGTTCTTCCTTCAGATACTGCGCGGGGTGGTTGCAGATCTGCTTGAGCGAGGCCAGCAGCTTCATGATCAGACCGCGGCGGGCGATGCCTTCCGAGGCTTCGATGAACGCCATCGTCTCGCGGACCGTCGCCTCGTAGAGCGTGGCCTGCTCGCGGGTGAGGAAGACGGGGTGGTCGGTCTCCGTCTTGGGCGGCAGCTCGGGGGCGATGCCCGGGTCCGACTTCTTCCGGCGCAGGAGAAAGGGCCGGACCAGCCGGGAAAGCCGCTCGACCGCTTCGTCGTTGGCGAGTCCGGCAGCCGTCCCGGTGTTCTCGACGGTACGGGCGTGCCGGGCCCGGAACGCCTTGAGGGGGCCCAGCAGTCCGGGGGTGGTCCAGTCGAGCAGGGCCCACAGCTCGGAGAGGTTGTTCTCCACGGGGGTGCCGGTGAGGGCGACTCTGGCCGGGGCCGGGATGGTGCGCAGCGCCTTCGCCGTGGAGGAGTGCGGGTTCTTCACGTGCTGGGCCTCGTCGGCGACGATCAGTCCCCAGCTGTGGCCGGCGAGTTGCGCCGCGCTCGAACGCATCGTGCCGTATGTGGTCAGGACGAAGCCGCCGTCGGGTTCGGCGAGTGTGCGGTCGGTGCCGTGGAAGCGGCGCACGGGCACGCCGGGGGCGAAGCGGTTGATCTCCCGGTGCCAGTTGCCCAGGAGGGAGGCGGGGCAGATCACCAGGGTGGGCGCGGGGTGGGCGCGGTGCAGATGGAGGGCGATGAGGGTGATCGTCTTGCCCAGGCCCATGTCGTCGGCGAGGCAGCCGCCGAGGCCGAGTGAGGTCATCCGGTCCAGCCAGGCGAGGCCGCGCAGTTGGTAGTCGCGGAGCGTGGCGTCCAGGCCGGGCGGCGGGGCGATGGCGGTGTCGTCGGCGGTGATGCGGGTACGGAGTGCGGCCAGCGCTCCGACAGGCACCGCTTCGATCTGTTCGCCGTCGACCTCGGCGCTACCGGTCAGTGCGACGGCAAGGGCGTCGACCGGATCGAGCAGGCCGAGCTCCCGCTTGCGCGCCTTGCGTACGAGCGCCGGGTCGACGACGACCCACTGGTCCCGCAGGCGCACCACCGGCCGGTGGGCTTCCGCGAGGACGTCCATCTCCGCCTCGGTGAGCTGCTCGTCGCCCAGCGACAACTGCCAGTTGAAGGCGAAGAGCTGCTCGGCGTCGAAGAACGAGGTGCCGTCGGTGGCCGAGCCTGGGGCGGGTCGTACGACGGCGGCGGCGGTGAGGGAACGGGCGAGCTCCCTGGGCCAGTGGACGCTCACCCCGGCCGCCGTCAGCCGGGCTCCGGCGTCGCTCAGCAGCTCGTACAGCTCGTCCTCTTCGAGTGCGAGCACATCGGGCACCGGCTGGTCCAGCAGCCGCTCCAGCGGTGCCCAGAGGCGAGCGGCGCGGCGCAGTGCGAGCACGGCGTCGATCCTGGCCCGTGGGCCGAACGGCTCCCCCACCCCGCCGTGCCACAGTGCGGCGGCGTCGACAACATAGGTCGGGTCGGCCAGGCTGTGCACCTGGGTGATGGCCGCGGCGGCGTGCCGCGCGGCGCCGGGACGGGCATCCGCGGCCGTACCAAAGGCCCCGTCGTCGTCGCCGGAGGCGTCGCTGTCGTCGGAGCTGTCGTGCGTATCGGCCGTGTCGAAGAGTTCGTACGCCGACAGGTCGAGACGCAGCGACACCCGTACACCCGCATCGAGACCGGCCGCGACCTCGACGGCCCAGTCGCGGGCTCCTGGCAGATGCTGGGCCTCACGGGCTGCAAAGGCCGCGCCCATCGCGTACGCCGCGGCGGGTGTACGGGGCAGGGCATCGGCAACCGCATCGAGGAACGCCCCGAGCAGCCACTCCGGGTCGGGGACTTGAAGTGGTGTGCGGTCCGGGAGCGGCACCGCGTGCCCCTCGACCGGCATGGCGGCTGCGATCGCCCGGAGATGGGCGATGTCCTCGGCGTCGCGCGGCCCGGCCCGCCAGGCGTCGTGGTCGTCGCCCGTCAGGCCGGGGAGCAGCCTGCCGCGCGCCACCAGGTTGAGCGCCTGGAGTGCGGCGGCGCCCCAGCAGCGGGTGGCGGGGTGGGCGGACTGCCGGTGCCGGGCGCGGGCCAGCAGCGGCAGGGCATCGGTCACGGACATCAGGACAGCGGGCACCGTACGCCGACGGATGCCGTCCTGTTGTCCATGCCGACGGACGACGGTGATCTCTGCGGCGGTCGGATCGGGTGCCCGATCTTCGGATTCCGCGGAGCCACCCTGCTCCGGGAGGGGGCCGCCATCGGGATCCCAGAAGGCGACGCGCCCGTCCCTCGGCAACGATGCGGGCAGGAAGACGGCGGCACAGCTCAGGAGGCGGGCAGCGGACGCGTCCAGCTGATGTTGTGCCGTGGCCATCGGTCCCCTCCCGTCCCGCCCTGATCCTCTTGATCGTCTTGATCCTTATGACTCCTGCGAGTCTAGGCGGGGGGTCTGACAACCGGTCGCGCACCCGCATTCCAGCAGGTCAGATGCGATACAAGCGTTGATACGGACTTGCCGGCAGGCCAACTCGACCGGCCCGGGGCCGGGAACGGCGCGGTTCGGCTCAGTGCCTGGCGAGCGGCTTCGGACGAGGGGGCCTCGCGGGCGCCGTGGCCGCAGAAACAGCGGGCGCGGAAGCGGGAGCTGGAGGAGGCGCGGGCGCCACGGACGGCTGCGGCTGTGCCTGTGCGGGCTGCTGCGGCGGCCGCACGGCCTGCTGCGGCTGCATCACTTGCTGCTGCGCCGGCTGCTGCGCCCGCTCCAGGAAGCGGAGCAGCTCCACCGGGAACGGGAGCACCAGCGTGGAGTTCTTCTCGGCCGCGACCGCAACCACCGTCTGCAGCAGGCGCAACTGGAGCGCGGCCGGCTGGGAGGACATCTCCTTCGCCGCCTCGGCGAGCTTCTTCGAGGCCTGAAGCTCGGCGTCCGCATTGATGACGCGGGCTCGCCGCTCACGGTCGGCCTCGGCCTGACGGGCCATGGAGCGTTTCATCGTCTCCGGCAGCGAAACGTCCTTGATCTCCACCCGGTCGATCTGCACACCCCACCCGACCGCTGGGCTGTCGATCATCAGCTCAAGGCCCTGATTCAGCTTCTCGCGGTTGGACAGCAGATCATCCAGATCGCTCTTGCCGATGATCGACCGCAGTGAGGTCTGTGCCATCTGCGACACCGCGAACCGGTAGTCCTCCACCTGGATCACGGCACTCGCCGCATCGACCACCTTGAAGTAGATGACCGCGTCCACCCGCACCGTCACGTTGTCCCGGGTAATTCCGTCCTGGGCGGGCACCGGCATCGTCACGATCTGCATATTGACCTTGCGCAGCCGCTCGATACCGGGGAGCACCATGGTGAATCCGGGCCCTCGCACATCGTTACGGAGCCTGCCGAGCCTCAGTACGACGCCCCGCTCGTACTGCTTGACGACCTTGGCCGCCGCCGCCACGTACAGCGCACCCGCCGAGGCCGCCCCCACTATTGCGATTACGAGCTCCTGGACCATGACGGCCCCCTGAACGCCGGAAACATCTGAAACGCGAAAATCAATCGCTATTACCACGATATGCCCAGCATCAACAGATATGAACATAGGCTGAAGCTCACCCGGTACGACTGTCGCCCGGCCGGCCGCGCACCGGATGCCGAGCCACCGGGGAGCAGGCAAGGTGACCAGCGTCAGCACGTTCTCCGTGGCGCATGCGGTGCTGTGGCGTACACCGTGCTGACGGATGAGCCGGACGAGACAGACGAGGACCCGCCCATGCCCGTGATCGATCACCGGCCCCGCCGTCTCGGCATCGCAGCCGGGACCGCGCTCCTGACCCTCACCGTCGCAGGCTGTTCCGGCCTCGGCCGGACCGCGGTCGGACCGATCACCTACACGACCGAGCGGGACGCCGTGATCATGGTGAACAGCCCTTCGGTGAAAGGCTGCCACCCGCTTGCTCCCGCTGGCGCCAAGGAAGTGAGCAATGGCACCCTGATCGACATCATTCTGTACCGCACACCCGACTGCACCGGTCCGGGTACGACGTACCTCGCGACCACTCTCAGCGACGTCAACGGGGCCGCCGCCCTGCCGTGGCGCAGTTTCAGCACGGTCCACTGACCGGCCGCACACAGAGCGTAAAGCCGCTGAACCGAACCTCCTTCGACTGTTGCGTACACGCCGTCGGCCACCACCGTCCATGGCCGCTATGCATGCCTGCGGACGAGCGCGACCAGATCCGCCGTACGGCCCCGTCGCTCCCGGGCAATCAGGACGAGCAGCACGATGAGCAGCGCCGGCATGATCGCGTTCACCCGGTCGAGCAGCGTCAGTTGGACGATGGAGGCGCCGGCCATCAGTCCGCAGAAGGCCATGGCCGCCACCCCTGCCAGGACCGGGATCAGCAGGGCAAAGGCCCCCGCCATCTCCAGCCCTCCGATGGTGTACATCGCGGCCTGGTTCCAGCCCATCCGGTCGAAGGACTCGATCGCCGTCTCATGGGCGATCAGCTTGGCGAACGCACTGAACCCGAAGAACAGGGCAAGAACGACGCGTGCGGCGGTCAGTGCAACGGCCCCGCGGCTGCGACCGCCGGCTCGGGTGTCGGAAGAGGTGGCAAGGGCGGCAGCGGGGGTGCTCCGGACCGGTGTGCACTCGGACATCTGGGTCTCCTCGGGAAAGCTTCGCACGGTGTTGCCTACGAAGAGGTAGACCGGTCCGTGGTCCGGAACTCATCGCTCCCCGGACCGCGGATCTCCTTCGCTCCGAGGAGCTGCTTCGGCAGGGCCCGCACCCAGATCCCGTCATCCGTGAGATACCGGTCGACGGTCAGACCCGCCGCCTCCAGGTACCCCTCGAACTGCTCCTTCGACAGCTCCCGCGACAGGAATGTCTGGGTCCATCGCGCATCGTCGAAGAGGTACTCGGCATGCACCGAGTCCACCCCGTCCCCCACCGGCTCGGCCGAGACGATCCGTACGGTGCAGCCGCCCGGATCGACCCGTTCCCGCGGCAGGCCGGTGCGGTAGTCGGCGCCCTCGCGCTGGATGAGTACGACCCCGCCGTCCTTGACGTGGCTCCGGCAGGCACGCAGCATCCCGTCACGCACCCGGTGCTCGCTCGTGTGCACCAGGAACGACGCCAGCATCACCACATCGAACGTCTCGTCACCGAGGTCCAGCGACTCGATGGGGCTCCGTACGGTGCGGGCGCCGCGGATGTGCTCCAGCATCTGTGCCGACTCGTCCACGGCGGTGACGTCGAAGCCTCGCTCGATCAGCGGATGGGTCACCCGGCCCGCCCCGCAGCCCAGTTCCAGAATGCTTGCCCCGGCGGGTACGGCCGCCGCGATCACCTCCGGTTCATCACCGACGGACAGCCGTCTGTACAGTTCGACCGCACAGCCGTCCGGCGTGATCGCACCGGGGCCCGTCCCTGAATATCCCTCACGCACCAGTCGTCCGCTCATGTACAGCCGAACGAGCGGCCGTTGATGGCCGTTCCTGGCACGCAGTCCTCCCGTCACACCGGACGACAGGCGACCAGTGCGGCGATGACGCGCTGACAGGTCGTCGGCGCGCAATGTACGGGCCGGCCGTCAGTACACCGGGTAGCGGTCGGCCGGCCACACGACCGCGTGCTCGAACTCCACGCACAGATCGTCGGCCACCTCGGTGATCGCCCCTCGCCCTTCGGTCGCCACCAGCCAGGACGGCGGAAGGTGTACGTCCCCGTGGCGCGCGCCGAGCAGATTGCCGCAGACCGCACCGGTGGAGTCGCTGTCGCCCGAGTGGTTGACCGAGAGCAGCAGCGACTGGGCCACCTGATCGGCGCCCGGCAGCACGAGGGCGCAGTACACGGCGATGGCAAGGGCCTCCTCGGCGACCCAGCCCGCGCCGAGCTTCTCCACCTTCTCGGCGCTCGGCTCGCCCTCGGCTGCCAGGTCGACGGCCGCGCGCAGCGCCGCCGTCGTCTCCTCGTGCCCCGGGTGGCGGCCCAGCAGCTCCATGGCCCGCAGCACCGCACCCGCCATCGAGTCACCCTCCAGAAGATGGGCGACGATCGCGGCGAATGTCCCGGCCGCGTACGCACCGGTCGGGTGGCCGTGGGTGATCTGCGCGCACCAGTAGGCGAGCCGGAAGCCCACCTGGGCGTCCTCCCCCACCAGTCCGAAGGGGGCGGACCGCATCACCGTGCCGCACCCCTTGGACCCGGTGTTGACGGGACCGGGCTCACCGAGCCGCCCCGTCGGATCGGGGACATGACCGGTCGCGAGCCCCGTCAGACAGGCGTTCCCGGGGGCCCGGCGCGCGTACAGCCAGGGCTGTTGCCTGAGCCAGCCGGTCCGTACCGGGTTGTCGCCGCCGCGGGCCGGCGGAGCGGGGTGGTTCTGGGTGTCCAGCCAGCGCAGATAGGCGTTCCGCACGATCCCGGTCTCGGCGCCGCCGATGCCCTTCGACCTCGCCCGGGAATGGGCCCTGATCAGCCCTTCTGCTGTGAACAGGGTCATCTGCGTATCGTCCGTGACACGTCCGACGACCCCCTCCTCGTCCGCGACAAGTCCTTGCACACCGTGTTCACCGTGCGCGCGGCGGATACCGGCGAGCGAGAGGAACTCCACCGGATTCCCCAGGGCGTCCCCGATCGCCCCGCCCAGCAGACAGCCCCGGGCCCTCGCCCTGCGGCCGGTACGGTCCCCCCACGATGTGCCGTTCACGCACGATCCCCTCGATCCGATCGACGTCGACATGTCCCAAAACACCGTCGCGGGTCCATCCTGGTAGGAGAGGCGATCGCCATGCGTACCGGTAATGAACCGACGACTGCACGCAGTCCTCTGCGGCTGCGGCTCTGCCTGAGTCTATGGGGGCTGGCCTGGGCCGTCTTCGGCCTGGCTGCGTTCACGCTGACCGACCGCCCGGGCTGGGCCGCGGCCTGTGGTCTGCTGCTCCTGCTGGTCCTCGTGGACATCGCGGTGATCGTCCACCACATCCACCAGGGCCCGCACTACCAGCCGGGCCGCAATATCCCGCCGTACGAACCCGACCACGGCGGACGCGGCAGGTATGGGCACTGACGCGGACGCGCCGGGGCCGGGACGAGCTGCGGCGCAGGCCCGGACCCGGCGGTGGGCGTCAGCCCTCCGTACGGAGCGGTCAGCCCTCCGTACGGAGCGGTCAGCCCTCGGTACGGAGCGGTCAGCCCTCCGTGCGGAAGCGGGCCGCCTTCAGATACTCCGGGTTCGGGTCGAGTGCGGCGGCCAGCCGGAAGTGGCGTGCGGCCCGGTCGGAGCGGCCGGAGCGCTCGAAGGTGCGGGCGAGCGCGAAGTGCGCGAAGGCGTTGTCCGGTTCTCGCTCCAGGACAAGTTCGAATTCGAGCTCGGCAGGGCGCAGTTGGGCGGCGGCGAAAAAGGCGCGGGCCCGCAGCAGCCGGGCGGCGGTGCTCTCCGGATGGGAGGCGATCACCGAGTCCAGGAGCTTGACCGCGCCCCGGGGGTCGTGCGCCGCCAGCAGGTGTTCGGCCGCGCGGAAGTCGATGACGTTGGTTTCCGGAGTCCTCTCGGGCACGATTGCATCCTTCCCTTCGCTACCGCGTTCTCAACGTCCGGCCACTGTCCGGTATTCCGATACGGAAATCAGCCGGCCACGGCACGCTGGGTCAGCTCCGACCAGACCTTGCGGACCTGCCGCTCCAGTTCCTCCAGCGGTCCGTCGTTGTCGACGATCAGATCGGCCACGGCACGCCGCTGTTCCCGGGTCGCCTGCGCGGCCATGCGGGCGCGGGCCTCGGGCTCGGTCATGCCGCGCAGTCGTACGAGCCGGTCGAGCTGGGTCTCGGGACTGGCGTCCACGACGACGACCAGGTCGTAGAGCGGGGCGAGGCCGTTCTCCGTGAGGAGGGGGACATCATGGACGACGACCGAGTCGGGGCCCGCTGCCCGCTCCAGCTCGGCGGAACGGGCGCCTACCAGCGGGTGGACGATCGCGTTGAGGGTGGCGAGCCGGTCGGCGTCGGAGAAGACGATCGAGCCGAGCTTCGGCCGGTCCAGGGTGCCTTCGGCGGTGAGGATGCCGACACCGAACGCGTCGACGACGGCCGCGAGACCAGGGGTTCCCGGCTCTACGACCTCCCGGGCGATCCGGTCCGCGTCGATCAGCACGGCTCCGTATCCGACGAGCAGCCGTGACACTTCACTCTTGCCGGCGCCGATCCCACCGGTCAGGCCCACTTTCAGCATGCCCGGCAGCCTAGTACGAGGGGGGACGGGCGCGGCCGGTCAGGCGTCCCCCTCGCGCTCCGCGAGGAATCGCTCGAATTCGAGACCGATCTCGTCGGCGGACGGCAGATCGACCGGCTCGGCGACCAGGTTGCCCCGGGTCTCGGAGCCCGCGACCGCGTCGTACTGGTGCTCAAGGCCCTCCACGAGCGAGACGAGCTCCTCGTCGCCCTGGTCGATCTGCCGGTCGATCTCCGTCTGGGTGCGGTGAGCCTCCGTGCGCAGTGCATGGGCGACGGTCGGCAGGACCAGGCCGGTCGCGGCCGTGATCGACTCCAGGGCGGTGAGCGCCGCGTCCGGGTAGGCGGAGCGTGCGACGTAGTGCGGTACATGGGCGGCGACACCGAGGACGTCGTGTCCGGCCTCCATCAACCGGTACTCCACCAGTGCCTCGGCGGAGCCGGGCACCTGCGCCTCGTCGAACGGGCTGCGGTGGCCGGGCATGAGGTCCGTGCGGTTGCCGTGCGGGGTGATGCCGACGGGGCGGGTGTGCGGTACGCCCATCGGGATGCCGTGGAAGTTCACCGCGAGGCGGACACCGAGGCGTTCGACGATCTGCTCGACGGCGGCGGCGAAGCGCTCCCATTCCACGTCCGGCTCGGGCCCGGAAAGCAGCAGGAAGGGTGCTCCGGTGGCGTCCTGGACGACCCGCACGTCAAGCGTCGGGGTCTCGTAGGCCGCCCAGCGGTCTCGGCGGAAAGTCAGCAGCGGGCGCCGTGCGCGGTAGTCGACGAGCCGGTCGTGGTCGAAGCTGGCAACGACCTGGTGCGGCAGCGTTTCGAGCAGGCCGTCGACGATCTGCTCACCGGTCTCACCCGCGTCGATGTATCCGTCGAAGTGATAGAGCAAGACCAGGCCCGCCGACTCCTGGGCGAGCGCCATGTCGACGACGGCCAGTCCCTTCGGCTCCCATTCGTACAAACTCTGCGGATCAGGCACGGTTACCGCTCCTCCTCGTGTTCTTGGAGAAGAACGCCCGGCGGGGCACGGGCATTCCCGGACCGTGCCCCTTCACCCGGCACACTCGAACTCGAAGGCGAAGTACCGGCCGACGCATCCGCACCGGCGCGGCCGTCACCGAGATCACGGACACGGCCCACGGCGTCACCGTCACGTACACCCAGTCGGGCCGCACCCGCGGCATCGAAGCGGACTACTGCATCGCCGCTCTGCCCTTCAACATTCCGGCCAGGACCGCCCACAGCCTCGGCCCGGCCGTCCAAAGCGCCCTGGAGGCCTGCAAGCCGTTCTCGGCCGGCAAGATCGAGCGCCCCCATGTCATTGGCCTTGGAGAGGAGTTCGGCAACACAGCCGTACACGTCGGCCTTGGCGGTGCGGTAGCGCACCGGGGCCTTCATACCGGCCTTCTCATTGAAGATATAGGCATGGGTGTACACGTTGGTGAACACCTCGATGGGGACTCCGAGTTCGCGACAGTAGTCGAGGGTGACCACCACCGCGGGATCCGGGCGGGTCCCGCGCTCACGCACTGCCCGCCACTGAAAATGCCGATGGTGGAATCGCCGCCGCGCACGGTGAAGTTGCGGCCGCCCGCACGGCTCCGGGCCTCCAGGAGCCGTACAGTCGTAGCCCGCCTTGCCCAGTTCATACGCGGTGGCGAGTCCGGCGATTCCGCAGCCGAACAGGCGAGTTGCGCGAAGTGCGTGTCATGTCCCGGCTCCCCTTCGGATCTTGAGGTTGCCGGAATCCCGGCAAGGGTGCGTTACGGGCCGTCAGCTACTCGTGCATCCCGCACGTTTCTCCCTGTTCACCTCGCTCGACGCCGCCACGAACAATGGTCCAGACCTTGACATGGCCACACCTCACCCTTACCGTCACTGGGCAGCACGTTCAGAGACTCGCCCCACATTCATGTACGAGAACTCTTGAACTCCTTCGACGGGAAGGCACCCCCATGCGTACCCGCACGCTGCTCCCCGCCCTGCTGGCCACCGCGCTCGCCACCGGCGGCCTCGCCCTCACCTCCGCCACCACCGCGGACGCGGCGACGGTCATCGATGTGAGCACCGCCGCCCAGCTCAAGTCCGCCCTCACCGCCGCGGCCCCCGGCAACACGATCCACCTTGCCGACGGCACCTACACCGGCAACTTCAAGGCGACCGTCCCCGGCACCGCCTCCGCCCGGATCACCCTCACCGGCTCCGCCAAGGCAGTCCTCACGGCCGGCGGCGGCTACGGACTCCACCTCAACGGCGCCTCCTACTGGACCGTCCAGGGCATCACCGTCGTCGGCGGCCAGAAAGGCATCATGGCCGACACCGCCACCGGGGTCGTGATCGATTCGGTGACCGTGCACGATCTGGACATGGAGGGCGTCCACTTCCGCAGGTCCAGCAAGAACGGCGTCATCAAGAATTCGAGGATCTACGACACCGGGCACGACGGCCGCGGCATGGGCGAGGGCGTCTACGTCGGCACGGCGGGCGATCTCTCCGACAGGAGCGACCAGGTCCGGATCCTGAACAACACGATCGGACCGGGGGTCGGTGGCGAGAACGTCGACATCAAGGAGGGCACCACCGGGGCGCAGATCATCGGCAACACCTTCGACGGCAGCGGGCTGACCGGCGCCAACTACGACGACTCCTGGGTCGACGTGAAGGGCAACGACGTCCTGGTCGAGGGCAACAAGGGCTCCCGTACGACCAACAACGGATACGAGACCCACACCCAGCAGAGCGGCTGGGGCTGCGGCACCGTTTTCCGCAACAACACCTCGGACCTGACCGGCTCCACGGGCGACAAGCAGATCGCGTTCAACGTGACCAACTACAGCGCGAGCTGCCCGGCCACCGTCTACAGCAGCAACACGGTGACCGGAGGCAAGGGCCTGACCAACATCACCGTCACTCCATAACCGCGCCGCGGATACGAGTGAGGCCCGCTCCCCGAAGGGAGCGGGCCTCACTTTCAGCTACTGCAGCCGATCACCGGCCGGAGGGGCAGAGCGTCAGCTCTGGCCGCCCGCCAGCTTCTCGCGCAGGGCAGCCAGGGCCTCGTCCGACGCCAGGGCGCCGGAGTTGTCCGCGGACTCCGAGGAGTACGAGCCGCCACCGCTGCCGCCGGAGGCAGCCGGGGCGCCACCGGCCGGGGCAGCAGCGCCCTCGGCAGCAGCGGCCTCGTCGGCCTCGCGGGACTTGATGACCTGGGCCTGGTGCTGCTCGAAGCGCTGCTGCGCCTCGGCGTACTGCGTCTCCCACGCCTCGCGCTGGGTCTCGTAGCCCTCGAGCCAGTCGTTGGTCTCGGGGTCGAAGCCCTCGGGGTAGATGTAGTTGCCCTGGTCGTCGTAGGACGCGGCCATGCCGTACAGGGTCGGGTCGAACTCGACCGAGGCCGGGTCGGCACCGAAGGACTCGTTGGCCTGCTTCAGCGAGAGGCTGATGCGGCGACGCTCGAGGTCGATGTCGATGACCTTGACGAAGATCTCGTCGTTGACCTGGACGACCTGCTCCGGGATCTCCACGTGGCGCTCGGCCAGCTCGGAGATGTGGACCAGACCCTCGATGCCCTCGTCGACGCGCACGAACGCACCGAACGGAACGAGCTTGGTGACCTTACCGGGAACGACCTGCCCGATCTGGTGCGTACGGGCGAACTGCTGCCACGGGTCTTCCTGCGTCGCCTTGAGCGACAGCGAGACGCGCTCGCGGTCCATGTCGACGTCGAGAACCTCGACGGTGACTTCCTGGCCGACCTCGACAACCTCGGAGGGGTGGTCGATGTGCTTCCAGGACAGCTCGGAGACGTGCACGAGACCGTCGACGCCGCCGAGGTCCACGAACGCACCGAAGTTGACGATCGAGGAAACGACGCCGGAGCGGACCTGACCCTTCTGCAGGGTCGTGAGGAACGTCTGGCGGACCTCGCTCTGGGTCTGCTCCAGCCAGGCACGGCGGGACAGGACCACGTTGTTGCGGTTCTTGTCCAGCTCGATGATCTTGGCCTCGAGCTCCTTGCCCACGTAGGGCTGAAGGTCGCGGACACGACGCATCTCGACGAGCGACGCCGGCAGGAAGCCGCGGAGGCCGATGTCCAGGATGAGACCACCCTTGACGACCTCGATGACGGTACCGGTGACGATGCCGTCTTCTTCCTTGATCTTCTCGATGGTGCCCCAGGCACGCTCGTACTGAGCGCGCTTCTTCGAGAGGATCAGGCGGCCTTCCTTGTCCTCCTTCTGGAGAACCAGGGCCTCGATCTCGTCACCGACCTTGACGACCTCGTTCGGGTCGACGTCGTGCTTGATCGAGAGCTCGCGGCTCGGGATGACACCTTCGGTCTTGTAACCGATGTCGAGGAGAACCTCGTCCCGGTCAACCTTCACGATGACACCGTCAACGATGTCGCCGTCGTTGAAGTACTTGATCGTCTCGTCGATCGCCGCGAGGAACGCGTCCGCGTCGCCGATGTCGTTGACCGCAACCTGCGGAGTGGTGGCGGTGGTCTCGGTGCTGCTCGTCATGTGGGAAAGGGCTCCGGTACGGACAGTGAGTCGTAGGTACTGCTACGCCGGGAGCCCGTATCGCCTCTGCAGAAGCCGGACAGCTCGGGAAGCACCGGACCCGCCGAACGGGAAGCGCCTCGTGAACCGAGGGGACATGCAACAGATGCGAGCGCGGCCTGCTAGGTCTGAGGCGCGCAGGCTCGCAGCGCAACTTGTAGCATACGGGGGCAGCCGGGCACGGTCAATGCACGAAGGCGCACACCGGGGGCACAACGCCCCATATCCGGCACAATTCGTGTTCTCCGAGGCCACATCGGCCCGGGAGATAATCGTGGGTACGGAGCCGTACTCACGGGTGCCCCTGGGTGCGTACCGCGTGCGGCGGGGTGAAGGCAAACTACAACGGCGGACACGATGAGCCAAGAGATCTACACGGCCGAACCCGAAGCGACTCGCCGCAGCGCGTCGGAGGCCGAGAGCAGCCGGGCAAGTCGCGGCTGGTGGGACCGGAACGCCGACGAGTACCAGAGCGACCACGGCGCCTTCCTCGGCGACGACCGTTTCGTCTGGGGTCCGGAGGGGCTCGACGAGGCCGAGGCCGGTCTGCTCGGCCCCGCCGAGTCGCTGAAGGGCCTCGACATCCTGGAGATCGGTGCGGGCGCGGCGCAGTGCTCGCGCTGGCTGGCCTCCAAGGGCGCCCGCCCGGTGGCCCTGGACCTCTCGCACCGGCAGCTGCAGCACGCACTGCGGATCGGCAACGAGGTCCCCCTGGTGGAGGCGGATGCCGGGGTCCTGCCGTTCCGGGACGGCTCCTTCGACCTGGCGTGCTCCGCCTACGGCGCGGTGCCGTTCGTCGCCGATCCCGTGCAGGTGTTCCGCGAGGTGCACCGGGTGCTGCGCCCCGGGGGCCGCTGGGTCTTCTCGGTGACGCATCCGGTCCGCTGGGCGTTCCCGGACGAGCCGGGTCCCGAGGGGCTCTCCGTCGCGTCCTCGTACTTCGACCGCACCCCCTATGTCGAGCAGGACGAGCAGGGCAATGCCGTGTACGTCGAGCACCACCGGACGCTGGGTGACCGGGTGCGGGACGTGGTGGCCGGCGGGTTCCGGCTGGTCGATCTCGTCGAACCGCAATGGCCCGCCTGGAACAACCAGGAGTGGGGCGGCTGGTCCCCGCTGCGCGGCAACCTGATCCCGGGGACGGCGATCTTCGTCTGCGTACGGGACTGAACTGATACGGAGGTCCGGGCCGGTCTCGGGGTACGGGAGCCCCGGTGCCTCGTACGAGACTGGGAGCGTGATCCGTACCGACGCCCTGGACCAGTTGCCCGTACGCACCGCTGTGCCCGCCCTGGAGCGGGCCCTCGACGACCGTGGTGTCGCGGTGCTGTGCGCGCCGCCCGGCACCGGCAAGACGACCCTCGTACCGCTGGTCCTGGCCGGTCTGACCGGGGGCGGCCCGGTGCGCAGGGTGGTGGTCGCCGAGCCGCGGCGCATCGCGGCGCGCGCGGCGGCGCGCCGGATGGCGTGGCTCATCGGTGAGCGGGCCGGCGGGCGGGTGGGCTTCACGGTCCGCGGAGAGCGGGTGGTGGGGCCCCACACCGTGGTGGAGGTGGTGACCACCGGGGTGCTGCTCCAGCGGCTGCAGCGCGACCAGGAACTGGCCGGGGTCGATGCGGTGATCATCGACGAGTGCCATGAGCGGCATCTGGACGCGGACACGGTCGCCGCGTTCCTTCTCGATGTGCGGGAGGCGATCCGGCCCGATCTGCGGCTGGTGGCCGCGTCGGCAACGACGGACGCCGCGGGCTGGGCACGGCTGCTGGGCGATGCCCCCGTGGTGGAGGCACGGGGTGTCTCGCATCCGGTGGAGGTGGTCTGGGCACCGCCCGCCACCCCGGTGAGGCCGCCGCACGGGATGAGGGTCGATCCGGCGCTGCTGACGCATGTCGCCTCGACGGTGCGCCGGGCGCTCGCCGAACGGGAGGGCGATGTGCTTTGTTTCCTGCCCGGTGTCGGCGAGATGGGGCGGGTCGCGGTGCAGCTGGCGGGGGTGGCCGCCGAGGTGCTCCAGGTGCACGGGCGGGCTCCGGCGGCGGTGCAGGACGCGGTGCTGGCCGGGTCGTCCGGCAGTCGGCGGGTGGTGCTGGCGACCTCGGTGGCGGAGTCGTCCCTGACGGTGCCCGGGGTGCGGGTCGTGGTCGACTCGGGGCTGGCCAGGGAGCCGCGTACCGATCATGCGCGGGGGCTGAGCGCGCTGACGACGGTACGGGCGTCGCAGGCGGCGGGGCGGCAGCGGGCGGGCCGGGCCGGGCGTGAGGCGCCGGGAGCGGTGTACCGGTGCTGGGAGCAGGCGGAGGACGGGCGGCTGGCGCGGTTCCCGTCCCCGGAGATCAAGGTCGCGGATCTGGTGGCGTTCGCGTTGCAGGCGGCGTGCTGGGGCGATCCGGACGCGTCGGGGCTGGCGCTGCTCGATCCGCCGCCCGCGGGTGCGATGGGCGCGGCGCGCGAGGTGCTGACGGCAGTCGGCGCGGTGGACGCTGACGGGCGGGTGACCGACCGGGGCGTACGGATGTCCCGGCTCGGCCTGCATCCGCGACTGGCGCGGGCCCTGCTGGACGGCGCCGCCGAGGTGGGCGGCCGCCGGGCGGCCGAGGTGGTGGCGCTGCTGAGCGAGGAGCCGCCGCGCGAATACGGGGATGATCTGGCGGCGGCGCTGCGTACCGCCCGGCGGGGCGGGGACGGCTATGCGGCGCGTTGGCGGCAGGAGGTCCGGCGGCTGTCCTCGTCGGTCAAGGACGTGGGTGGGGGTTCCGGTGCGGACGATGGAGCCGTCGGTCTGGTGGCCGCGCTGGCGTTCCCGGAGCGGGTGGCGCGGGCCCGGGGCGAGGGGACGTTCCTGATGGTGTCGGGTACGGGTGCGGAGCTGCGGGACGGGTCGGGGCTGCGCAGCGCGCCGTGGCTGGCGGTCGCGGTCGCCGACCGGCCCGCGCACGCGGCGTCCGCGCGGGTGCAACTCGCCGCCGTCATCGACGAGGACACGGCGCGGGCGGCCGCCGGGCATCTGCGGTTCGCGGGCGAGGAGGTCCGCTGGGCCGGCGGCGATGTGGTGGCCCGCAGGGTGGAGCGGCTGGGTGCCGTCGAGCTGTCGGTGCGCCCGCTGAAGGAGCCGGCGCCCGAGCTGGTGCGCGAGGCGCTGATCGAGGGTCTGCGGCGCGAAGGGCTCGGGCTGCTGCGCTGGACGCGTGAGACCGAGCAGCTGCGGGAGCGGCTCGCCTTTGCGCACCGGACGTTGGGCGCGCCCTGGCCGGACGTGTCGGACGGTGCGTTGCTGGACCGTACCGAGGAGTGGCTGGAGCCCGAGCTGTCACGGGCCCGGCGGCGCTCCGGTCTCGCGCGGATCGACGCGGGGCAGGCGTTGCGGCGGCTGCTGCCGTGGGCGACCGGTGAGGCGGCCCGGCTGGACGAACTGGCGCCGGAGCGGATCGAGGTGCCGAGCGGCTCCCGTATCAGGGTGGAGTACGGCGGGACGCAGCCCGTACTCGCGGTGAAGCTCCAGGAGCTGTTCGGCCTGCAGGAGACCCCGAGGGTGGCCGGGGTGCCGGTGCTGGTCCATCTGCTCTCCCCCGCCGGCCGTCCCGCGGCCGTCACCGCGGATCTGGCGTCGTTCTGGCGGGACGGCTACCGGGCCGTGCGGGCGGAGCTGCGCGGCCGCTATCCGAAGCATCCGTGGCCACAGGACCCCACGACGGTGGAGGCGACCCGGTTCACGAAGAGGGCCCGGCGGTAGGCAGCGCGGGTGAAGGAGCGGGGCTGGGGTGCGTGCATCGCAAGGCGGAGGATTGAATCAGACGGGGTCTCCCCTGCTCGAGCTCAGCCGAGAGCTCGGGGAAGGAGCGTTGGTGATTGACGGCAACGCCGCGAGGTGCGTGCCCCAGCCCCGCGAAGCCTGCTGCCGGGCCCTCTGGGGCGCGGCTCAGGCGGGAGTAGGTTCCGGGTCCGGGGCGGGTGCCGGTGCCCCGTCGGGCAGTTCGCCGTCCGGACGCCGGGAGCGCGCCTCCAGCCACAGGGCGAGCGCGAGCAGGCCGGCGCCGAGGACGACGAAGCCCCGGGGCAGGTACGAGGTGAGCAGCAGAACCAGCACGCGCTGGGACTTGACCAGGGCGACGATCGAATCCACGTAGTCCTCGCGCATCTTCACATGCCCGGCGAACGCGGTGACGGTGTCCTGGGACATGCCCATCGCCTTGGCGTTGCGCAGCTCCTCCTTGTGGATCTCCTCGCCGTTGACGGGCGCTCCGGTGACCGGGTCGACCCAGAACATCCGCTTGGTGGTGTACCAGCGGGTCATGCCCGTCTTGGCGACCTGCTCCGCGGTGACGCCCTTGATGGGCATCTTCTTCGGCATCGGGACCTTGGTCCAGGGGATGGTCTGCTCGAAGTAGTAGACGTCCATGCCGTGGAAGGTGCGGGTGCCCCTGTAGTGGATGGGCGAGCTCGTACGGGTCTGGGCGTCGAAGTACTCGTAGTCGCGCTTCTGGGTGAGGAAGGGCCACTTGAACTCGATGCCCTCGCGCCTGACCGGGTCGCCGTCGACCATTTCGCCGGTGGCGTGGACGGGGGCCTGGCTGTGGGCGTCGAAGATGTAGCGCTCGGGGATCTCGGAGACCATCTTGCCGTTCGGGTCGGCGACGTAGCTGAGGGAGTCCCAGACGACGACGTCCCGCCCGGCGCTGCGCTCGATCTTCTCGGACTCCTCCACATTGCCCTTGAGGGTCTGCACGATGGTGACCTTGGGGACCTGCTTGACCTTCATGTTGTCGTTGTAGTCGAGGAGGGTGGCCGGCTTCGCCTCCAGCACCGTCTCCTGGTACTGGCTGGGCGGGATCTTCGCCAGCCTCGGGAAGGCGTACCAGCGCAGCAGTGGCGACATGGCGGCGAAGAAGACGGCGAAGGCCAGGAGTACGAGGCTGGCTCTGCGGCGCATGGTGGTGCCCTCCCTCAGCTTCTGTGCTTCTTCCGGTGGCTAGTTCTTGGGGCCCGGGACGGTGGTCAGCAGGGGTTTGGGCGAGGTCTCTCCGGGCGGGGCGCCGATCGTGGTGATGGTGAAGACGAGCGCGAGGGCTGCGGCCAGTCCGATGGCGGCGGCGACGAGGGCACGCATGCCGGTCCTCCCGGAGAACACGGATCTGATGGATCGTCAGGGCTGGGGCACCGTAGCAATGCGGGCGCGAGATGAGAACACGTAGAACAGCCCCTCTGCCGGGTGGTGGCGGAGGGGCTGTCGTGAGTGACGTGCGGCGGGACGGGTCAGGCAGCGGGCGTCTGCGGGGCCTCGACCTCGAGCTCGATGACGACCGTGGCGCCGCCCTCGGTGGTGAGGCGCAGCTTGTACGTGCCCGCGGTGTCGTCGGCGTAGATCTTCGGGAGCTTCAGGATGCCGTCGGCGTCGGTCCTGAGGTCCGTGAGGGTACGGACCGTCTTGCCGTCCGCGTCCTTGAAGTACGGGCCCTTGTCGTTCTCCACCGGCTCCGCGGCGTCGGTGATCATGGTTGCGGTGACGGCGACACCGGCGGCGACCGCGCCCTTGTAGGTGGCCTTGACCTCGACGGTGTCGGCGAACTCGGCGCCGGGCGCGGCGGTCAGTGCCTTCTCGTCGGTCCTGGCGATCGCGTCGGCCTGTCGGGCGGTGACGGTCGCGGTGTAGGTGACGGCGGGCAGCGAGCGGCCGGTGGCGACGGCCCGCACCGTGAACCGCCCCGTCTTCTCGCCCGCCTGCAGCACCGGGGCGGTGACCGTGCCGTTGGCTCCCGTGAGGAGAGTGACGGCGTTCTTCCCGCCGGCGAAGGTGGCGTCCGTGTCACCGGCGATGGTGAAGGTCACGGACGCCTTGGCGAGCGAACCGCCGAGCTTGTTCGTGGTCCGCACCTTGATCCGCTCGGCGAACGCGTCGCCCGCAGTCGCGGTGAGCGTGCCGGTGCCGGCGTTCTCCACACGTGCGACGGTCTGGGACGGCGGGGGCGTGGGTGGGGTGGGCTTCGGACTGGGCGGAGTGGAGCCGCCCGGCTTCGGCGGCTTCGGCTTCGAGCTCGGAGGCGGGGTCGGGGACGGCGAGGCGCCGGGAGTGCCGGGATTCGGGCTCGGGTCCGTACCGCCGCCGAGGTCGGGCGGGACGGTGCCGGTGCCGTCGGGGATCTCGTGGGTGCCACTCTTGTAGTAGTCGAACCAGGAGCGGACCGTACGGAGATAGGCGTCCGAGTGGTTGTAGCTCAGGACCGCCCGGTCGAGATCCGTGGCTATGGACAGATCGCGGGAGCCGGCGCAGAGATAGCGTCCGGCGGCGAGCGCCGCGTCGTAGATGTTGTTGGGGTCCTTGCGGCCGTCTCCGTTGCCGTCCTGGCCCCAGGTCGCCCAGGTGGACGGGATGAACTGCATCGGGCCGACGGCACGGTCATGCGTCGAGTCCCCGTCGTACGCCCCGTTGTCGGTGTCCTTGATCATGGCGAAGCCCCGGCCGTCGAGGACCGGGCCGAGGATCGGTGAGAACGTGGTGCCGTTCGCATCGACCCTGCCGCCGCGGGCCTGGCCGGACTCGACCTTGCCGATCGCGGCGAGCAGCTGCCACGGCAGCCGACAGGCGGCGTCGCTGCCTGCGACGGTCTGTTCGGCCTTCTTGTACGCGGCCAGGATCGAAGCCGGTATGCCGGATTCCGCACTGCCGGTGATGGGCAGATCGGTGGCGGTTACCGGCTTGTTGGGCGTGTTCAGCGGCGGCAGGTCCGTGTAGTACGGCGAGTTGCCGGTGGCCGCGGTGCCGTCGGGCGACGGTGTCGTTCCGGCGGACTGCTGATCGCCGCTCCCGGTGACCAGCGTTGCGCCAGGGGCCCCTGAGGCGGAGAGCGCCGCCACGGCGACTGCGGCCACAGCGGTCGTGGTCGCCCCCTTGCGAAGTCGGCGACCGAATTGCGCTGCCATACCTCTGGCCCCTCCCCTTCGACGGCTGTCCGAGCTCCCCAGCGCCAGGACTCAGGCGACCCTACGGCAACTTGTGCCGCCGGAACACCGTGCAATGACCGGTTCTTACCTGTTCTTCACGTTCCGGACAGCAAGTTGTACGGCGGTCGTCGGGCGGGCGACGGCGGCTCACGCATACTTGCCGCCATGCCGTTCACACTCAGTCATGCCGCGGCCGTGCTGCCGGGGATGCGGCGGGACGGAACGGCGCGCGGGCCGCTCCTCGCCTCTGCCCTCGTCGCGGGATCGTTCGCCCCCGACATGACGTACTACGCGGACACCGCGATCCCGGGCGCCATGGAATTCGGGCGGGTCACCCACTCGGTGTGGGGCGTGTTCACGGTCGATGTGCTGATCACCGCAGCCGTGGTGGCGCTGTGGCTGCTGCTGCGCGAACCGTCGGTGGCGCTGCTGCCGAGGGCCTGGCAGGGACGGGTTCATGCGTTCGTGCGAGGGCAGCGGTGCGGATCAACCGACCGAGGGGCGTGGGGTGTCCGGGACGGTGCGTGGTTCGTAACTTCGGCGGTCATCGGGTCCGCCACTCATGTCGTCTGGGACGCCTTCACCCATCACGACCGGTGGGGTGTGCGGTTGGTGCCGGTGCTCGACGGGAGCGTCGTCGGGTTTCCCGTGTTCCAGATGG
Source organism: Streptomyces sp. NPDC088246 (assembly GCF_044741025.1). NCBI lineage: Bacteria > Bacillati > Actinomycetota > Actinomycetes > Kitasatosporales > Streptomycetaceae > Streptomyces > Streptomyces sp. NPDC088246. Next base: position 175,512 of record NZ_JBIURV010000003.1, read on the forward strand.
TGCAGTACGGCAGTTCGGCGGTGGCACTGGCCGTGCTCGCCTGGTTCACGGCTTCGGGGCTGCGACGGACCGATGCGCGCCCGGTCCCGCCGTCCGTGCCGGTGCTGGGCCGTCGGGGGCGGTGGTCGGCGGGGGTACTGCTGAGCGTCTGCGTCCTGCTCGGCGTCGTACACCGGTGCGCACGCTGGTATGCGTACTTCGGGCACATCGACACCCCGCTGGACATCATCCCGACCGCCTGCTTCGGCGCCGGGGCGGGACTGGCGGTCGGCCTGGTGCTGTACGGGGCGTGGATGCGGCTGCGACGGCCGCACGCTTCCGTACCCTCGGTCGCCGGACGGGCCTGATTCCTCCGGAGGGTCTCTGAACAAACCCCGGGGCCCGTCCGGCGCCGCCGCGTCAGTGCGCTGCGGACTCCCAGTCCGTACCGACACCCACCGATACATCCAGCGGGGCGCGCAACTGCACGGCCGTGGACATCTCGTGGCGGAGGATCTCCTCCACCTGCGCCCGCTCGCCCTCGGCGATCTCCAGGACGATTTCGTCATGGACCTGGAGCAGCATCCGGGACTTCAGCCTCGCCTCGGTCAGCGCCCGGTCGACCTGGAGCATGGCGACCTTGACGATGTCCGCGGCCGTGCCCTGAATCGGTGCGTTGAGCGCCATGCGCTCGGCCATCTCGCGGCGCTGACGGTTGTCGCTGTTGAGGTCGGGGAGATAGCGGCGACGCCCGAAGACCGTCTCCGTGTAGCCGGTGGCCCTGGCCTCCTCCACCACACGGTGCAGATAGTCACGCACTCCGCCGAACCGCTCGAAGTACGTGTCCATCAGGCCGCGCGCCTCGCCCGCCTCGATGTTCAGCTGCTGGGAGAGGCCGAACGCGGAGAGCCCGTACGCGAGTCCGTAACTCATGGCCTTGATCTTGCGGCGCATCTCCGGGTCGACGGCCGACTTGCCGACGCCGAAGACCTGCGAGGCGACCGTCGTGTGCAGATCCTCGCCGGAGGTGAACGCCTCGATCAGGCCCGCGTCCTCGGAGAGGTGGGCCATCACGCGCAGTTCGATCTGGCTGTAGTCGGCCGTCATCAGCGTTTCGAAGCCCTCGCCGACGACGAAGCCCCGGCGGATGGCCCGGCCCTCATCCGTACGGACCGGGATGTTCTGCAGGTTCGGGTCGGTGGAGGAGAGCCGGCCGGTCGCCGCCACCGTCTGGTTGAACGTGGTGTGGATACGGCCGTCCGCCGCGATCGTCTTGATCAGGCCCTCGACGGTGACCCGCAGCTTCGCCTGCTCGCGGTGGCGCAGCATGATGACCGGCAGCTCGTGCTCGGTCTGTGCGGCAAGCCAGGCCAGGGCGTCGGCGTCCGTCGTGTACCCGGTCTTCGTCTTCTTCGTCCTGGGCAGGCCCAGCTCGCCGAAGAGGACTTCCTGGAGCTGCTTGGGCGAACCGAGGTTGAACTCGCGGCCGACCGCGGCGTGCGCCTCCTTCACCGCCTGCTGCACCGCACCGGCGAACTGCTGCTCCATGCCCTCCAGATGGGCCCGGTCGGCGGCGATGCCGTGCCGCTCCAGACGGGCCAGCAGAGCGGACGTCGGCAGCTCCATGCCGTGCAGCAGATCGGTCGCGCCGACCTCTGCCAGCCGGGTGGTGAACGCATCGCCCAGATCCAGGACCGCGCGTGCCTGCGTCATCAGGGCGTCGGCCTCGGCCCGGTCGTCCGCGCCGAAGGCCAGCTGGCCGTCGGACGCCGCCGCGGGGGCCAGCTCCCGGCCCAGATACTCCACCGCCAGCGCGTCCAGCGCGAAGGAGCGGCGGCCGGGCTTGACCAGATAGGCGGCCAGCGCGGTGTCCATCGTGACGCCGTCGACCTGCCAGCCGTGCTCGGGGAAGACCCGCATGGCGCTCTTCGCGTTGTGCATGACCTTCGGCCGCCGCGCGTCGGCGATCCACGCGGCGAACGCCTGCTCGTCGCCCTCGTCGAGCTCTGCGGGATCGAACCAGGCCGCCGCCCCGCCGGCCGCGGCGAGCGCGATCTCGGTGACCGTGCCGCTGCCCACCGCCCAGGTGTCGACGGTGGCGACACCGAGCGGCTGCCCACCGTGCTCGGCGAGCCAGGGCGCCAGCTCGCCCGCGCCCAGCACCGCGCCGTCCAGCTCGACGCCCGCGGCGGGCGCCGGGGTCTCGTCCTCGGCCGCGCCCGGGTCCACGGCCAGCAGCCGCTCGCGCAGACTCGGGTTACGGATCTCCAGGACGTCCAGCACGCCCGTCACCGCGGTGCGGTCGTACGGTGCGCGCTCCAGGTCCTGCGGGGTCTTCGGCAGCTCCACGTCACGGACCATCTCGGTCAGCCTGCGATTGAGCCGCACCGCGTCCAGGTTGTCCCGGAAATTCTGCCCGGCCTTGCCCTTGACCTCCTCGGCGCGCTCCACCAGCTCGTCGAACGAACCGAACTGGTTGATCCACTTCGCGGCGGTCTTCTCACCCACACCGGGGATGCCCGGAAGGTTGTCCGACGGGTCACCACGCAGCGCCGCGAAGTCCGGATACTGCTGCGGCGTGAGCCCGTACTTCTCCTCGACCTTGGCCGGGGTGAAGCGCGTCAGCTCCGAGACGCCCTTCGTCGGGTACAGCACGGTGACGTTGTCCGTGATCAGCTGGAACGAATCCCGGTCACCGGTGACGATCAGCACCTCGAAGCCGGCCGCCTCGGCCTGCGTGGCCAGCGTGGCGATGACGTCGTCCGCCTCGAAGCCGTCGACCGCGAAACGGTCGGCGTGCATCGCGTCGAGCAGCTCGCCGATCAGCTCGACCTGGCCCCTGAACTCGTCCGGGGTCTTCGAGCGGTTCGCCTTGTACTCGGGGAACTCCTCCGAGCGCCAGGTCTTGCGGGAGACGTCGAACGCCACCGCGAAATGCGTCGGCGCCTCGTCACGCAGCGTGTTCGCCAGCATTGACGCGAAGCCGTACACCGCGTTCGTCGGCTGCCCCGACCCAGTCGTGAAATTCTCCGCAGGCAGCGCAAAGAACGCCCGGTACGCCAGGGAGTGCCCGTCCATCAGGAGCAGGCGCGGTCGGTTGTCTGCCGTCTTCTTCGATGCCGTCTCAGCCACGCCCCCGATCCTGCCACGGACCACTGACAATCCCGACCGGGCATGGCTCGCCGGACGCTCCGTCGGTGCCTCGTGACAGGATCGACGGAGGAACACGTACCGCATCACTGCGTACAGCGCACCGCGCAGGTCCGCAGTTGCTCAAAGGGGAGCACGAAATGGCCACGAAGCCGCCCGCAGGTGACCCGGTCCAGGATGCGCCGCGGGTCGAGCCGGCGCAGCACGCCGCCGCCGGACTGCCGGCCGTCGCACACAGCCTGCTCATCGCCCAGCAGCAGATGGGCGTGCGGCGCACCGCGCAGACCCTCCTCAAGGTCAACCAGAAGAACGGCTTCGACTGCCCCGGCTGCGCCTGGCCCGAGGGCGACAAGCGGCATACGGCGGAGTTCTGCGAGAACGGCGCCAAGGCCGTCGCCGAAGAGGCGACACTGCGCCGTGTCACGCCCGACTTCTTCGCCGCGCACCCGGTCGCCGATCTCGCCTCGCGCAGTGGGTACTGGCTGGGCCAGCAAGGGCGGATCACCCAGCCGATGTACCTCCCCGAGGGCGCCGAGCGGTACGAAGCGGTGACCTGGGAGCGCGCCTTCGGCATCATCGCCGAGGAGCTGGGCACGCTCGCCTCCCCCGACGAGGCCCTCTTCTACACCTCGGGACGTACCAGCAACGAGGCGGCGTTCCTGCTCCAGCTGTTCGCCCGCGAGTTCGGCACGAACAACCTCCCCGACTGCTCCAACATGTGCCACGAGTCCTCCGGCTCGGCGCTGACGGAGACCATCGGCATCGGCAAGGGCAGCGTCTCGCTGGAGGACCTCCACCAGGCGGACCTGATCATCGTCGCCGGGCAGAATCCCGGCACGAACCATCCCCGGATGCTCTCCGCCCTGGAGAAGGCCAAGTCCGCGGGCGCGAAGATCATTTCGGTGAACCCGCTGCCCGAGGCCGGCCTGGAGCGGTTCAAGAACCCGCAGACCCCGCTCGGCATGATCAAGGGCGCCGCGCTCGACGATCTCTTCCTGCAGATCCGTATCGGCGGCGACCAGGCCCTCTTCCGGCTCCTCAACAAGATGATCCTTCAGACCGAGGGCGCCGTCGACGAAGCCTTCGTACGGGACCACACCCATGGTTACGAGGAGTTCGTGGCCGCGGCCCGCCAAGCCGACTGGGAACAGACCCTCGCCGCCACCGGCCTCGACCGCGGCGCCATCGAAGAGGCCCTCGCGATGGTCCTCGCCTCCAAGCGCACCATCGTGTGCTGGGCCATGGGCCTCACCCAGCACAAGCACTCCGTGCCGACCATCCGCGAAGTCGTCAACTTCCTTCTGCTGCGCGGCAACATCGGCCGCCCCGGCGCCGGAGTCTGTCCCGTCCGCGGCCACTCCAACGTCCAGGGCGACCGCACCATGGGCATCTTCGAACGGCCCGCACCCGAATTCCTCGACGCGCTCGACAAGGAATTCTCGATCACCTCACCGCGCCACCACGGCTACGACGTCGTCCGCTCCATCCAGGCCCTGCGCGACGGCGATGCCAAGGTCTTCTTCGCCATGGGCGGCAACTTCGTCGCAGCCACTCCCGACACGGAGGTCACCGAGGCCGCGATGCGCCGCGCCCGCCTCACCGTCCATGTCTCCACCAAACTCAACCGCTCGCACGCCGTGACCGGCACCCGCGCGCTGATCCTGCCGACGCTGGGCCGAACCGACAAGGACGTCCAGGCGAGCGGCAAGCAGTTCGTCACGGTCGAGGACTCCATGAGCATGGTCCACGCCTCGCGCGGCAACCTCACCCCGGCGAGCCCGCACCTGCTCTCCGAACCCGCCATCGTCGCCCGCCTCGCCCGCGCCGTCCTCGGCCCCGGATCGGCCACCCCCTGGGAGGAGTTCGAGAAGGACTACGCGACGATCCGCGACCGCATCTCCCGCGTCGTCCCCGGCTTCGAGAACTTCAACGCCCGCGTCGCACACCCCGGCGGTTTCACCCTCCCGCACGCCCCGCGCGACGAGCGCCGTTTCCCCACCGCGACCGGCAGGGCCAACTTCACCGCCGCACCCGTCGAGTACCCCGAGATCCCCGAAGGCAGGCTGCTGCTGCAGACCCTGCGCTCGCACGACCAGTACAACACCACGATCTACGGCCTCGACGACCGCTACCGCGGCATCAAGGGCGGCCGCCGCATCGTCCTGGTCAACCCCGACGACGCCCGCACCCTCGGCCTGGCCGACGGCGCATACACCGACCTCGTCAGCGAATGGAAGGACGGGGTGGAGCGCCGCGCCCCCGGCTTCCGCATCGTGCACTACCCGACCGCCCGGGGCTGCGCCGCCGCCTACTACCCGGAGACCAATGTGCTGGTCCCCCTCGGCTCCACCGCCGACACCAGCAACACCCCCGCCAGCAAGTCCGTCGTCGTGCGCTTCGAGAACATCCAGAGGCAGAACGTCCAGGGGCAGACCGCCAGGCAGACCGCCAGGCAGACCGCCAGGCAGACCGCCCAGAGGTAGTCCGCACCCACAACCCACTAAGCGTTCGCTCAGTCGTCTGATAAGAACGATGCACACAGCAATAAAGCTATGAACCACGCAGACGATCGGAGCCGGACCCCATGGGCGAGCACACCACACCCAAGTTCCCCCAGGAGATCATCGACGAGTACGCCGCACTCGGCGTCGATCTGCCCGCACTCTTCTCCGCCGGCCACCTCGGCGAGCGGATGGGCGTCACGATCGTCGAAGCCTCCGCGGACCGCGTCGTCGGCACCATGCCCGTCGAGGGCAACACGCAGCCGTACGGACTGCTCCACGGCGGCGCCTCCGCCGTCCTCGCCGAGACCCTCGGCTCGGTCGGCTCCATGCTCCACGGCGGCGTCACCAAGCTCGCTGTCGGTGTCGACCTGAACTGCACCCATCACCGAGGGGTACGGAGCGGACTCGTCACGGGCGTCGCCACCCCCGTACACCGCGGCCGCTCCACCGCCACGTACGAGATCGTCATCACCGATGAGCACGACAAGCGGGTCTGCACCGCCCGCCTCACCTGCATGCTCCGCAACGCACCGCAGAACGACACCGCCTGACCGACCGGAACACACCGCACAGCGCCCCCGACACCACTGCCCGGCCGGACCCCATTCCGGCCGGGCAGCGCCATTCCCGCCCGCAACCACCCATACGCAAGGCATTGTTGAGCAACCGAACACGCCAACACCCTTGACCGTACGGCTGGTTGTATGGCCAACTCGGCACCCCAGCCACACCCGGCGCACACCCCGCGCACACAACACCGCGTCGACCACATCGGCCCAGATGTAACACTGCGTAACAAGTGCGCAATGCGCAAACGTCACCGCGCAGCACTCCGAACCCGGCCCCGCAGCCGCCGGGCGGCCCATCGTGCCCCCATGACGCCCTCTTCACCCCTCGACACGCGACAGCAGCAAGATCAGCTCAAGCCCCTTAGCAGAGCTGCGCGTTCTCACAATGCGGTCACTTCACCGACCGGCAAAAAGCCGTACATGTCCGCACAGCCACCTCAAGCCTTGCTCAAAGGCATAACAAGACAGTCACATCCTGCGGCGGACCCATCCCGGACACCCACACCTGCGCCTAGAGTCACCGCCAGTCACCGCGCCGCCGGGCGCGTCTGCTGCACGGCCCTGTACCAACCAGTACGGCCCGGCGAACGACACGGCACCTCAAGCAGAGGAGGCCGCGCCAGGGAAAGGACCTTTCGTGCGACACCGTTCTTTGCTCATCCTCACCACAGTGCTCACCACAGGAGCACTGACACTCACCGCCTGCGGGTCGCGCGACGACGGCAAGAAGAGCAGCAGCGGCGACACCCAGACCGTCGTCATCGGCGTCGACGCGCCCATCACCGGCGACCTGTCCGCCCTCGGCCTCGGCATCAAGAACTCCGCGGACCTCGCCGCCAAGACGGCGAACAAGGAAAAGACCGTCCCCGGCATCAAGTTCGAGGTCAAGCCGCTCGACGACCAGGCACAGCCCTCCGTCGGCCAGCAGAACGCCCAGAAGTTCATCGACGACGACACCGTCGTCGGCGTCGTCGGCCCGCTGAACTCCGGCGTCTCCCAGTCGATGCAGAAGCCGCTCAACGACGCCTCCCTCACCCAGGTCTCCCCCGCCAACACGGGCACCGAACTCACCCAGGGCGAGAACTGGAAGACCGGCGACAAGAAGCGCCCCTTCAAGACCTACTTCCGCACCGCCACCACGGACCAGATCCAGGGCGCCTTCGCGGCGAAGTACCTCTTCAACGACGCGAAGATCAAGCAGGTCTACCTCATCGACGACCAGAAGCCGTACGGCGCCGGTCTGGCCGCCTCTTTCAAGGCGACCTTCACCACCCTCGGCGGCAAGATCGTCGGCTCCGACCACGTCAACCCCGACGACCGCGACTTCAACGCCGTCGTCACCAAGGTCAAGAAGTCCGGCGCCAAGGCCGTCTACTACGGCGGCGAGTACCCCGCCGGCGCACCCCTGAGCCAGCAGCTCAAGGACAGCGTCCAGATCCCCCTCATGGGCGGCGACGGCATGTACAGCGCCGACTTCATCAAGCTCAACAAGAAGGCCCAGGGCGACATCGCCACCTCCGTCGGCAAGCCCGTCGAGGAACTCGACTCCGCCAAGAAGTTCATCGCGGACTACAAGACGGCCGGATACAAGGACGCCTACGAGGCCTACGGCGGCGGCACCTACGACGCCACCTGGGCGATCATCGAGGCCGTCAAGCTCGCCGTCGCCGAGAACAACGGCAAGCTCCCCGACGACGCCCGCGTCAAGGTCCTCGACGCCATGAGCAAGGTCAAGTTCGACGGCGTCACCGGCCCCGTCTCCTTCGACGAGTACGGCGACACCACCAACACCATGATGACCGCCTACCAGGTCAACGGCGGCAAGTGGACCTCCAAGCTCAGCGAGGCCTACAAGCCCTGACCCGTGCCCTCCCGGACACGCACTGACTGACACCAGACCGCGCGGGAGCGCTACCAGCGCTCCCGCGCGGTGCCATATCCGAACCACTCCACGGAGGCCCTGCGGTGAACGAACTGCCGCAACAGCTGGCCAATGGACTCATCCTCGGCGCGATGTACGGTCTCATCGCGATCGGCTACACGATGGTCTACGGAATCATCCAGCTCATCAACTTCGCCCACGGCGAGATCTTCATGATCGGAGGCTTCGGAGCTCTCACCGTGTACCTCTGGATGCCGGCCGGCGTCTCCCTCCTCGCAATCATCCCACTCATGATCATCGGCGGCGTCATATGCTCCGTCGCCGTCAGCACAGCCGCCGAACGCTTCGCCTACCGGCCCCTGCGAGGCGCCCCCCGACTGGCCCCACTGATCACCGCGATCGGACTCTCCCTCGCACTCCAGCAGGCCATCTGGAAGTGGTACCCCGACGCCAAGAAGGACCGCTCCTTCCCCCAGTTCAAGGGCGAAGCGATCGACATCTTCGGCGCCCACATCCAGCGCGGTGACCTCTTCGTCCTCATCACGGCACCCATCTGCATGCTCGCCCTCGGGCTCTTCGTCTCCAAGACCCGCTCCGGCCGCGGCATGCAGGCCACCAGCCAGGACCCCGACACCGCAAAACTCATGGGCATCAACACCGACCGCATCATCGTCATGGCCTTCGCCATCGGTGCCGCGTTCGCCGCCGTCGCCGCCGTCGCCTACGGGCTCAAAAACGGCCAGATCGGCTTCAAAATGGGCTTCATCATGGGCCTCAAAGCCTTCACCGCAGCCGTACTCGGCGGCATCGGCAACATCTACGGCGCCATGCTCGGCGGCGTCGTACTCGGCATCGCCGAATCCCTCGCCACCGGCTACATGAGCAACGTCCCCGGCATGGAACTCTTCGGCGGCGGTGCCTGGAAGGACGTATGGGCCTTCGTCCTCCTCATCATCGTCCTGCTGCTCCGCCCCCAGGGCCTGCTCGGCGAACGCGTCGCGGATCGGGCGTGATACGGATGACCACCAACCACACCACCGCACCCGGGGCCGCCCCCATCCTCGCGATCCCCGCAGCCGCGGCCCGCATCGCCACCCTCGCAGGCGCCGCCGTCGCACTCGCCGGCACCTTCCTCGCCTGGACCTGGACCAGCGAATTCCCCGGCGACCTCACCGTCACCGGCTACCCCGGCGGCCTCCAGGTCCTCACCCTCATCAGCGCCGCACTCACCCTGCTCTTCGCCCTGTCCGGATACGGCATCCGAGGCCTCGGCTGGCTCACCCCCGGCGGCACCAACAGCCCCGTCCGCCTCCTGGCGCTCGGCACCTTCGGCACCACCGGCTACACCATCGGCGCCATCGCGTACGACCTCGGCGGCGTCGTCAACCTGGAACCCGGCGCCTGGGTCAGCGGCATCGGCGCACTCATCGCCGCCATCGCCGCACTCGGACTCCCCGGCGACCAGCCGCTCCCCGACACCACAACGGCCGGCGCCTGGCAGCGCTTCCGCAACAGCCTCAGCGCCCCGCCGGCCCGCCGCGCCAAACCCCTCCCCGCCTGGGCCGAAATCCTCACCATCGCCGTAGCCTTCGGCATCGGCCTCCAGGTCTTCGCCTACGGCATCGACACCGACTACGCCGAACTCTTCATCGGCTTCCTCATCACCGTCGGCTTCGCCTTCACCGCACTCCACCGCGCCGGACTCGTCTCGCGCCTCACCACGCTGACCACGAAGCACCGCAACATCACCCTCGCCGCCGCCCTCGTCGCAGCCGTCTGCTTCCCGTTCACACAGCAGAAGGAGGAGTACGCGCTCATCGGCGCCAACATCCTCATCTTCGCGACCGTGGCACTCGGCCTCAACGTCGTCGTCGGCCTCGCCGGCCTCCTCGACCTCGGCTACGTCGCCTTCCTCGGCGTCGGCGCCTACGCCGCAGCCCTGGTCTCCGGCTCCACCATGTCGGCCATCGGCGTCGAATTCCCCTTCTGGGCCGCCGTCCTCACCGGCGCCGGCGCCTCGCTCGTCTTCGGCGTCCTCATCGGCGCCCCGACCCTGCGACTACGCGGCGACTACCTGGCCATCGTCACCCTCGGCTTCGGTGAAATCTTCCGCCTCACCGTGAACAACCTCAACGGAAACAGCGGACCCGACCTCACCAACGGCTCCCAGGGCATCCCGAGCATCCCCGACCTCAACTTCTTCGGATTCGACTTCGGGCTCAAGCACGACATCCTCGGCTTCAACCTCGGCAGGTCCGCCAACTACTACCTGCTGATGCTCGTCTTCACCGCCGTCGTCGTCCTCGTCTTCCGCCGCTCCGGAGAATCACGCATCGGCCGCGCCTGGGTCGCCATCCGCGAGGACGAGACCGCAGCCACCGCCATGGGCATCAACGCCTTCCGGCTCAAACTGCTGGCCTTCGCCCTCGGCGCCACCCTCGCCGGCCTCGCCGGAACCGTCCAGGCACACGTCAACTACACAGTGACACCCGAGCAGTACCAGTTCGCCGGCTCCGTACCGCCCAACTCCGCATTCCTCCTCGCCGCCGTCATCCTCGGCGGCATGGGAACCCTCAGCGGACCCCTCGTCGGCGCCGCACTGCTCTACCTCATCCCGGCCAAACTGCAGTTCATGCAGGACTACCAGCTCTTCCTCTTCGGCGTCGCACTCATCCTCCTGATGCGCCTGCGCCCCGAAGGCCTCGTCGCCGACCGCAGGAAGCAGCTCGAGTTCCACGAGACCGACCAGCTCGACGTACCGGAGCCACGGCAGTCCGCAGAGACCGGCGCCGGCATCGCCAAGGCGGGGGCGTGACCACCATGACCACCACCACGAAGACCGCCACCACCGTCCTCGACGCGAGCGGCGTCACCATGCGCTTCGGCGGCCTCACCGCCGTACGCAACGTCGACCTCACCGTCAACGCGGGCGAAATCGTCGGCCTCATCGGCCCCAACGGCGCCGGCAAGACCACCTTCTTCAACTGCCTCACCGGCCTGTACGTCCCCACCGAGGGCAAGGTCAGCTACAAGGGCACCGTCCTGCCGCCCAAGCCCCACCTCGTCACCCAGGCAGGCATCGCCCGCACCTTCCAGAACATCCGGCTCTTCGCCAACATGACCGTCCTGGAAAACGTCCTCGTCGGACGCCACACCAGGACCAAGGAAGGCCTCTGGTCCGCCCTCCTGCGGCTCCCCGGCTTCACCAAGGCCGAACACGCCAGCCGCGAACGCGCCATGGAACTCCTGGAATTCATCGGCCTCCAGGACAAGGCCGACCACCTCGCGCGCAACCTCCCCTACGGCGACCAGCGCAAGCTGGAAATCGCCCGCGCGCTGGCCAGCGACCCCGGACTCCTGCTCCTCGACGAGCCCACCGCCGGCATGAACCCGCAGGAAACCCGCGTCACCGAAGAACTCATCTTCGCCATCCGTGACCAGGGCATCGCCGTCCTCGTCATCGAGCACGACATGCGGTTCATCTTCAACCTCTGCGACCGCGTCGCCGTCCTCGTCCAGGGCGAGAAACTCGTCGAAGGCACCTCCGACGTCGTCCAGAGCGACGAACGCGTCGTCGCCGCCTACCTCGGCACCCCCTTCGAAGGCGCCCCCGGCGCCGAAGAAGTCGCCGAAGTCGAAGCCGCCGAAGCAGGCGCCACCAAGACAGCCGACACCACCAGCACCACCAGCACCACCAGCACCACCAGCACCACCAGCACCACCAGCACCACCAGCGCCGAGGAGGAGGACACCCGATGACCGCACTGCTAGAGGTCGAGGACCTCCGCGTCGCCTACGGCAAGATCGAAGCCGTCAAGGGCATCTCCTTCACCGTCGAAGCCGGCCAGGTCGTCACCCTCATCGGCACCAACGGTGCGGGCAAGACCACCACCCTGCGCACCCTCTCCGGGCTCCTCAAGCCCGTCGGCGGCAACATCCTCTTCGACGGCAAACCGCTCAACAACATCCCGGCCCACAAGATCGTCTCCCTGGGCCTCGCCCACTCCCCCGAGGGACGACACATCTTCCCCCGGCTGACGATCACCGAGAACCTCCAGCTCGGCGCCTACCTCCGCAACGACAAGGCAGGCATCGAGAAGGACATCCAGCGCGCCTACGACCTCTTCCCCATCCTCGGGGAACGCCGCAAGCAGGCCGCCGGAACGCTCTCGGGCGGCGAACAGCAGATGCTCGCCATGGGCAGGGCTCTGATGTGCCAGCCCAAGCTCCTGATGCTCGACGAACCCTCCATGGGCCTCTCCCCGATCATGATGCAGAAGATCATGGAGACCATCGTCGAACTCAAGGCACAGGGCACCACCATCCTGCTCGTCGAGCAGAACGCCCAGGCCGCGCTCTCCCTCGCCGACCACGGCCACGTCATGGAGGTCGGCAAGATCGTCCTCTCCGGCACCGGCGCGGACCTCCTCCACGACGAGTCCGTCCGCAAGGCCTACCTCGGCGAGGACTGAACCCCGCCCGACCGTACGAGTAAGGCCCGCACCCCGATCGATCCGGGGTGCGGGCCTTACTCGGATACGCGCGCCTACTGGTCGCCGTCCTTCGCCGCCCTTTTCTTCTCCTCGGCATCCTCGATCAACGCCTCGGCAAGCTGCTGCATGGACAGCCGACGGTCCATCGACGTCTTCTGGATCCAGCGGAACGCGGCCGGCTCCGACAGCCCGTAATCCGTCTGCAGAATGCTCTTCGCCCGATCCACCAGCTTCCGCGTCTCCAGCCGCTGCGCGAGGTCGGCGACCTCACCCTCCAGTGCCTTCAGCTCCGAGAACCGCGACACCGCCATCTCGATGGCAGGCACCACGTCGCTCTTGCTGAACGGCTTCACGAGATACGCCATCGCCCCGGCGTCCCGCGCCCGCTCGACGAGATCGCGCTGCGAGAACGCGGTGAGCATCAGGACCGGGGCGATGGACTCCTCGGCGATCTTCTCCGCGGCGGAGATCCCGTCGAGGATCGGCATCTTCACATCGAGGATGACCAAGTCCGGCCGGTGCTCCCGGGCGAGCTCGACGGCCTTCTGACCGTCCCCGGCCTCACCGACGACCGCGTAGCCCTCTTCCTCCAGCATCTCTTTGAGGTCGAGCCGGATGAGCGCCTCGTCCTCGGCGATGACGACGCGGGTCGTCAGCGGCGGAACGTGCGACTTGTCGTCGTCGGCTGCGGGCTGGGGCGACTCGGGGGCGGTCACGGGGACTCCTCGTTCCAAGGGCAGGTACAGCTCCTATGAGCCTACCTAGCAGCGGACCGGGCGTGTCACCCGGTACACTTTCCGGCAGCAGCCTCGCCGGGTTGGTGGAATGGCATACACGGATGTCTCAAACACATCTGCCCGAAAGGGCTTGCGGGTTCGAATCCCGCACTCGGCACATGCGAGACAAAGCGGATGTTCACGTTCTCGTGAACATCCGCTTTCTGCTGCACCCAGTAGCGAGTGGTCGCTCATGGTGTTCGTATGAACTTCCACGGACCAGAACTACGACAGAAGGCGCTCACCCTTCTCCGAGGCGGCGCAAAGAACGCGGACGTGGCGCGGCAGCTGAACGTGCCGGCAGGCACCGTCAGCTACTGGAAACACATGGACCGCGCCAAACGCGGCGAGTGCCCGGGAGCCCATCGTTCCTTCTGCCCTCGATGCGAAGGAGAGTTGGACCGCTCGGCGTACGCCTACCTTCTCGGCCTCTATCTCGGTGACGGGCACATAGTCCAGAACAAGACCATGCACACGCCCAGTCTGTCCGTCGCCTGCGCAGATTCGTGGCCCGGCCTTATGGACCTGTGCGAGAGCGCGATGCGTGCCGTCTTCCCCGAGAACTCCGTATGCAGGGTCCGCAGAAAGGGATGCCACCAGGTGAAGATGTACTCGAAGCACCTTTGGTGCCTCTTCCCCCAGCACGGTCCCGGTAGAAAGCACGAGCGCCCGATCGTCCTCGCAAACTGGCAACAGGAGATCGTGGACGCACACCCGTGGGAGTTCATCCGTGGTCTGATCCATTCCGACGGATGCCGCATCACCAACTGGACCACCCGCCTGGTAGGCGGGGAGCGTAAGCGCTACGAGTACCCGCGCTACTTCTTCGCCAACAAGTCCGACGACATCCGCAAGCTCCTCTCCGACACCCTCAACAAGGTCGGAGTCGAGTGGACGACTCTCGCTCGCGGCAGCGATCCGTTCAACATCTCCGTCGCCCGACGGGCGTCCGTCGCTCTCATGGACGCCCACGTCGGGCCGAAGTACTGACGACTGACCTACCTGGCGCTGTCGTCCTCGCCGATGTGGTGCACCCGGACCAGGTTCGTCGAGCCCGGGACTCCCGGCGGGGAGCCGGCCGTGATGACCACGATGTCGCCCTTCTCGCAGCGGCCGATCTTCAGCAGTTCCTCGTCGACCTGGGCCACCATCGCGTCCGTCGATTCCACGTGCGGGCCGAGGAAGGTCTCGACGCCCCAGGTCAGGTTCAGCTGGGAGCGGGTGGCCGGGTCCGGGGTGAAGGCCAGGAGCGGGATGGGTGAGCGGTAGCGGGAGAGGCGCCTGACCGTGTCGCCGCTCTGGGTGAAGGCGACGAGGAACTTGGCGCCCAGGAAGTCGCCCATCTCGGCCGCCGCGCGGGCCACCGCGCCGCCCTGGGTGCGGGGCTTGTTGCGGTCGTTCAGGGGCGGGAGGCCCTTGGCGAGGATGTCCTCCTCGGCGGCTTCGACGATGCGGGACATCGTGCGGACCGTCTCGATGGGGTACTTGCCCACGCTGGTCTCGCCGGAGAGCATCACCGCGTCCGTGCCGTCGATGACCGCGTTGGCGACGTCGGAGGCTTCGGCGCGGGTGGGGCGGGAGTTGTCGATCATCGAGTCGAGCATCTGGGTGGCGACGATGACCGGCTTGGCGTTGCGCTTGGCGAGTTTGATCGCGCGCTTCTGGACGATCGGCACCTGTTCCAGGGGCATTTCGACGCCGAGGTCGCCGCGGGCGACCATGATGCCGTCGAAGGCGGCGACGATGCCGTCGATGTTCTCGACGGCCTGAGGCTTCTCCACCTTGGCGATGACGGGGAGGCGGCGGCCCTCCTCGTCCATGATGCGGTGGACGTCCTCGATGTCGCGGCCGCTGCGTACGAAGGAGAGGGCGATGATGTCGGCGCCGGTGCGCAGGGCCCAGCGGAGGTCTTCGATGTCCTTCTCGGAGAGTGCGGGGACGGAGACGGCGACGCCGGGGAGGTTGAGGCCCTTGTGGTCGGAGACCATGCCGCCCTCGATGACGGTGGTGTGGACGCGGGGGCCGTCCACCTCGGTGACTTCGAGGGTGACGCGGCCGTCGTCGACGAGGATGCATTCGCCGGTGGTGACGTCGGTGGCGAGGCCGTCGTAGGTGGTGCCGCAGGTGTGGCGGTCGCCTTCCATGGGTTCGACGGTGATGGTGAAGCTGTCGCCGCGTTCAAGGAGTACGGGGCCTTCGCGGAAGCGTCCGAGGCGGATCTTCGGGCCTTGAAGGTCGGCGAGGATCCCGACGCTGTGTCCGCTCTCGTCGGAGGCCTTGCGTACGTGGTGGTATCGCTCTTCGTGTTCGGCGTAGGTGCCGTGGCTGAGGTTGAGGCGGGCGATGTCCATTCCCGCTTCGACCAGTGCCTTGATCTGGTCGTATGTGTCGGTGGCGGGGCCCAGGGTACAGACGATTTTTGCTCGGCGCATGGTTTGAGCCTAGACCTTACCTACGGGTAGATATTTGGCCGTGCATGACGACCCAACAACCTTTGGGTGAAGGGTTATTGACAAGTGTTGAATTGTGCGGCGGGGTGCTCGGATGAGCATTCTCTTTATAGTTTTGGCGGTGACATGGTGAAGCGGGCGTTCACCTGTGCGTAGACGGTCTGGCGTTGCGGTTCGAGGTCGAGGGCCGGGGCTGGTTCGGCGGCTGCCCCGCCGTATGCCGCGCGGCCCCGGATGCCTCCGGGTGCGACGGGCATGGCTATGGCCGGGGCGGCGTTCTCCGCGCCGAGGTCGGCGAGTTCGACCAGGGCGGTGAGGTGGGCGCCGAGGGCGTCGGCGTATTCGCGGGCGCGTTGGACGGCTTCGCGTACGGCCTGGCGGCGGGCGTTCGCGTGGGCTGGCGAGTCGGGGCGCAGGGCCCACCAGGGGCCGTTGACGCGTGTCATGTCGAGGTCGGCGACGCGGGTGGTGAATTCGCCCAGTGCGGTGAAGTCGTTGAGGACGGCGGTGACGTGGACGCGGCCGTGGTAGGCGCGGATTTTTTCGTCGCGGCCGCGCTGGGTGAGTTCGGGGGTGATGGAGAATGCGCCGGTTTCGAGTTTTTCGACCGCTTGTCCGTAGGACCGTGCGAGTTCGAGGACGTGGTTGTTGCGTCGGGTGAGGTCTTCGAGGGCTGCGCGGCGGTCTTTTCCGCGGGCGCTGACGGTGATGCCGATGTGGGCGGTCTCGGGGTCGACTTCGAGGCGGGCTTCGCCTCGGACGGCGACGCGGGGGTGGTCGGGGGTGCCGTAGGGCGGTGGGGTGTCGGTCATGGGTCCACTCTCGCATCCGGGTGCGACAGCGGGTGGTCATCAGATCGAAACCCGCAAGGGGTGTTGCCGGGTGTTGCTCGTGGGTCATTATCTACGCGCGTTGTGCACTGCGAGTACTGAGCTGTACGAGAACTGAGCTGTACGAGAACTGAGATGTGGGAGACGAAATGCCGCTGAACCGTAGGACGTTCCTGGGCACATCGGCGGCCGCCGGTGCCGGTGTGGCGATCGCTGGTGGTTCCGCCGTTCCTGCCGCGGCCCACGGTCATGGCCAGGGGCACGGCCACGGGCGTCCGCCGAAGCGGTACTCGTTCACCGTGATGGGCACCACCGATCTGCACGGGAACGTCTTCAACTGGGACTACTTCACCGACAAGGAGTTCGACGACAAGGCCCACAACGACGTCGGTCTGGCGAAGATCTCCACGCTGGTGGACCAGGTGCGCCGGGAGAAGGGCCGCCACAACACCCTGATGATCGATGCGGGTGACACGATCCAGGGCACCCAGTTGTCGTACTACTACGCCAAGATCGATCCGATCACGGCGAAGCGCGGCCCGGTGCACCCGATGGCGCAGGCGATGAACGCGATCGGCTATGACGCCGCGGCGCTCGGCAATCATGAGTTCAACTACGGCATCCCGGTGCTGCGGAAGTTCGAGGAGCAGTGCGACTTCCCGCTGCTGGGTGCGAACGCGCTGGATGCGAAGACGTTGCGGCCGGCGTTCGCCCCGTACGTGATCAAGAAGATGCGTACCCCGCACGGTCCGGATGTGAAGGTCGCGATCCTGGGTCTGACCAACCCGGGTATCGCCATCTGGGACAAGGCGAATGTCAGCGGGAAGATGGTGTTTCCCGGTCTGGAGGAGCAGGCGGCGAAGTTCGTGCCGCGGCTGCGTTCCATGGGTGCGGATGTCGTGATCGTGTCGGCTCACTCGGGCCACAACGGTACGTCGTCGTGGGGTGATCAGGTCCCGTATGTCGAGAATGCGGCGGGTCTGGTGGCCGAGCAGGTTCCGGGGATCGACGCGATTCTGGTCGGGCATGCGCATCTGGAGATTCCCGAGTATTTCGTGGAGAACAAGCAGACCGGCAAGAAGGTGGTGCTCTCCGAGCCGTTGAAGTGGGGGCAGCGGCTGACGCTGTTCGACTTCGATCTGGTGTGGGAGAAGGGCCGCTGGGTGGTGGAGAAGGCGGGTTCGCAGGTGTTGAACTCCAACACCGTGGCCGAGGACCCGGAGATCACGAAGCTGCTCATGGACGAGCACAGGAAGGTCGTGGCGTACGTCAATCAGGTCATCGGTACGTCCACGGCGGCGATGACGACGGCGGAGGCGGCCTGGAAGGACGAGCCGATCATCGATCTGATCAATGTCGTCCAGGCGGAGACGGTGAAGGCGGCGCTGGCGGGTGGCGAGTACGCGGCGCTTCCCGTTCTCTCGCAGGCTTCCTGCTTCTCGCGTACGGCGCAGATCCCGGCCGGGAATGTGACGATCAAGGACGCGGCGGGTCTGTACCCGTTCGAGAACACCCTTGAGGCGCGGCTGCTGACCGGTGCGCAGATCAGGGATTATCTGGAGTTCTCTGCCCGGTACTACGTGCAGACGGCGGCCGGTGTTCCGGTGGACACGGCGAAGCTGACGAACGCGGACAACACTCCGGACTACAACTACGACGCGGTGTCGGGTCTGACGTACGAGATCGACATTGCGAAGCCGAATGGTTCGCGGATCGTGAATCTGTCGTTCGAGGGCAAGCCGATCGATCCGGCGGCGCAGTTCGTGCTGGCGGTGAACAACTATCGGGCGAGCGGTGGTGGCAATTTCCCGCATGTGCCGGGTGCCAAGCAGTTGTGGGCGAACTCGGAGGAGATCCGTAACACGATCATCGCCTGGGTGCAGGCGAAGGGTTCGGTGGACGGTGCGCAGTTCGCTTCGGTGGACTGGCGTCTGACGCGGGACGGTGCGCCGGTGTTCTAGGCGTTCGCCCCTGGGGGTGTGCTGGTGTGGGTCGGCGGCCGTCTTCTCCTTGTGGAGGGGGCGGCCGCCTTCTGTCTGTGTGTGGGGGTGGGTGTCAGTTGCTCTGGGTGAGGGGGATGAGGTCGGGGTTCTGGGTGGGGATGGGTGGGGTCTGGGGGGTGAGGCCGAAGGTGGTGAAGGCGGTGCGTTGCGGGAGGGGGTAGGCGTTGGTGCCGGTGAGGTTGTTGAGGATGGTGGCGCTGCGCCAGGCGGCGAGTCCGAGGTCGGGGGCGCCGACGCCGTGGGTGTGGCGTTCGGCGTTCTGTACGTAGACGTTGCCGGTGACGGTGGGGTCGAGGACGAGGCGGAACCGGTCGTCGATGTGGGGGCGTGCGGAGGTGTCGCGGCGCATGTAGGGGTCGAGGCCGGTGAGGATGCGGTCGAGGGAGCGTTCGCGGTAGCCGGTGGCGAGGATGACGGCGTCGGTGGTGAGGCGGGATCGGGTGTTCTGCTGGGTATGTTCGAGGTGGAGTTCGATGCGGGTGTTGGCGACGCGTCCTGCGGTGCGTACGGAGACTCCGGGGGTGAGGGTGGTGTCGGGCCAGCCGCCGTGGAGGGTGCGGCGGTAGAGCTCGTCGTGGATGGCGGCGATGGTGTCGGCGTCGATGCCTTTGTGGAGTTGCCATTGGTGGGGGACGAGTTCGTCGCGTACGGATTCGGGCAGGGCGTGGAAGTAGCGGCTGTAGTCGGGGGTGAAGTGTTCCAGGCCGAGTTTGGAGTACTCCATGGGTGCGAAGGCCTGGGTGCGGGCGAGCCAGTGGAGCTTTTCGCGGCCTGGGGGGCGGGCGCGCAGGAGGTCGAGGAAGATTTCGGCGCCGGACTGTCCGGATCCGATGACGGTGATGTGTTCGGCGTCGAGGAGTGTTTCGCGGTGGTGGAGGTAGTCGGCGGAGTGGATGACGGGGAGGGATTCGGCTTCTGCGAGGGGTTTGAGGGGGTCGGGGATGTGGGGCTCGGTGCCGATTCCGAGGGCGATGTGACGGGTGTGTGCGCGGCCGAGTGCTTCGGCTTCGCCGTCGGTGTCGAGTTGGGTGAAGTCGACTTCGAAGAGGCCGCGTTCGTTGTTCCAGCGGACGGCGTCGACCTGGTGGCTGAAGTGGAGGCCGGGGAGTTGGTCGCTGACCCAGCGGCAGTAGGCGTCGTATTCGGCGCGCTGGATGTGGAAGCGCTCGGCGAAGTAGAAGGGGAAGAGCCGGTCGCGGCTGCGCAGGTAGTTGAGGAAGGTCCAGGGGCTTGCGGGGTCGGCGAGGGTGACGAGGTCGGCGAGGAAGGGGACTTGGAGGCTGGCTCCGTCGATGAGGAGGCCGGGGTGCCAGTGGAAGGCGGGGCGTTGTTCGTAGAAGGCGGTGGTGAGGGGGTGGGGGTTGCCCGGAATGCCGTGGGCGAGTGCGGCGAGGGAGAGGTTGAAGGGGCCGATGCCGATGCCGACGAGGTCGTGTGGCTGGTCGGTCTCGGGGGTGGGCAGGTCGGTCATCGGGGGGTGTTGCCTTCCGCGAGGTCGTTGGCGAGGTGGTTGACGAGGTCGAGGAGTGTGCGGAGGTTGTCGGGGGTGGTGTGGGGGTTGAGGAGGGTGGCTTTGAGCCAGAGGCGGTTGTCTGTGTGGGCGCGGCCGAGTACGGCGTGGCCTCGGGTGAGGAGGGTGCGGCGGATGGTGGCGACGGTGTTGTCGTCGGCGTCGGTGGGGCGGAAGAGGACGGTGCTGATGGTGGGGCGGTCGTAGAGGTCGAGGGTGGGGGTTTTGGCGATGAGGTCGGCGAGGTGGTGGGCGGCGGCGATGGTGTGGTCGATGAGGTCGGCGAGTCCGGTGCGGCCGAGGGCTTTGAGGGTGACGGCGATCTTGAGGGCGTCGGGGCGGCGTGTGGTGCGCAGGGAGCGGCCGAGGAGGTCGGGGAGGCCGGCTTCGGTGTCGTCGTCGGCGTTGAGGTAGGAGGCGCGGTGGTGGAGTACGTCGAGGTGGGTGCGGTCGGGGGTGGCGAGGATTCCTGCGGATGCGGGTTGCCAGCCGAGTTTGTGCAGGTCGAGGGTGACGCTGTGGGCGCGGTCGAGGCCGTGGACCTTGCCTCGGTGGGTGGGGCTGAAGA
This sequence comes from Streptomyces sp. NPDC088246, assembly GCF_044741025.1. Taxonomy (NCBI): domain Bacteria; kingdom Bacillati; phylum Actinomycetota; class Actinomycetes; order Kitasatosporales; family Streptomycetaceae; genus Streptomyces; species Streptomyces sp. NPDC088246. The sequence continues at coordinate 196,226 of NZ_JBIURV010000003.1, forward strand.
GGAGGGGGCCGCCGTAGGCGGCGTCGATGTGGAGTTCGGCGCCGTGGGTGGTGCAGAGGTCGGCGATGTCGGCGAGTGGGTCGATCTGGCCGGTGTCGGTGGTGCCTGCGGTGGCGGTGACGAGCAGGGGGCGGTGGAGTTCGGTGAGGGCTTCGTCGAGTGCGGCGAGGTCCATGACGCCTGTGGGGGCGGGGATGACGACGGGTGCGGGGAGGCCGAGGAGCCAGGCGGCGCGGGTGACGCTGTGGTGGGCGTTGGCGGCGCAGATGGTCTGTACGGGGCCGTTGCGTTCGCGGGCGAGGAGCAGGGCGAGTTGGTTGGCTTCGGTGCCGCCGGTGGTGACGAGTGCGTCGGGTGAGGGTTGGTGGGGGTAGATCTCGCTGGCGAGTGCGGCGGTGATGTCGGCTTCGAGGGCGGAGGCTGCGGGGGCTTGGTCCCAGGAGTCCATGGAGGGGTTGAGGGCGGAGGCGGCGAGGTCCGCGGCGGCGGCGAGGGCGAGGGGCGGGGTGTGCAGGTGGGCGGCGCAGAGTGGGTCTGCGGGGTCTGCGGCGCCTTCGGCGAGGGCGCTGATGAGGGTGTGCAGTGCGTCGTGGGGGCCGGTGCCGTGGTCGGGGATGACGGGGTGGGTTGCGGCGCGCATCCGGGGGGTGACGGCGTCGGGTCCGCCTGCGGGGAGGGGGCCGTCGCGGCGGTGGGCGCCGTCGTGCAGTGCGGTGAGGACGGTGTCGATGAGGGGGCGCAGGGCGGCGGGGCCGGTGGTCGATCCGGCGAGGGGCGGGGTGGGCATGGTGGCGGGGCCCTTCGGGTGCGCATGGGTGGACATGCCAGCTTGTCCGGGTTTTCGGGGGCGCGGCCGCGGAGCTCGGTGATCTGAACTCGAAAGGGGGATGTGGGTTGGGCGGAGGGGTGTTGTCGGGGGTTTCGGTGATATGGGTGTGGCGTCGGATATGGGTGTGCCCGGCGCCTCCCTGTGTGGTGGGGTGGCGCCGGGCACGGGTGGTGCCGACCCTGAGAGCCTGTCGGGTGACCTCTGATCGGGCGGCCACGGCCTGGCACGCACGCTTCCAGCGTTGCCGAAATGCCCTAGTAGCTCCGCTACGAGGCCATCCCGGCGCCTTGGAATCGCACGCACCATGCCGCGTCCGCTCTCCGATCGAAGGTCACCCGACAGGCTCTGAGGGTCAGTGGGTGTCGCGTACGGCGAGGGCGCGGCGCAGGTCGTCGATCTGGTCGATGAGCTTGCGGCGCAGGGCCGGGGTGAGGTCCTGGTCGTTCAGGGCTTGTTCGCCGAGGTGGAGGCTGTCGGTGTCGACGGCGTGGGCGGGGAAGGCGTAGCGGCCGGCGGCTTCGGCGATTGCGGGGCCGCGGCGGGCGGCGAGGCGGGTCGCCTCGGGGTAGTAGCGGGGCACGTAGTCGCGTACGAGGTCGGCCTGTTCGGGCTGCCAGAAGCCTTGGGCGGTGGCGGTGAAGAGGTAGTTGGAGAGGCTGTCGTCGTTGAACAGGGCGTGCCAGGCGGCGGCTTTGGCTTCGGGGGTGGGGAGGGCGGCGCGGCAGCGGGCGGCGCCTTCTTGTCCGGTGGCGCTGGGGTCCTGTTCGAGTTCGGCGGCGATGGCGGTTTCGTCGGTGGCGCCGAGGACGGCGAGGCGGGTGAGGATGCGCCAGCGCAGTTCGGGGTCGAGTTCGGGTCCGCCGGGGACGGTGCCGTTGGTGAGCCAGTCCTGGATGGTGTCGGGCTGGGTGGCGGCGTCGATGAGGTGGCGTACGGCGACGAGGCGCAGGCCGGGGTTGTGGCCGTCCTCGGTGCGGCGGATGAGGTCGCGGCACAGGGCGGTGAGGGTGGCGAGGGCGGCGGGGCGGTTCTCGGGGGCGAGGTAGCGGCCGGCGATCTGGGTGTCGGCGAAGGCGAGTACGCCCTGGGCGAGGGCGAGGTCGGTCTCGTGCGGGAGGTGTGCGCGGGCCGCTTGGAGGTAGGTGGTGGGGGCGAGTTCGCCGTCGCGGACCAGGTCGCGGGCGGTGTTCCAGACGACGGCGCGGGTCAGGGCGTCGGGGATGCCGGAGAGGTCGCGTACGACGGTGTCCCAGGACTTGGTGTCGAGGCGGACCTTGGCGTAGCTGAGGTCGCTGTCGTTGAGGACGACGAGGGCGGGGCGCCGGCCGGGCAGTGCTTTGGCCGTGTCGTTCTGGGGGACGTCGATCTCGAACCGGTCGCGCAGGACGAGGCGGTCGGGGCCGGGGTGGGCGTCCGGGGCGTGGTCGTATGCGCCGACGGCGATGCGGTGGGGTCGGGTGCCGTTGTGGTCGACGGTGAGGGACCACATGCCGTCGGACTCCTCGACCTGGGGGGTGAGGGTGTCGACTCCGGTGGTGCGCAGCCAGGCGTCGGCCCAGGCGTGGACGTCGCGGTCGGTGGCCGATGCGAGGTTGTCGATGAAGTCGGCGAGGGTGGCGTTGGCGAATTTGTGGCGGGCGAAGTGGGTGTTGATGCCGGCCAGGAAGTCTTTCTCGCCGAGCCAGGCGACGAGTTGGCGCAGGGCGGATGCACCCTTGGCGTAGGAGATGCCGTCGAAGTTGAGCATCGCGGACGCGGTGTCGGGGACGGCTGCCGGGTCGGGGGCGACGGGGTGGGTGGAGGGACGCTGGTCGGCGTCGTATCCCCAGCCCTTGCGGGCGACGCCGAAGTCGACCCAGGTGTCGGTGAAGCGGGTGGCCTCGGCGAGGGTCTGGTAGCCCATGTACTCGGCGAAGGACTCGTTGAGCCAGATGTCGTCCCACCAGGCGAGGGTGACGAGGTCGCCGAACCACATGTGGGCCATCTCGTGGGCGATGACCATGCCGCGGGTCTGGCGTTCGGTGTCGGTGACGGCGGAGCGGTAGATGAACTCGTCGCGGAAGGTGACGAGTCCGGGGTTCTCCATGGCGCCTGCGTTGAACTCGGGGACGAATGCCTGGTCGTAGGAGTCGAAGGGGTAGGGCTCGTCGAACTTCTCGTGGAAGCGGTCGAAGCAGGCGCGGGTGATGTCGAGGATCTCGTCGGCGTCCGCGTCGAGGTACGGGGCCAGTGAGCGGCGGCAGTGGATGCCGAAGGGCAGTCCGGCGTGTTCGGTGGTCACGGAGTGCCAGGGGCCTGCGGCGACGGCGACGAGGTAGGTGGAGATCAGTGGGGTGGCCGCCAGGGTCCACCGGCCGTCGCCGCGGTGCTCGGCGATGCCGTTGCCGAGGACGGTCCAGCCTTCGGGGGCGGTGACGGTGAGCTCGAAGACGGATTTGAGGTCGGGCTGGTCGAACGCGGCGAAGACGCGCTGGACGTCCTCCATGAACAGCTGGGTGTAGACGTATGTTTCGCCGTCGGTCGGGTCGGTGAAGCGGTGCATGCCTTCGCCGGTGCGGGAGTAGCGCATGGCGGCGTCGATGCGGAGTTCGTGTGCGCCGGCGGTGAGTGCGGTGAGCGGGAAGCGGTTCTCGGTGAGGTCGGCGGGGTCGAGGGGCTGTCCGTCCAGGCTGATCGAGCGCAGGGTGGCGGGCTTGAGTTCGACGAACGTGTCTCCGGCCGCGGCTGCGGTGAACTGGATGACGGTGCGGGAGTCGAAGGTCTCCTCCCCTCCGGTCAGATCGAGGTCGATCGTGTACCGGTGTACGTCGAGGAACTGGGCTCGGGTCTGCGCTTCGTCGCGCGTCAGTACGGACATGCACCCATGCTGCCGTACGGCCCGGGCGGGGCGCAGGCGGGTTCTCCCAGGGCTGAGTGGGAAGGATCGGTGGGCCTTTCAGGGCTAAGATTCTTACCCATTGTGTTCCTGTACGGAGGAGTGCCCGCAATGGCGAAGAACGCGGCTTCCGCTTCCGCGACGCGGCAGGACGCGGTGGCGTCGATCGTCGAGGACTGGCGGCGGGAGCGGCCGGATCTGGATACGGCTCCGCTGGAGGTGTTCGGCCGGCTGCGCCGGGCGTTCCTGCGGTACAGCGCGGCGGTCTCCCGGCCGGTGGAGCGCAAGGGCCTGTCGGTGGCCGGGTTCGATGTGCTGACGGCGCTGCGCAGGGCGGGGGCGCCGTTCCGTCGTACGGCGGGTGAGCTGGCCGATTCCGGTTTGATCAGTTCGGCGGGGGTCACGCTGCGGATCGACCGTCTGGAGAAGGACGGGCTGATCCTGCGGGAGCGTGATCCTCAGGACCGTCGGGTGGTGCACTCGCGGCTCACGGACGAGGGTCTGTCGACGATCGACGAGCTGTTCGCGGAGCACTTGGACAATGAGCGGCGGATGCTGGCGGGGCTGACTCCCGCGGAGTGCCGGCAGCTGGCCCGGCTGCTGGAGAAGCTGGAGCGGTCGGTGCTGGCGGCGGCGGAGGACGCGTAGTCGTCCCTGGTCGCCGGACGGGCGGAGAAGCGAGCCCGTCCGGCGGTTGAGGACGTCTGTTCGGCCAGTCAGGCGGTTGAGGATGTCTCGGGTTCAGCCTGTCGCGCCGGCCTGCGCTTCCGCCTCCGTGCGGTACGTGCGGCGTACGCGGGGCGTGGGCGGCGCGGTCAACCGCCCGGGCGTGATCCTGGGCCCGATCCTTGTCGGCATGGTGTACGCGGCCGGGGACGGCGTCGCGCCGGTGTTCATGATGCTGAGGGCAGTGGCACTGGTGGGCGCGGTGGTGGCGGGCACCTTCGCGCAGAAGACGGCGAACCGCCCACTGGAGGAGATCTCGCCGTGAGGGGCGCTCACCCCCGTCGCTCCTGGTCACCGCGGAACGTCCGGTACTCGCCGTCGGGCGCCATGACATGCGGGTCGGGGAGACACCTCGGGCAGTCAAGCCGTCAATCAGGAACCATGCTTGTGGACCGCCTCCAAGCCGCGTGACTCCTATTTCGGTGGAGGCACGACGGAAGCGGCTGCCACAGTGATCGCATGGATCTCCCTCCCGACGCCGTGCTCGTCTTTGACCGAGACGAAGACCTGAACGTCTTCGAGTCCTTCGCGCACGCCACGAACTACCTGGAGGCGATTGATGTGTCGGAGGGCGAGTACACGGCGGCCTACACCCCTGACGGTCGAGTGCTGGCGCTCTCCGCCCCTGAAGCGTGGAGAGGGCCGGTCGTTCTGACCGGAACCGACGGAGTTGACCTGGCCGATCTGGAGCGCAGAGTGGCCCGCTACTGGCAACTCCATCAGGTAGGTCAGCCGCCGTGTGACCCACAGCAGACAGCGCGTTTCCTGATCGACAGGGACAACCAGCCCCACAGGGGGCGGCTGAAGCTTTTCACCGCCCTGCTGGGTCGCAATTTCGGGAATGGACCGACGTCACTGCCGCACGATCACTCCACTGATTGACGCGGCGCCGGACGGCGAGGGGCGCGGATACGGCGACGGGCGCGAGGAAGTGCTCGGCCTTGCGTTCGTGGCGGCGGTGCAGGCTTCGGCAGGCGCCATGACAGCTTGGACTGCACCTCACCTCGCTCATTCCCTGACTCCGCGCATCCGAGCCACGAGGGCACCCCGGCGTCGCCTTCGGGGTGGGAGGGGAACAAGGGCCGTCGATGAGACCCCCAGTGCGTCCAGCCGGGAAAGGAGTGCGGCCTCCTGCTCCTGGGTGACGGCAATACACAGAGAGGTTCCCGTGTCGTTCGCGCTGAAGATCGAGCAGTTGCCTTGCCAGCCTTCAGCGTTGATCGTGTAGGGAGCAAGGTTCTCGAGCACTTCGAACTGTTTGTCGTCACGCACGTCGATGCCGATGCCCATCCCGAGGTCGTGCCGCTGGGAGCGAGCGCCGCTTGCGACCTCCTCACGGGCGAGGGACAGCGCGCGTTCGCAGGAGTTCAGTACGGCAGGCGGCCAGGCTTCGTCGCTGTAGGCGTCGAGGTGGGCCGTGTCGATGTCGGAGCGCAGGACACGGAGCGCCTCGCGGTGCACATGCTCGATGTCTGCGGGAGTCAATCCGTCTGCGAGTACGAACTCGCTTCGTGGACTGCCCTGTTGGTTGATCACGTGCAAGACCTTTCCATCTCGAGTACGCCTTCGCCTCGGCAGAAACGAGCGGCAACGTGATCATTGTCGGACACGGCCTGGCGTCCTTGGGAAGAGTCGGGGGACGTGCGCTCTCGCATGTCAGGCCGCGGCGACGCCTGTCGCCGGGAAGGCGTCGTCGACGTCGTCACCGAAGGGATCGGCAAGATGTCCGGGGGCATCGCGGCCGACGCCATGGACGCGATGACGTGAAGTGGCTTTGCCCGTAGTCCCGTTGAAAGCTCTGGCAGGATGCACAGCTGATGAGTGAGATTGCGGGCTGTGACCTGTGCGGCGGAACGGTCGCTCCCGACGGGTACTGCTGGGACTGCGGTGCGGCCCAGCCGTCGTTTCGCTCGCGCGTGGAGATCACGACGGACGGCGGTGCGGCGGGCGTCAGCGACCGCGGCCGGCAGCGCGGCATCAATGCGGACGCGATGGCGCTGACCACGGTCGGCAGTTGGACGGTCGGGGGCGTCTGCGACGGCGTGTCCATGTCGCCACGGTCGGAGCGAGCGGCCCAGGTCGCCGCCGAGGTCGGCGTGACGGCTCTGGCGGCGCGGCTGCGGGAAGGTGTTCTGCCGGAGATCGCGCTCGGTGACTCCGCCAGGCGTGCGGCGCGCGCTGTTGTCGGCCTGGCGGCGTCGGTGCATGCCGCACCCGCCTGCACGTATGTCGCCGGTATCGCAGGCCCGGAAGGCATCTGGAGTGCCTGGATCGGCGACAGCCGTGCCTACTGGCTGCCGGACGAAGGGCCAGGGATGGCGCTGACCGAGGACGACACAGGTCAACACGAGGCACTCTCCGCATGGCTGGGAGCCGACGCCGGTGAACCAGCACCGCACATCCGGAGCTACCGGCCCTCGGTGCCAGGTCGGCTGCTGCTGTGCACCGATGGGCTGTGGCGCCATCTGCCCGATGTCGCCGCACTGCGGGGCGTGCTCCGCCGTCGCCCGATCGCGTCGTCGGCCGGCAGTGACCTTCTGGAGGACACGCGGTCGCTGGTCCGGTACGCCCTTGACGCAGGCGGGCGCGACAACATCACCGCGCTGCTCATCCCCGTCGCACCGGCCGTGCCCACTGCGAACGTGACCGGCCGCTAGGCGGTTTCGTTCCGGTCACCCCACCGAGTGGGGTTGCCGTCAGTACAAGACCGGGCATCGGCTCTCTGGATCGGGGTCGGGGTTCTGATCTTTCCGGGTGCCGTCCACGCGCTCGTACGCGATGTTCGCCGCTCCCGTATGGCGTCTGCCGCCTGAAGGCCAGCTGATGCGCTCCGTGCTCGCCCATCGGCGTACAGCGGCGGCGCTCCCGCCCGGAGGTCCGGTCCCGCCCCCTTGGAACAAGGGTTGACACCATCGGCTAATCACATTAGCTTGATGGCTATATTCATTAGCTTCGGAGGGTGGACGTGACCGAGTTCTTGACGATTGACAGCGGACAGCTCGCGTACGAGGTGACCGGCGAGGGCCCGCTGATCGTGCTGGCCCACGGCATGGGCGACAACAGGGCGGCCTACCGAGATGTGGCCGCCCGGCTCGCGACGGCCGGATTGCGGGTCGCCAGCATGGACCAGCGCGGCCACGGTGAGTCCAGCACCGGCTGGGCGTCCTACACCCGCACCGACGCAGCGGCCGACCTCCTCGCCCTGATCAGGCACCTGGGCGGCCCCGCCGTCGTCGTGGGCCACTCCTTCGCCGGCGGCGCCGCCACCATCGCCGCGGCCCAGGAGCCCGAACTGGTCAGCGCCATCGTCGAGATCAGCCCGTTCACCCGCGCACAGAAGATCAGCCCGAGTGCTCTGATGTCCCACGCCCGCTACCGCAAGGGCATGAGCCTGCTCATGGGCGCCGGTCTGCTGCGCAGCGTCGGGCTGTGGAAGCGCTACCTCGACCATGCCTACCCGGGAGTCAAGCCCGACGGTTACGCCGGCCATGTCGCCGCCCTCGACGCCGACCTGCGCAGGCCCGGCCGGATGGCCGTCGTCAGCAGGATGGGCATGTCCGCGCCCACGGACGCCGGTGCCTGTCTCGACGCCATCCAGTGCCCCGCCCTGGTCATCGAGGGCACGCTCGACCCCGACTGGGTCGACCCCAGGGCCGAGGGAGAGGGCATCGTGGCCGACATGCCCGCAGGGCTCGGTCGGCTCGAGATGATCGAGGGAGCCGGTCACTACGCACACGTCCAGTTCCCGGACGAGGTCGCCACCGCCATCCTGGCCTTCCTCAAGGTCGGCGCGCGTGGCTAGGGCAGCGCTCACCACGGATGCCGTCGTCGATGTCGCGCTGCTGATCATCGACGAAAAAGGCCCCGCCGCCCTGACCTTGTCGGCGGTGGCCGGCCGGGCAGGCGTCGCCACCCCGTCCCTCTACAAGCACGTGCGCAATCTGGCCGAGCTGCGCGACCTCATGTCGGCGCGGATCATGAACGAGATCGCGGACCAGGTCGGTGAAGCCGTACTGGGCCGCTCCGCCGACGAGGCGATCCGCGCGCTCATGACGGCCTGGCGGCACTACGCGCTGCGGCACCCCCACCGCTACTCGGCGCTGATCCAGACGCCCGAGCCGCGCACGGTCGAGGCCGGGACGCGACTGATCAACATCATGCTCGCCACTTTCCGTGCGTATGGAATGGCGGACTCCGTAGCGATCCACGCAGCCCGCTGCCTGCGCGCGGCCGTCCACGGCTTCGCGGTTCTGGAGGCCGAGGGCGCGTTCGGGCTCCCGGAGAAGCTGGACAAGAGCTACGACCTGCTGATCCACATGATGATCAAGGGCCTGCACGCACCTCACTGATCAGGCCATGATGAGAGACCTCTGACCAAACGCATCACAGAGCCGCATCATCAACGACAGCCGAGCTCGGCAGGATTATCGGGGCAGATGGTTCATATGGGGCAGGCAGTGTCCGAAGCGGTGCGTAGGGCTTCAGGGACGGGCGTGGACGTCGCACGGCGGCGGGTCGCGGGGGTCGTGGGGGTCGCGCCATGGGGAGTGGCGGCGGGTGCGGTTGCCTGGTGTCTCGCGGGGAGCCGGCGCGCCGCGCACATGGAGAACTACCCCTGGAACGTCTGGACTCCGATCGGTTACGGCGCGGTGAAGGGCGTGTTCCTGGGGCTGCTGGCCGGCTGGTGTGCCGTACTGAGCCTTCGGGCCGGCCGGGCGGCCAGCCGGAAGGAGAACAGCGGGGCGGCGCGTTTCGCGGGGCTGGTCTTCGGCGGCGGGCTGCTGGGCGGGCTGGTGCCCGGGTCGGTCCGGGACTTCATGGGTGCGCCGCAGCCGCGGACCCTGTACTACTTCGACGGGCCGAGGCCCGAATCGGAGTGGTACTGGCGGCCGTTGCTGTCCGAATGGCTGACCTACACGGTGCTGCCGGCACTGGGCTGCGCGGTGCTTCTGACGGCGGGTGCTCTGGTGTCCGCCCGGTCCTCGCGCCGCGAAAGCGTCGGCTGGGCGGTACCCGCCCTGGTGGGAGCGGGACTGCTGCTCCTCCCGCACTACGCGGCCGCCGGGCTGCCCGTGCCACAGGGCAACGGCGACCACGTCAACGAGTCGGCCTCGGCCGGGCTCGTGGTCCTGGCCACGGGACTCGGTCTGCTGGTGAGTGCCTGGGTGGCGTGGTCGAGGCGCAAGCGGTCGGCCGGGCGGTCCGGCCCGTATCCGTCGCGCCGGGCGGGCGAACCGCCCTCCGTTCAAGGCGAGCCGCCCTCAGCTCATTGAGAAGACAAGAAGTGGAGAGCGACTGCCGCCAGTCCCCACACTCCCCCGGCCGCCAAGCCGATCCCGATCAGTCTCTGGTGGGCGAAGGAACGGACGAACCCTCGGTCCGCCCTGCCGCCCATCCACTCGTGCCACTGCCGCGGAATGCCCCGGAAGTCCGCCGCGACGAACACGCCGACGCCGATCAGGAGGAGGCAGAGGGAGGCCGTCACCCAGGCGGGCGGCGGTTCCCGTCCGGTCGCGGCGGCGACGCCTTGCGCAAGCAGACCCATGCGTACCGTCCCCCCGACCACCGGGAGCGCCCCCGGTGGTCACAGCCTCGGCTGTCGGTCCGCAGGATTCAAGCCCTGCCCCGTTCACGACCCGGCGCCGGTCTCCCCGTTCGTCGCCGACTCCTCCGCGATCCGTTCATGGTGGCGGATGACCTCCGCCACGATGAAGTTCAGCAGCTTCTCCGCGAAGGCCGGATCCAGATGCGCGCTCTCCGCCAGCTGCCTCAGCCGGGCGATCTGCCGGCTCTCGCGGGCCGGATCGGCCGGGGGGAGCTGGTGGGCGGCCTTGAGGTGGCCGACCTGCTGGGTGCACTTGAAGCGCTCGGCGAGCATATGGACAACAGCGGCGTCAATGTTGTCGATGCTCTCGCGCAGCCGGTTCAGTTCCGCGCTCACGGACTCGTCGATGTCCCTCGTGGTCATGGTCAGCGAGCTTAGACCGACCGTCAAATGGGTGGTGGGAGAACGAGCGGGGCCGGGTGCGTGCGGCTGCAAGGCAGAGGAGGGCGGCAACGCGAAGGGGGCCCCCATGCCTTTCGGGCTATGGGGGAGTTGCCGACTGACGACAACGCCGCAGGTGTGCGTGCCCAGCCCCGCGACGCCGCCCCCCATGTGCCGGTCGGTTTTAGACGGCCGGGCCCAGGGGGGTGATCGTCGGTGGGTGTTCCGGGTCCGGGACCTGGTCGCTCCAGCCGCCCGGGACGCTGCGGCCCTGCTGATCGCGGAACCGGACCGGGGCGGTGCCGACCCGGCGGGCGAAGAGGCGGGAGAAGTACGCCGGGTCGTCGTAGCCGACGCGTCGGGCGACCGCGGCGACCGGCAGGTCGGTGGCGGCGAGGAGCTCCTTGGCGCGGCCGAGCCGGATGCCGAGAAGGTAGTCCTTCGGGCTGCAGCCCGCACCCCGCCGTACCGCCGTGCGCAGTTCGGCGGGTGTCATTCCGTGCCGGGCCGCGTGCTCGGCGACGGAGAGCGGCTGGAAGGCATCGCGGGCGAGGGCCTGCAGAACCGGGTCGCCGTCGGGGCTGACATCGGCGCGGGCCCGGCGCAGGGCGACGAGGAGTTCGTGCACGGCGGCGCCGGTCTCGACCTCCAGCAGCGGGTTGCCGCGCCGTGCCGCGCGCACCATCCGCCCCACCGCTGCACGGGGGCCCGCCGTGTCGGCGAGCGGGACGAGCGGGCGGTCGGGTTCGATGTAGCCGAGCTCGGTGTACGTGGCGGTGGCGGGGCCGGTGAAGTCGACGAAACTCTCGTCCCAGCCGGTGCCGGGATCGGCGCCGTAGTGGTGCGGGGTGCCGGGGGTCAGCCAGATGAGGCTGGGCGCGATGACGGGCACCCGGCGGCCGTCGGATCCGATGAACCAGCCGCTGCCGGAGTTGATGACGACGGCCACATGGTGGTCCAGGGTGCGCGGGCCGACCGTCGGCAGGGCGCCGTGCTGCAGCCCCACGCCCAGGCAGACGAGGCCCAGCCGGTGGTGGAGCGGGCTGGGAGTGAAGAAGCGCATCCAGGTGTGGTACATCGGCCTTCCTTCCTCCCTCTTTTCTTTGCGTTGGTCCGAACATTTCGCGTCCGAACAATTGTGTCCAAACAGCAGTGATCTTTGTCCATGGACCGGCCGCACGCCAGGGGGCGAAGGTTGGTCGCATCATTCCTCCCGGGTTCGCCCGCTCCGTGGTGCGTGCCGTCGTGCGACCCCTGGACGGCGCGACGCCGGGGGACCGCACGCACAGGAGAGTACGAGCACGATGGCTGACTTCACCGTGGGGGACGACCACTTCCGGCTCGACGGGAAGCCCGTACGGCTGCTGTCGGGGGCGCTGCACTATTTCCGGGTCCATGAGGCGCAGTGGGACCACCGGCTGTCGATGCTGCGCGCCATGGGTCTCAACTGTGTCGAGACATATGTGCCGTGGAATCTCCATGAGCCGCAGCCCGGCCGCTTCCGGGACGTGGCGGCGCTGGGCCGGTTCCTGGACGCGGCGCAGCGGGCCGGGCTGTGGGCGATCGTCCGCCCGGGACCGTACATCTGTGCCGAGTGGGAGAACGGTGGTCTGCCGGCCTGGGTGACGGGGCGGTTCGGGCGACGGGTGCGGACCCGTGACGAGGAGTACCTGGGTGCCGTGGAGCGGTGGTTCTCGGCGCTGCTGCCGCAGGTGGTGCAGCGGCAGATCGGACGTGGCGGCCCGGTGATCATGGTTCAGGCGGAGAACGAGTACGGGAGCTACGGCACCGATCGGGTCTATCTGCAGCGGGTGGCCGGGATGCTGCGGGAGCGCGGGGTGACCGTGCCGCTGTTCACCTCCGACGGGCCGGAGGACCACATGCTCACCGGCGGCTCCGTGCCGGGGCTGCTCGCCACGGTGAACTTCGGGTCGGGTGCGCGGGAGGCCTTCGAGGTGCTGCGCCGCCATCAGCCGAGGGGGCCGCTGATGTGCATGGAGTTCTGGTGCGGCTGGTTCGAGCACTGGGGTGCCGCGCCGGCGGTACGGGATCCGGCGGAGGCCGCGGAGGCCCTGCGGGAGATTCTGGAGTGCGGGGCGTCGGTGAATGTCTACATGGCGCACGGGGGGACGAATTTTGCGGGCTGGGCGGGGGCGAACCGCTCGGGTCCGGTGCAGGACCAGGATCTTCAGCCGACGGTGACGTCATACGACTACGATGCGCCGATCGACGAGTACGGGCGGCCGACCGAGAAGTTCTGGCTGTTCCGGAAGGTCCTGGCGGAGTTTGCGGACGGCCCGCTTCCGGAGCTGCCGCCGGAGCGGGTCGGGCCCTCGGCGCCGGTGCGGGCGGAGCTGACCGAGTGGGCGCCCCTGTCGGTGGCCCTGGAGGTGCTGGGCGACCCGGAACGGGCGGAGTCCGGTGTTCCGCCGACGTTCGAGGAACTGGGCGTGGACCGGGGCCTGGTGCGGTACGAGGTCACTGTTCCGGGTTTGCGACGACCGTACGCGCTGGGTGTGTCCGGGCTCCGGGACCGTGCGGTGGTGTATGTGAACGGCGTCCGGCAAGGTGTGCTGAGCGGCGAGAACACCACCCTCGACGAGCCGGTGGCCGGGCCCGCGGAGGTCGAGCTGTGGGTGGAGTCGCTGGGCCGGGTCAATTACGGGCCGCGGCTGGGTGAGCCGAAGGGCATCACGGGCGGCGTCCGGCACGAGCGGCAGTATCTGCACGGGGTACGGGCGCGGGGGCTGCGGCTGGCCGCTTTCGAGGAGCCGGGTGCGGTGGACGCGGTGCCTTTCGGTGGGGTCGCCGAGAGGGGCCGTGCCGGGCTGTACCGGGGTTCGTTCGAGTCGGCGGAGTCGGGACTCGCAGGTCCTGCGGATCACGCGGGGCTCGAACTGCCGGGCTGGACGCGCGGGTTCGTGTGGGTGAACGGTTTCTGTCTGGGACGGTACTGGTCGGCGGGTCCGCAGCGGACGCTGTATGTGCCGGGTCCGGTGTTGCGGGAGGGCGTCAACGAGGTGTGGGTGCTGGAGGTGGAGGGTGCCGGGGATCCGTGGGTGGAGCTGGGTCCGGGTGTGCCCGTCCGGACGGGCACACCCGGGGGTGCTCAGAGCTGATGCGGTGGGGCCGGCCGGGGCGTCAGAGCGTGGCCGCCGCGGAGGCGATGTTGGCGGCGAACGTCGAGACCTCGCTGTACACACCCGGGTAACCGGGCTCGGCGCAGCCCTGGCCCCAGCTGACGATGCCCACCTGGATCCAGGCTCCGGCGTTGTCCTTGCGGAACATGGGGCCGCCGGAGTCGCCCTGGCAGGTGTCCACGCCGCCCGTGTCGATCAGCCCGGCGCAGATCTCGTCGCCGGGGACGAGGTCACTGCCGTATGCGCCCTGGCAGTCTGCGTCGGAGACGAACGGCACGGTGGCCTTCAGCAGATACCGCTGCTGGCTTCCGCCCTCGGTGGCGGCGCCCCAGCCTGCGATGGTGAAGGTGCCGTTGTTGTACGTGGTGTTGGTGGCGACCTTCAGGGTGGGCAGGTCGATGGGCTTGGCGAGCTTGATCAGTGCCCAGTCCTTGCCCTTGCCGTTGTAGCCGGGGGCCTGGAGGACCTTGGTGGACTTGACCTTGATCGCGCTGGACGACTGGAGGTCGACGACGCCCGCGGTGGCGGTGATGGAGGTGTTGTTGCCCGAACCGTTCACGCAGTGCGCGGCGGTGAGGACGATGTCCTTGGCGTAGAGAGCGCCGCCACAGCCCATCGACAGCCGGACCATGAACGGGAATTCACCCTGGGCGGCGCGGGTTCCGCCGACGACCGGGTTGGGGGCCGCGGACGCTCCGGCGGGCTGGAGGCTGACGGCCGCGAGGACCACGGCGGCTATGACGGAGCATCTCTTCACGGCGCGCAGAAGCTGCTTCAACGGACTGCCTTCTTTCGTGGGGGGTTCTTGTGGGGGGTTGCGTGGGGGTACGTGCCCTCGCCCGGGGTCCTGGCCACGGGCAGCAGAACCCCGTTGGTCATGCCCCCGACAAGAGCATGATTCGGATTATCGGGAAATAATCACGGGCCCCACAAGATTCACTTTTCGGCCAAGATCACTCACGTCGCTGCGGCTACAGTGGAGGCCGGTCGATCGTCGCGGACGGGGGCGGAGACGTGACGGACAACAGCCGGGACCACGGCCGGGGCGGCGGAAGTCCGGTCGTCCACGGCTTCCCTCATCTCGACACCGTCCGGTCCGCGATCACGGCGCTGTACCGGAGGCTGTCGCATGACGGTGTCCGCGGCTACGCCACGAGCCTCGCCCCCGCCGACGCCGCCTTCTCCGACCAGGACGATCTGTACCTCGGCGCCCAGCGGGTGGCGCGGGCCATGGTCCAGCATCTGCACCTGCCGGACGCCCGCATGATCGTCGGCTTCCGGACGATGGAACACGCCGCCGGCGTCGAACTCGCCGCGGGGCCCGAGTACTTCATCGAACTCAACGACCGCTTCCGCACCCATCGCAGGGACATCGGCGCCGCGCTCTCGCACGAGGTCATGCATGTGCTGCTGCACCGCCTCGGCCTGGAGTTCCCCGGTACGCGCGACAACGAGATCCTCACCGACACCGCGACGACGTATCTGGGCGCGGGCTGGCTGCTGCTGGACGCCTTCCGTGAGGACGCCGTCTCCAGCCAGAAGCTCGGCTATCTCACCCCGGAGGAGTTCGGATACGTCCTCGCCAAGCGGGCGTTCGCCTTCGACGAGGATCCCTCACCGTGGTTCACGAGTCCGCAGGCGTACACGGCGTACACGAAGGGGCGCGCCCAGGCCCTCCACGACACCCGGCAGCCGCCCCTCGCGGCGGCCGGCTGGGCGGGCCGGCACCGCTACGCCAAGGACCGGCGGTACGCCCAGGACCATCCGGGTGCGGGGGCGGCCCCGGGCCCCGACGCCCCGTACACCTTCGAGAACGGCCCGCAAGGCCTCCGGGTCTCCTTCGCCTGCCCCACCTGCCACCAGCGCATCCGCGTTCCGGTACGCGGCCGGGTACGGGCCCGGTGCGGGTTGTGCCGGACGGTCCTGGACTGCAGCACCTGAAGCAACCGGGGCTGCGGGAAGGGGCGGGCAGGGAAAGCCCGTCGCAGGCGCCCGCCCCCGCACCTCGAACGCCGGAGAGAGTGAATGGTCAGCCTCGCCGACGGCTGGATTTCGCCCCGTACACCGGCTGCGCCGGCTCCGCCTCCGACAGCAGCTTCCGTGCCGCTTCCCCCGCCTCCGCCGGCGCCCACCGCGCCCGCCGGTCCGCGGTGGGACCGGGGCGCCAGCCCTCCATGACCGTGATCCGGCCGGCCTCCGCCCCGAAGACCCGCCCGGTCACCCCGTCGCTCGCGGCCGAGCCGAGCCACACCACCAGCGGGGACACGTTCTCGGGGGCCATCGCGTCGAACTCCCCCTCCCCCGGCGCCGCCATCGTCTCCGCGAACGTCCGCTCGGTCATCCGGGTCCGTGCCGCTGGGGCGATCGCGTTGACCTGGACCCCGTACCGCCCCATCTCCGCGGCCGCGACGAGCGTCAGGCCCACGATGCCCGCCTTCGCAGCGGAGTAATTGCCCTGTCCGACGCTCCCGAGCAGCCCCGCACCGGAGCTCGTGTTGACCACCCGGGCCACCGGCGCGCGGCCGGCCTTCGCCTCGGCCCGCCAGTGCGCGGCGGCCTGCTTCAGTGGCAGGAAGTGGCCCTTCAGATGGACCCGCATCACCGCGTCCCAGTCGTCCTCGTCCAGATTCACCAGCATCCGGTCGCGCAGAAATCCGGCGTTGTTGACCAGCGTGTCCAGTCGCCCGAAGGTCTCCAGCGCGGCAGTGACCAGCGACGCCGCCCCCTCCGTCGTGGCGATGTCACCCCCGTGGGCGACCGCTTCGCCGCCCGCCGCCACGATCTCGTCGACCACCTGCCGGGCCGGACCGGCCGAGCCCCCGTCGCCGTCCGGGCCGACACCGAGATCGTTGACCACGACCTTCGCCCCCTCGGCGGCGAAGGCGAGCGCGTGGGCACGGCCGAGCCCGCGCCCGGCACCCGTCACGATCACGACGCGCCCGTCGCACAGTCCACCGACGCTTCCTCCGTCGTTTCCCCCTTCGCTTCCCCTGTCCCGTCCGTCGCTGCTTGCGGTCATCACACATCTCCTTGTTGGCGATGCGGGGGCAGGCTGCTACCTTCCACACCTAACAAATGTTTGGTGGAAAGGTAGCTGATTCGCCCATGGGTGTCTCCACCGCAAGTCCCGGCAAGGGCATCTGCCTCGTCACGGTCGACTACCCGCCCGTCAATGCGCTCCCCGTACAGGGCTGGTACGAACTCGCCGACGCTCTTTGTGCCGCGGGCCGCGATCCCGAGGTCCGCTGTGTCGTGCTGGCCGCCGCCGGGCGTGGATTCAACGCGGGCGTCGACATCAAGGAGATGCAGCGCGACACCGGTCACGCCGCCCTGATCGGCGCCAACCGCGGCTGCTACGAGGCGTTCTCGGCCGTGTACGAGTGCGAGGTCCCGGTCGTCGCCGCGGTGAACGGCTTCTGCCTCGGTGGCGGCATCGGCCTCGTCGGCAACGCGGACGCGATCGTGGCGAGCGACGATGCGACATTCGGCCTGCCCGAGCTGGACCGGGGCGCGCTCGGCGCCGCAACCCATCTCGCCCGGCTCGTGCCGCAGCATCTGATGCGCGCGTTGTACTACACCTCGCGCACCGCCACCGCCGCAGAACTGCACGCCCACGGCTCGGTCTGGAAGGTTGTAGCGCGCGATGAACTCCTGGATGCGGCAATGGAGTTGGCGGGCGAGATCGCCCGTAAGGACGGGTATCTGATCCGGCTGGCGAAGGCCGCGATCAACAGCATCGACCCGGTGGACGTACGCCGCAGCTACCGCTTCGAGCAGGGCTTCACCTTCGAGGCCAATCTCAGCGGTGTCGCCGACCGCGTCCGCGACACCTTCGGCAAGGAGGCATGACCGTGACCGTGACCGGAATCGGCACCGACATGAGGACCGACAAGACCATGACAGCGCAGGACGTCGTCTCCCGGCTCAGCAGCGGGATGACGATCGGCATCGGCGGCTGGGGCTCCCGCCGGAAGCCGATGGCACTGGTCCGGGCGCTGCTCCGCTCCCGGATCACCGATCTCACCGTGGTCTCGTACGGCGGCCCCGACGTCGGCCTGCTCGCCGCCGCCGGCAGGATCCGCAAACTGGTCGCGGCCTTCGCCACACTCGACTCGATCCCGCTCGAACCCCACTTCAGGACGGCCCGCCAGCGCGGCGCGTTCGAACTGATGGAGGTCGACGAGGCCATGTTCATGTGGGGGCTGCACGCCGCCGCGAACCGGCTGCCGTTCCTCCCCGTCCGCGCCGGTATCGGCTCGGACGTGATGCGGGTCAACCCGGGCCTGCGTACGGTCACTTCGCCGTACACGGACGGCGAGGAGTTCGTCGCGATGCCCGCCCTGCGGATGGACGCTGCACTGGTCCACATGAACCGTGCCGACCGGTTCGGCAACGGCCAGTACCTCGGCCCGGACCCGTACTTCGACGACCTGTTCTGCGAGGCCGCCGACAACGCCTACGTCTCCTGCGAACGCCTCGTGGAGACCGCCGAATTGACCGAGACGGCGGCCCCGCAGACGCTCCTCGTCAAGCGGCACTCCGTCACCGGCGTCGTCGAGACCCCGAACGGCGCGCACTTCACCTCCTGCGTCCCCGACCACCCGCGCGACGAGGCGTTCCAGAAGGCGTACGCGACCGCGGCCGCCGACCCCGACGCCTGGGCGGCCTTCAGCGACCGCTTCCTGCCCGCACAGGGCGACGAGAAGAGCTATCAGTCGGCCGTCCAGGCCTGGCACGAGGAGCAGAAGTGAGCAACCGGACCGTGACCCGGGCCGAGTACTGCGTGATCGCCTGCGCCGATGCCTGGCGTGACAACGGAGAGGTGCTCGCCAGCCCGATGGGACTCGTCCCGTCCGTCGGCGCCCGGCTCGCCAAACGCACCTTCTCGCCCGATCTGCTGCTCACCGACGGCGAGGCGCTGATCGTCGGCCCGGACGGCACGACGGAGGGCTGGCTGCCGTACCGCCAACACCTCACCATGGTCACGGGCGGCAGGCGTCACGTGATGATGGGAGCGAGCCAGATCGACCGGTTCGGCAACCAGAACATCTCCTGCATCGGCGACTGGGAGCAGCCCACCCGCCAGCTCCTCGGCGTACGCGGCGCCCCGGTCAACACCCTGAACAACCCGGTCAGTTACTGGGTGCCCAAGCACTCCCCCCGGGTCTTCGTCGAGCGCGTCGACATGATCTGCGGCGTCGGTCACGACAGTGCCGCGGCGGCCGGTCCGTCGGCGACCCGCTACCACCGCATCCCTCGCGTCGTCACCGATCTCGGCGTCCTCGACTTCGCGACCCCGGACCGCTCGATGCGCCTCTCCTCGCTGCACCCCGGCGTCACCGCCGACGAGGTCCGCGAAGCCACCGGCTTCGCGCTCACGATCGCGGACGATGTCCCGTACACCCGGGAGCCGACCGCCGAGGAGCTGGCCTTGATCCGCGAGGTCATCGACCCGAAGGGCACCCGGAACCGCGAGGTCGGGGTCTGATGCGGACCGCGCTCACCGATCTTGTCGGCGTCCGCCACCCCATAGTCCAGACCGGCATGGGCTGGGTCGCGGGCCCCCGCCTGGTCTCCGCCACGGCCCGCGCGGGCGCGCTCGGCATCCTGGCCTCCGCGACGATGAGCGTGGAGCAACTGCGGGCAGCGGTACGGGAGGTCAAGTCCCGTACGGACGAGCCGTTCGGCGTCAATCTGCGCGCCGACGCCGGTGATGCGCACGAGCGGGTACGGATCATCGTCGACGAGGGCGTGAAGGTGGCGTCCTTCGCACTGGCCCCTTCGAAGGAGCTCATCGCCGAGCTGAAGGACGCGGGCGTGGTCGTGATCCCGTCCATAGGTGCCCGGCGCCATGCCGAGAAGGTCGCGGCGTGGGGCGCGGACGCGGTGATCGTGCAGGGCGGCGAGGGCGGCGGCCACACCGGTGATGTGGCAACCACCGTGCTGCTGCCCCAGGTTGTCGATGCGGTGGACATCCCGGTGATCGCGGCGGGTGGCTTCCACGACGGCCGGGGCCTGGTCGCTGCGCTGGCGTACGGGGCGGCGGGCATCGCGATGGGTACGCGGTTCCTGCTGACGTCGGACTCGACCGTGCCGGACGCGGTGAAGGCCCGCTATCTGGCGGCGGGCGTCAAGGACGTGACGGTCACCACGGCGGTGGACGGGCTCCCGCACCGGATGCTGCGTACGGAGATGGTCGCCGCGCTGGAGAACGCGGGCCGGATCCGGGCGTTGGCCCAGGCGGTGCGCCGGGCGGCGGGATTCAAGCGGATCTCCGGGACCGGCTGGTCCCGGATGGTGCGCGACGGTCTCGCGATGAAGCACGGCAAGGACCTGTCCTGGAGCCAGGTCCTGCTGGCCGCCAACACCCCGATGCTCCTGAAGGCGTCCATGGTCGACGGCCGCACGGATCTGGGTGTGATGGCATCGGGCCAGGTGGCGGGCCTGATCGAGGATCTGCCCAGCTGTGCGGAGCTGGTGGAACGGGTGATGGAGGAGGCCTGCGCGGCGCTGGGCGCGGTGTCGGGCGCCGTGAGCCCGTCCGGCGATTGAGGACAAAGCGGTGACCGGACGAATCCGGTCACCGCACGTCATCCGTACCGTTACGCGACCCTGCGGCCACGCCCCGCCGCCGCACCACCGCGTCCGGCCCCGGACCCGGAACGCCCGGCCCCGGCACCGCGTGCCTCGCCGCGGCCACCACCGGCACCGGAAGCAGCGCCACGAGCCGAGCCACCCGCACCGCCGCCGCGGCCGGAGGAACCCCCCGTACCCCGGCCTTCACCGCCGCCGCCCTGCCCGGCACCACCGCGCCGGCCCCGGCCGCGGCTGCCCGAGCGGAAGCCCGCGCCACCGGCCGCGGCCCCGCCCGACCGCGTGCGCGGCTTCGGCGGGGTCGGCTGGGGGACCTCGATGACGATCGCGACGCCGGACGGCTCCCGGGCCCCGGTGATCCGGGTGAGTTCCTCGTCGCTGGACTTGATCCGGGTGGTCCGCGGAGCGATGCCCGCATCGGCCATCAGCCGGGTCATCTCCCGCTTCTCCTCGGGCAGCACCAGGGTGACGACGCTGCCGGACTCCCCGGCACGCGCCGTGCGCCCGCCGCGGTGGAGATAGTCCTTGTGGTCGGTCGGCGGGTCCACGTTCACGACCAGGTCGAGGTCGTCGACATGAATGCCGCGCGCCGCCACATTCGTCGCGACGAGCGCGGTGACCTGGCCGTTCTTGAACTGATCCAGCGTCCGGTTGCGCTGCGGCTGCGAACGCCCGCCGTGCAGGGCGGCAGCCCGTACACCGCTGGCGAGCAGCCGCTTGGCGAAGCGGTCGGCGGCACGCTTGGTGTCCACGAACATGATCACCCGGCCGTCGCGGGCGGCGATCCTGGTGGCGACGGCCTTCTTGTCGGTCTCGTCGGCCACGTGCAGCACATGGTGCTCCATGGTGGTGACCGCGCCCGCGGACGGGTCGACCGAGTGCACGACCGGGTCGGTCAGGAACATCTTGACCAGCCGGTCGATGTTCTTGTCCAGGGTCGCGGAGAAGAGCATTCGCTGACCGTCCGGCTCGACCTGCTTGAGCAGCGCGACGACCTGCGGCATGAAGCCCATGTCCGCCATCTGGTCGGCCTCGTCGAGGACGGTGATGGCGACCTGGTCGAGGCGGCAGTCGCCGCGCTCGATGAGATCCTTCAGCCGTCCGGGCGTGGCGACGAGCACCTCGGCGCCGCGGCGCAGCGTGCCGGACTGTTTGCTGATCGACATGCCGCCGACGACGGTGGCCAGGCGCAGGTTCACGGACGTCGCGTACGGCGTCAGCGCGTCGGTGACCTGCTGGGCGAGCTCACGGGTCGGGACGAGGACCAGTGCGAGCGGGGCGCGCGGCTCGGCGCGCCGTCCGCCGCTGCGGGCCAGCAGCGCGAGGCCGAAGGCGAGGGTCTTGCCGGAGCCGGTGCGGCCGCGGCCGAGGATGTCCCGGCCGGCGAGCGAGTTCGGCAGGGTGGCGCCCTGGATCGGGAACGGATCGGTGACGCCCTGCGCGGCAAGGGTTTTCAGCAGGGCTGCGGGCATGTCCAGCTCGGCGAACGCCTCGACGGCGGGCAGTGCGGGGGTCATGGTTTCGGGCAGGGCGAATTCGCCCTGCGGCGGCGTGGCCCTGCGACGGGGCGACGCCTTGCCGGATCCCTTGCCGGAACCCTTAGCGGTTGCCTTTGCCGGGGCCGTGCCGCGCCCCCTCGACGGGCGGTTGCGGGCGGGTCGGTCCTGGCGTTCGGAGCGGGTCATACGGAATTGCCCTCCTGGGGGATTCCTGAGGATTCCTAGGGATTCCTGGGAACTGCGTGGGACTGCTGGGGAGCGCTGCGGGACGGCGCGTTTCTTCGCCATGTCCCGGGACAGCACAAGCCGGGACCCGCACCTTCACGGTGCGGGCCCCGGCTGCGAGGTACGCGTCCGGCAATTAGGCCGGGACGATGTTCTCCGCCTGCGGGCCCTTCTGGCCCTGCGTGACGTCGAAGGAGACCTTCTGGCCCTCCTGGAGCTCACGGAAGCCCGAGGTGGCGATGTTGGAGTAGTGGGCGAAGACGTCGGCGCCGCCGCCGTCCTGCTCGATGAAGCCGAAGCCCTTTTCCGAGTTGAACCACTTCACGGTTCCAGTAGCCATGTCATTCTCCTAAAAGAGGTGCAGTGCCGGAAATCCGCACTTTACGAATTCCAAGTCGCCGCATTGAGCCCCATCCGGAGAAAGCCGGAAAACAATAATGCGCCTGAGGAAGCATTCCCGTCAGGCGCACATAAAGTTCATGGGTACCAAAACTGCAACTCGGCAACCGTAGCACGTTCTGCCGACCGGCGGTGGAACACGCCGCGCCGCCGGCCGGCGGATTTTCTGCCCGGGCCCTTGGGGTAACTGGCCCGGAGCGAGCTCGGGACTCTGCCGAAACCTGTTCCCGGAGCCCTGTCGGAACGGTTCGGCGACCTGGTCAGCGGCCGGGCAGGGGCCGGGGTGGGGGTCAGAGCCGTTCGATGATGGTCACATTCGCCTGGCCGCCGCCCTCGCACATGGTCTGCAGCCCGTAGCGGCCGCCGGTGCGCTCCAGCTCGTGCAGCAGCGTCGTCATCAATTTTGTACCGGTTGCGCCGAGCGGGTGACCCAGGGCGATCGCGCCGCCGTTGACGTTGACCTTGTCCGGGTCGGCTCCGGTTTCTTTCAGCCAGGCCAGGACGACCGGGGCGAATGCCTCATTGATCTCGACCAGGTCGATGTCGTCGATGGTCATTCCGCTCTTCTTGAGCGCGTGCGCGGTGGCCGGGATCGGCGCCGAAAGCATGCGGATCGGGTCCTCGCCGCGCACCGACAGGTGGTGGATGCGGGCGCGCGGGGTGAGACCGTGCTCGGCCACGGCGCGCTCGGAGGCGATGAGCATGGCGGCGGCCCCGTCGGAGACCTGCGAGGAGCAGGCGGCGGTGATCGTGCCGCCGTCCAGGACCGGCTTGAGGGCCGCCATCTTCTCCAGGGTGGTGTCGCGGCGCGGCCCCTCGTCGGTGGTGACGTCGCCGTAGGCGACGGTCTCGCGCGCGAAGCGGCCCTCGTCGATGGCGCGGATCGCACGCCGGTGGGAGCGGAGGGCGAACTCCTCCATGTCCTGGCGGCTGATGCCCCACTTCTCGGCGATCAGCTGGGCGCCGTGGAACTGGTTGACCGGTGCGTCGCCGTACCGGGCGCGCCAGCCCTCGCTGCCCGCGTACGGGCCGTCCGTCAGGCCGAGGGGCTCGGCGGCCTGACGGGAGGCGAAGGCGATCGGGATCTGCGTCATGTTCTGCGTGCCGCCCGCGACGACGAGGTCCTGGGTGCCGGACAGGACACCCTGGGCGGCGAAGTGCACGGCCTGCTGGGAGGAGCCGCACTGCCGGTCGACGGTGACGCCGGGGACCTCCTCGGGCAGTCCGGCCGCCAGCCAGCAGGTGCGGGCGATGTCACCGGCCTGCGGTCCGACGGTGTCGAGGCAGCCGAAGACCACGTCCTCGACGGCCGCCGGGTCGATTCCGGTCCGCTCGACGAGGGCCTTGATGACATGGGCGCCGAGGTCGGCGGGGTGGACCGAGCCGAGCCCTCCCTTGCGCCGGCCGACCGGAGTGCGTACCGCTTCGACGATGTATGCCTCGGCCATGACTTCTGCTCCTCGGTGAGCTCGGGTGGGGTCAGGTGTCGAGGGCGATGCCGTCCAGAACCATCGAGAGGTACTGGCGGGCGATCTCCTCCGGGCTGTGCTGTCCGCCCGGCCGGTACCAGGACGCCGCGACCCAGACGGTGTCACGGACGAAGCGGTAGGTGAGGCGGATGTCGAGGTCGGCGCGGAAGGCCTTGTCGGCGACGCCGCGTTCCAGCGTGCCGAGCCAGGCCTTCTCGAACTTCTGCTGGGAGTCGACGAGGTACTGGAAGCGCGGCTGGGTGGCCAGGTGCTTGGACTCCTTCTGGTAGATGGCGACGGCGGCGCGGTGCCGGTCGATCTCCCGGAAGGACTCGGTGACGAGGGCCTCGATGGTCTCCCGGGGTCCGAGTCCGGCGGCGAGCACCGCGTCGTACCCGTCCCAGAGTTCGGTGAGGAAGGTCGAGAGGATCTCGTCGATCATCGATTCCTTGGAATCGAAGTGGTAGTAGAGGCTGCCCGCGAGCATCCCGGCCGCGTCCGCGATTCTGCGGACGGTGGTGGCGTTGTATCCCTGCGCGGCGAACACCTCGGCGGCGGTGGCGAGCAGTTCGCGGCGACGCTCGGGCGAGGGGGTCACCTGGGGCTTCTTCTTGGTAGGCACCCGCCCATTCTCCGCCCGGCCGCCCTCCCGTCAGGCATGCCGGTTGCTGACGGAGACGACCTCGCCCGTCATGTAGGAGGAGTAGCCGCTGGCGAGAAAGACGATGACGTTGGCGATCTCCCACGGCTCGGCGTAGCGGCCGAATGCCTCCTTCTCGGTCAGTTCGTCGAGGAGTTCGGCGGAGGTGACCTTCACCAGGTGCGGGTGCATGGCGAGGCTGGGGGCGACGGCGTTGACACGTACGCCGTACCCGGCGGCCTCGATCGCGGCGCACCGGGTGAGCGCCATGACGCCCGCCTTGGCGGCGGCGTAGTGGGCCTGGCCGCTCTGGGCGCGCCAGCCGACGACAGAGGCGTTGTTGACGACGATGCCGCCGCGGCCCGCCGCTTTGAGCGAGCGCAGGGCCGCCCGGGTGCAACGGAAGGTGCCGTTCAGCGTGACGTCGAGGACCTTGGTCCACTGTTCGTCGGTCATCTCGGTGAGTTCGGCGGTGCCGCCGAGGCCGGCGTTGTTGACGACGATGTCGAGGCCGCCGTGGGTCTGTTCGGCGAGCGCGAAGAGTGCCTGGACCTGGGGCTCGTCGGTGACGTCGCAGGGCAGTGACGCGACATGGTCCGCGCCGAACTCCTCGGCGAGCGCCTGCTCGGTCTCCATCAGCCGGCGGGCGTGCGCGTCGCCGATGACGATGCGGGCGCCCTCCTCAAGGAGTCTACGGGCGGTGGCGCCGCCGATTCCGGCGCCCGCGGCTGCGGTGACGACGGCGCTGCGGCCGGCCAGCAGGCCGTGTCCGGGTACGTACTGCGGTGCGCTCACGCCCGCGCCTCCTCGGTCTCGGCCCGCGGATCCTCGACGGTCCTCATGCTCGTACGTTAACCTACCAAACACTTGTTAGGGAAGGATGAGCCGATGCTCGATGCCCACGACACATCTGCCGGTGACGCCGGTGACCTCCAGTCCGATCCCGTGCTGTACGAGCGCCGGGGCCCGGTCGCGTACGTGACGCTGAACCGCCCGCGCTACCGCAACGCCCAGAACTCGGCGATGACCTACGCCCTGGACGCCGCGTTCTACCGGGCCGCCGAGGACTCCGAGGTCAAGGTGGTCGTACTGGCGGGCGCCGGGGAGCACTTCTCGGCGGGCCATGACATCGGCACGCCCGGGCGCGATGCGCATCTGCCCTTCGAGCGCAGGGCCGGTCTGTGGTGGGACCACTCCGACAAGACCGGCGCGGAGAGCCGCTTCGCCCGTGAGTCGGAGGTCTATCTCGGCATGTGCAGGCGCTGGCGCGAGCTGCCGAAGCCGGTCGTCGCCTCCGTCCAGGGCGCGTGTGTGGCCGGCGGGCTGATGCTCGCCTGGATCTGCGATCTGATCGTGGCGAGCGAGGACGCCTTCTTCGCCGATCCGGTGGTGCGGATGGGCATCCCCGGCGTCGAGTACTTCGCACACCCCTGGGTGATGCCGCCCCGGATCGCGAAGGAGTTCCTTTTCACCGGCGACCGGATGAGCGCCCGCCGGGCGTACGAGGTCGGCATGGTGAACGAGGTGGTGGAGCGCGGCGCACTCGCCGGACGTACCCATGAATTGGCGTTGCGGATCGCCGGGATGCCGCGTCTGGGACTGGCCCTCACCAAGCGTGCGGTCAACCAGGCCGAGGACCTTCAGGGGCTGCACACCGGCATCGACTCGGCTTTCGGGCTGCATCATCTCGCCCATGCGCACAACGCGGAGACGGCGGCGGACCCGCTCGGCGGCATGGACATCGCCTCGATGAAGAAGGCGGGTGCGTGATGGATCTGTCGTACACGGCCGAGGAGGAGGAGTTCCGGGCCGAGGCGCGGCAGTGGCTGCGGGCCAACGTACCCACCGAGCCGCTGCCGTCCCTGGAGACCGCCGAGGGCTTCGCCGCGCACCGGGAGTGGGAGGCGCGGCTTTACGCGGACCGCTGGTCGGTCGTCTCCTGGCCGGCCGAGTACGGCGGCCGGGGCGTCGACATCTTCCGGTGGCTGACATTCGAGGAGGAGTACTACGCGGCGGGCGGCCCCGGCCGGGTCTCGCAGAACGGCATCAGCCTTCTCGCCCCGACGCTCTTCGACCACGCCACGAGGGAACAGCGGGCCCGGGTCCTGCCGTCGATGGCGAGCGGGGAGGTGATCTGGGCGCAGGCCTGGTCCGAGCCGGAGTCGGGCTCGGACCTGGCGTCACTGCGCTCGCGGGCGGTGCGCACGGACGGCGGCTGGCTGCTCTCGGGGCAGAAGACCTGGTCCTCGCGGGCCGCGTTCGCGGACCGGGCGTTCGGCATCTTCCGTACGGATCCCGAGGCCGCGAAGCCGCACCACGGGCTGACGTATCTGTTGTTCGACCTGTCGGCGCCGGGGGTGTCGGTCCGGCCGATCGGGCGGCTCGACGGCAAGCCCGCCTTCGCCGAGCTGTTCCTGGACGAGGTGTTCGTACCGGACGAGGACATCATCGGGGAGCCCGGACAGGGCTGGCGTATCGCCATGTCGACAACGGGCAACGAGCGCGGACTGACGCTCCGCTCCCCCGGCCGCTTCCTGGCCGCCGCGGACCGGCTGGCCGGGCTGTGGCGCACTCACGGCGACCCGTCCGACACGGCGCTGCGGGACCGGGTGGCGGACGCGGTGATCGGGGCGCGCGCGTATCAGCTCTTCACCTGCACCAACGCCTCACGCTTCGCGGCGGGGGCGGACATCGGCGCGGAGTCCAGCCTGAACAAGGTGTTCTGGTCCGAGTACGACATCGCTCTGCACGAGACGGCGCTCGATCTGCTGGGCCCGGACGCGGAGCTGGCGGAGTCCGAGTGGGCCGAGGGGTACGTCTTCTCCCTCGCGGGCCCCATCTACGCCGGTACGAACGAGATCCAGCGCGACATCATCGCCGAGCGGCTGCTCGGCCTGCCGAAGGGACGGCGCTGATGCGTTTCCTCCTCGACGACGAGCAGCGGGAGTTCGCCCGCTCGCTGGACGCGATGCTGACCGCCTCGGACACCCCTGCGGTGGTACGCGTCTGGGCCGCCGGGAACCATGGACCGGGCAGGGCCCTGTGGGCGCGGCTGGCGCAGGCGGGGGTGTTCGCCCTGGCGATACCGGAAACGTACGACGGCGTCGGACCGCTGCCGGTCGAACTCGCTGTCGCCTTCACCGAGTTGGGGCGGCACGCGGTGCCGGGGCCGGTCGTGGAGACGGTTGCGGCCGGGGTACTGCTGGGGGGTGTGGGTGGCGCGGCGGCCAAGGAGTGGCTACCGCGGCTGGCCTCCGGTGCGGCATCGGCGACGCTCCGGTTGGACGGGTACGGGCCGTATGCGCTGGACGCGGACGCCGTCGACGCGGTGTTCACCGTGACCGGCGACGAGCTGCGACTCGCACCCGGGCCCGGCGCGCTCAGCGTGTCGTCCGACCCGGCCCGGCGGCTGTGGTGCCCCGGGCCGGGCGGGGAACTGCTCGCATCCGGGCCCCGGGTGGCGCAGGCCTCGGGGCGAGCCGCTCGGTGGGCGGCGTTCGCCACGGCCGCGCAGGCGCTCGGCACGGGCGAGGCGCTGCTGCGGGCCACGGTCGCGTATGTGAAGCAGCGCACCCAGTTCGGTACGGCGATCGGTTCCTTCCAGGCGGTCAAGCACCGGCTCGCGGACACGCTGATCGGGCTGGAGTTCGCCCGCCCGCTGCTGTACGGGGCGGCGCTCGCGCTCGCCGGGGAGGCGCCGGACGCCGGTGCGCAGGTGGCGGCGGCCAAGGTGACGGCGGGCGAGGCGGGGTACGCGGCGGCGCGGGCGGCACTGCAGTTGCACGGCGCGGTGGGGTACACGCAGGAGCTGGACCTGTCGCTGTGGCTGCGCAAGGCGCGACCCCTGCGGGAGGCGTGGGGGACGCCGGGGGCCTGCCGCGGGCGGGTGCTCGCCGACGGGCCGGCCGCGCCTGCGGCCCGGCCCCCTGCGTCAGGAGATTTCGTTCAGTGAGCCGTCGTCGTTGCCCCTTCGGAAGGTGCGCAGCGGGTGACCGGGGCGCCATACCTGGATGACCAGGGTGTTCGAGACCGGTGCGTACCACCTCGGTCAGCTCCACCCGGAAGAGATGGAAGGGTTCCGGCGGCTTCACCTCCTCGATGAAGCGGGCCAGCACGGCGGGGTCGGTCATCTCCACCGCGCGGCCGGAGAGCCGGACGTCCCCGTCGGCCATCTCGGCGTCCGGTCCGGGGTTGGCCTGCACCGCGAACCGCGGATCGCGCAGCAGGTCCAGCGCCTTGCGCGAGTTCGGCATCATGCCGAGGAACGGCTCACCCAGCCGGAAATCCACTTCGAGGCCGGTCACGCGCGGCGATCCGTCCTTGCGCAGGGTCGCCAGGACGTGGTGCTTGTACTGCTGGAAGCGGGCCCGGACGGTGTCGGCGAAGGCCGGCTCCGCCGACTGGAACTCTTCCCAGGAACTCGATGTCATGCGTCCATGGAACCCTGGAATCCCGACATCTTCTGTCTGCTTTTCCCGGCTGCACCCGATCGGCCGCGCAACTTCCGGGCTCCCGCCATCCGCCGGGTGCCCGTCATCCGACCGACAGGGTGACCACCAGCGCCCAACCCAGCGTCCGCAGCACTCCCGGCGATTCGCCCTGCGCCAACAACGCGTCGTAGCGGTCAAGTTCGATGTCCTGGCCGTCGACCACCGCACCGTCCTCCAGCGCGACGGCCAGAACCGTCCCGCCCCGAGGCACCGACAGCCGGACGGTGCCGCGTACCACCGCGACCTCCGCGCTCGTACGCTCCCTGCGGTACATCACATTGAGGTTCACGACCGGGCCACCGAGCAGCCTGCCCTCCGTCTCCAGGTCACCGGCGAAGTCGTGCGGCCAGTACTGCTCGTCGACGATGTGGTGCTCGCCGCCCACCATGAGGTCCATCCCGGCGCCCTCGACCACGGTCAGTGTGCGGTCGACCCCGGGGAACGAGGAGAACGGCCCGTCCCCGGACACATCGGCGAGGCTGACCCGCCAGTCGAAGGCGTCCAGCGGCGCGCCCTCGGGGGACGCCGCGATCTCGCGGGTGACTCCCCCGCCGTTCTTCCAGGGCGTGGCCGTGCGGTCGGCCGCCCGCAGCACCCGGGCCGTCACTTGACGATCCCCTGTGCCCGGGCCGCGGCCAGCCACTGCGGGAATTCGGCGACCAGCCGGTCGTACAGTTCGGCGTCCGGGACCTTGCGCGGGTCGAGTCCGGCGTGGAAGAAGCCTGCGTTGTCTATGGGGCGCTTGGCGGGTACGGCCAGTTCGTCGAGCCTGTGCAGGAAGTCGAACTGCGTACTCCGCTTGTTACCGAAGCCGATGAACTGCCAGAACAGTGGCAGTTTCGCCGCCTTGCACAGATAGCGCTCCGCCGCGTGCTTGCTGATCGGGCCGCCGTCCGTCTGGAAGACGACGAGCGCGGGGGCGGTCGAGCCGCTGTCGATGTAGTGGTCGATGACGGCGTCCATGGCCAGGTGGTAGCTGGTCTTCCCCATGTGCCCCAGGCCCGCCACGATCGCCTCGACCCGGCCGCGGTGATTGTCCAGTGCGATGTCGGTGACGGCGTCGACATCGGTGGAGAAGAAGACGACCGGTACACGGCCGTCGTCGTCCAGATGTGCCGAAAGACCCAGCACCCGGTCCGCCAGGGCCTGGACGCTGCCGTCCTTGTAGTACTCCTTCATGGAGCCGGAGTAGTCGAGCACCAGATATACCGCTGCGCGCTCCCCGGTCATGCCGTGCTTCGTCAGCGGGACGGAAGCACTCCTGTAGAGGCCGACCAGCGCGGGTGCGGTCTCCTCGATCTTGCGGAGGCTGATGGCCGGACCTGTTGCGGCGGACGAGCCGGCCATGCGGATTCTCCGATCTCGGTGTGTCAGAACCCTGAGCGTAAGGCACCCGGATATGCCCGGGGCGGCGGTGTTCGCTATCTTGATCGCCGCCGTCCCCACCGGCCGCTCGTGTCCGCCCACCCGTGAAGGAGCCTGCCGTGGAGGCCGCGGTCACCACCTGCTATCGCCATCCGTCGTACGAGACGTATGTGAGCTGCACCCGCTGTGAACGGTTCATCTGCCCCGACTGCATGCGTGAGGCCGCTGTCGGTCACCACTGCGTGGAGTGCGTGAAGGAGGGGCAGCGCTCGGTCCGGCAGGCCCGCACCGTGTTCGGCGGTGCGGTGGCGAGGACCGCGGTGCCGCTCGTCACGTATGTGCTGATGGGCCTGAACATCCTGGCGTATCTGGGCGAGCTGGTCCGTCCGGGGATCGTCGACCGGTTCGCGATGCTCGGTGCGGGGCTGGACGGCCCGGACGGAGGCCAGTACGTCTACGAGGCCGGGAAATTCCCCGGCTTCGATGTGATCGGTGTGGTGGACGGCGAGTGGTACCGGCTGCTGACCGGGGCCTTCCTGCATCTCCCGCCGGGCGCGTCGTCCTTCGGCTCGCTGCCGTTCGGAGTGCTGCACATCCTCTTCAACATGTACGCGCTGTGGAATCTGGGCCGGGTCGTCGAGGAGCAGCTGGGCCGGGCCCGCTACCTCGCGCTGTATCTGCTGTCCGCGCTGGGCGGTTCGGTCCTCGTCTATCTGATCGCGCCGTTCGACGGCACGGTGGGTGCCTCGGGTGCGATCTTCGGTCTCGGCGCGGCGTTCTACGTCATCAACCGGCGCCTCGGACGCGACATGCAGGCGGTGAACCGGTTCATGGCCGGGTTCCTGATCTGGATGCTGATCTCGGCCGGATTCACCTCGTGGCAGGGCCACTTGGGCGGGCTGCTGACGGGCGGCATCGTCACGGTCGCATACGCGTACGCCCCGGCGAAACGGCGTACGACGATCCAGGCCGCCGCGGGTGTGGTGCTGCTCGCCGTGCTGGTGCTGCTGGTGGTGCTCAAGACGTCCGCGCTGACGGGCGGTGCGTGAGCACCGCCCCGGCCGTGTCCCCTCAGAGGGCTTCGCCCAGCGCCAGCCGGTTCACCCCCGGCAGATACGGATCCAGCTCGCCGGGGGCGAACCGGGACATGCCCACCACATGCCAGAACTCGCCGGCCACATCGCCGTCGTACTTGTAGCCCCCGGCCGGGGTGAGCGTCGCCCAGCCGCCCGGCAGTCCGATCAGGGTGGCCGTGGGTTCGGGCACCGTACGGTCGACGGAAAGGGTCCACAGGCGTACCGTGCCGTCCTCTCCCGCGCTCGCGAGGGTGCGCCCGTCCGGGCTGAACGCGAGGGAGAGGACTCGTCCGGCGTGGCCGTCGAGCGCCGCCAGCCGCTCGCCCGACTCCGCGTGCCACAGCCCGATCGTGCGGTCGTCACCCGCCGTGGCGAGCAGGTGGCGTACGGGGTGCGCCGCGACGGCCCAGAGCTTGCCGGTGTGTCCGGTCAGCCGAAGCTCCGGGACGCCGTCCCGCCACACGACCGTGCGGCCGTCCCAGCCCGCCGTGGCCAGCCATGCGCCACCGGGTCCGAACGCCACCCCGTACACCCGGTCCGTGTGCTCGCGCAGTTCCGCCAGGAGCTCGCCCGTGCCGGGACTCCACAGACGTACGACCCCGTCGTCGCAGCCGGTGGCGAGCTCGCCTCCGGGGCCGGTGCAGAAGGCGATCGAGCGGACCCGGCCCCGATGCTCGGTCAGGGTGGCGACGGGTGCGCCGGTCGAGCGGTACCAGAGGCGGACGGTGTCGTCGTCGTTGGCGGTGGCGAGGAGGGAGCCGTCGGCGCTGAACGCCCCAGCCCAGATGTGCTCGGTCTCGGCGTCCACCTCGCGCAGGTGGGCACCGTCCGATGCGCTGCGGAGGTAGATGTCGCCGTCGTTGCTCGCCGTGGCCAGGATTTCCTCGGCCGGGCTGAAGAAGGCGGAGACCAGGCGGTTGCCCCGGCCCGTCAGCTCAGTGGTACGCCGGCCGGTCCGGGTTTCCCACAGCCGTACCGTTCCGTCGTTCCCCGCCGCCGCGAGCTGGGTGCCGTCGGCGCTGAACGAGAGTCCGGTGACCCGGCGGCCGTGGCCACGCAGGATGCGGCGGCCGTGCCCGGTATCGGCGTCCCAGATCTGGGCACCGCCATCGTTGCCGACGGTGAGGAGCTGCCGGTCCCCCGGACGGAAGGCGCAGGCCCACGCGGAGCCCCGGTGCGCGGTGGGCTGGCGGTCGTGCAGGGCGACGGTGCGGCCCGTGCGGGGAGTGCCGGAGACCTTCCAGAGACGGACCTGGCCACTGCTGTCGCAGGAGGTGAGGAGCTTCCCGGAGGAGTGGAAGAGCACCTGGTAGACCGCGCCGGCGCAGTGTTCCATGGTTCCCGCGGGGGTGCCGACGACCGGGTCCCAGAGGCGGACCTGGCCGTCGGTGTCACCGCTGACCAGAAGAGTTCCGTCGGGGTGGAAATCGAGCGCGTACACGCGTCCGGTGTGACCGGTGAACGTGTGCAACAGCCGGGCGTCCTCGGCCCGCCAGATCCGTACCGTACCGCCGCCCGCCGCACCCTGGTCGGCGGTGGCCAGGAGGGTGCCGTCGGGGCTGAACCTGGCCCGGTAGACGGCGCCCTGATGGCCGGTCAGTTCACCGTCGGCGGAGCCGTCGGACAGGTTCCAGCGGCGGAGCCGGGCCCCGGCGTCCCCGGTGATCAGGGTGCGTCCGTCCGGGGAGTACACGGCCGTGTAGACCGGGGCGGTGTGACCGGGAAGCCGGTGCAGGGGCCGCCCGGTGGCCACGGACCAGACGGTGACCAGGCCCTCGCGGTCTCCGGTGGCGACCAGGGTGCCCTCCGGGTCGAGCGCGAGCGGCCACACCCCTTCGGGATGGACGTCGAGCCGGTGGCGGCAGGCCCCGGAGACCGGGTCCCACAGGCGTACGGTGCCGTCGGAGCCGCCCGTCGCGATGGTGTCGCCGGCGAACTTCACCGCGTACACGCGTCCGGAGTGGCCCTGCAGCGTGCGCAGGGCCCGGCCGGTGTCCGCGCCGCAGATCAGCACGCCGCCGTCCTCGCTGCCGACGGCAAGGAGTTCCCCGTCGGGGCTGTAGGCGATGGGTTCGGGGAGTCTGCTGGTCCGCATGTCGAATCCGTAGGGGACGCCGACGGCCGACGGCCGATATCCGGCTTCGACGGGCATGCCCGGGGCGATGGCCGCGGCCCGGAGCTCGGGCGCCCGGCGCACGGCGTCGTCCAGGATCGGTGCGATCAGCGCGGCCCGGTGCCAGCGGCTCCCGGTGAGTTCGGCGCCGGTGAGTTCGGCGCGGGTGAGGCGGCTGCCGGTGAGGTCGGCGCCCGTCAGGTCCGCCCGGGAGAGGTCGGCGTGGTCGAGCCGGGCGCCGGCGAGCCTGCTGTCGCGGAGTACGGCACCGGAGAGGTTGGCTCCGGTGAGACGGGCGTCGGTCAGGTCCGCGCCGGAGAGGTCGGCGCCGGAGAAGTCCCGGTATGAAAGGTCCTCGCCGGCCAGCCGCGCGCCGCGCAGGTCGGCGTTGGCGGGTACCCGGAGCCGGTCACCGATCCGCAGCGCGTTGCGGCGGGCCGCTTCGCTGACGACGGGGCCGTCCGGGGCGAGGGTGTCGCGGACCCAGTCGGCGCAGGTCTCGTGGTCGGCGAGGTCGCAGAGGAATTCGACGGCGAGCTGGCTGAACGGACGCGCGGCCAGGAGCGCGTCCTGGCCCTCGTCGAGCTGCCGCGCGGCCTGCCGGGCGACCAGCCATTCGAGCACCGAGCCGTGGATGAACTGGAACACTCCGTCGTCGCTGCGGACCAGCAGGCTGCCGGCACCGACCGCCTGGGCCTGTTCAGCGGTGGAGAGCGTGGAGGGCGCCGGCGTGGGCCCGGTGAGTCCGCCGAGGGCGGTGGCCACGGTCTCGGTCAGTTCGTCCAGGCGCAGCGCGGTACGACCGGACTCCCACAGCCGCAGGGCGAGCGCGGTGACGGAGGACCACAGCGCGGCAGCGCCGAGTCCGGGTGCGGCGCCCGCGCCGCCCTGGCCGCGCTGTTCCTCGTAGTCGATCCAGGAGGTGAAGACATCCTCGTAGAGCCGGGCGGGGCTGAGGGTGCGGCCCGCTCCGGCGACCGCGCGCAGCCGGTCCGGGCTGAGGGCCGCGGCGAAGGAGAGAAGCCGGGGGTTGCCGCACAGGGTGAGCAGGTCGGGGATGTTGCGCAGCAGCTGGAACCGCTGTTCGGCCTGGTGTTCGTCGCCGTAGGTGCGGACGAGGTAGGAACGGACCTGGTCGGGCGTGAACCCTTCGACGGCGAGGATGCGGCGCTGGGGCAGCAGCCCGACGCGTTCGCCGAGCGCGGTCAGGATCTGGTCGTGGGACTTGAAGTGCTGGGTGCGGCTGCTGACGACGATCTTCGCCCGGTCGACGGCGGCATCGAGAAGGACCTGGAGGTGGTCGGCGGCCCTGTCGTAGCTGACCCGGTTGACGAGTTCGTCGAATCCGTCGAAGAGCAGGACGACGCGGCCCTGGGCAAGCATGTAGCGCAGGGCCCGCAGGTCGATGGTGTCGACGCCGTGGCCCGCAAGGTGGGCGGCGACGAGCCCTTCGAGGCTGTGGGCGCGGTCCAGGGTGTTGAGCGGGATGAGCAGCGGGGTGAGGTGCGGGAGCTGTTCGGGAATGCGCCGGGCCAGCTCACGCAGGGCGAAGGTCTTGCCGTGGCCGAAGTCGCCGAGGAGCAGCAGGAACCGGCCGTGGTCGCTCTCCAGCAGGTCGATGAGGTCCTCGACAAGCCCGGTGTGTTCGGCGCCTTCGGGCCGGTCGGCGTCGCGGTAGCGCTGCGGGAGGTAGCGGGCGGGCGGGTACTGTTCGCTGCTGTTCAGCCGGGCGGTCTGCGTGGCCACGTAGCCGCGCAGGTCCAGCAGCCCCTGGAACTCGACGAAACTGCGCAGCCTGATGCGGACCGTGCGGGTGGCGGCACGGTCGCGCAGCGCCTGGTCGGGCGCGTCCCCCGCGTGCACCAGCACGGCGTCGGCCGCCGCTCCGGTGGCGTGCACCTGGGCGGTGAACCGGTCGAGTTCGGCCTCGGTGGGAACGCCCGGGTGGACGGCGATGCGCTGCTGGCGCACCACTCCGTCCTCCTGCCAGGTGGCCATGATCTGGGCCATGTCGGCGGGGTCGCGGCGGGGGATGTCGCGCAGCCGTACACCGTCTCTGCGGGCCAGGCAGATCTCCTTGACGCGTTCGGTGAGGGAGTCGACGGGTGCGTCGGTGGCCGGCCGGTCGAAGTCGGGTGTGGCCTGGATGGCGGCCGGGCCGGGGACCGGGAAGACCCGGCCGGTACGGCGCCATTCGCCGGGCAGCCGGACGGGGGCCGCCGCGGTGGTGCGGTCGTCCCAGCGGGTGACGCCGTCCGCGGCGATCCGCAGGAGCTGGAAGCGGGCGGGGGCCGCGGCGCCGAAGACCGGAAGCCGCGCGGGCCCCGCCGCGACCGTGGTGTGGCTCGGTTCGCCGCCGGTGGTGCGGGGGCCGCCGGTGGGCCCGTGCAGCAGGAGGTTGAGCCGGGGGCCGGTGAGCCGGGTGAGGGCGTCCGCGTCCCGCAGCGCGCCGGGTCCACTGGTGGCGTCGGCGTAGTGGCGGGCGGCGGTGAGCGGGTGGCGTACGGCTCCGATCCGCAGCCAGCCCTCCTCCTCGTATCCGCGCAGGGCCTCGGCGAACCAGGCGGCCTGGTCGCGGCCGATGGCGCCGTACTGGTCGTCGGGGCGGTGACTGAAGGCCATGGAGGAGTTGAACCCGGCGACCACGGTGCTGAGTTCGGGGACCGGGAACAGGGTCCAGGGCTGGTCGCTGTCGAAGACGGTGTCCAGCCCGTGATAGAAGCTGCGGAAAAGCCGGGTGTGGTGGCGCCACTTGGGCCAGTACGGGGGCTGCGGGGCGACCTCGTCCGCCTCACAGGTGTGGAAGTAGCCGCGGCAGGCGGCCTGGTTCACATCCTGCGCGCCGGGCACCACCATGACCCGCTGCGGCGGCAGGTCGAGCTGGGATCGGATCGCGGTCAGGAAGCTGAGGGCCTGGTCGCACTCGCGGGGGCTGCCGGACGCGGTGAGGTCACCGGTGACGACCAGCAGATCGGGGGCGGGTGCCCCGGCGTCCCGGAGTTCGACGATGTCGCCTCGCAGCTGCCGGCTGAGGGCGTCGGGTTCCCGGCCGCGCCCGAAGCCGGGTCCGGCGAGGTGGAGGACGGTGACGGTGTCGCGGGCCACGCCGGCGCCGGTGGCGGGCGGGTATCCGGGGGCGCGGGCGGGTCTGCGCCGGCCCGCCCAGCCGGGGCCGCCGGGCCTGCGGCCGGGCAGGTGGTCCGGGTCGGCGGGGTACGGGTCCTGCCCGGGCAGTAAGACACCTCTGCCGGACGGTCCGGAGCCGGGGTAGCCGGGGCGGCGGACCGGCCGGGCATGCCCGTCCATCGCCTGTCCCACCCGGTTCAGCAGCAGGGAGCGCGCGGTGTCCGCGTCGGCGATGCCGACCAGGTCGACATAGGTGATGGTGGCGAGGAGTCCCTCGATGGGGATGTCGTCGACCCGAACGGTCAGCAGCCGTCGCTCCGGTGCCTCCGGGGCCGCGCGGAGCGCTGCCTGCCATTCCATGCGGCCGTAGGTGGAGCGTTCGTAATGGCGGGAGAGCACGGCGATGACGGCGGTGGACTCGCTGACTCCGCGGTCCATGTAGTCGATGAAATTGGTGCCGGGCACGAAGTCCCACGCCTGGAGGACGGTGCGGTATCCGGCGTCCTCCAGCGACCACGCTATCCATGAGGCCCACTGTTCATCAGCCGGCGAATAGCTGATGAAAAAATCGAACTCGCTTACTGATAAACCCAGTTCGCTGTCTGCCACCATTACTCCATGGTAGAAGACCTTTCGCCGCAGCGGCTGCGAACCAGGCTGCCCAAAAGCCTCGGCCTGTTGCATCCGCTGGACTGGCTGGCCGGCGGGTTGCTCGTGCTCGGGGTGGGCGCGGTGGCGACGGGGCTGCTTCCCGCGGACCCGGCGGCGGCGCAGCTGCGGCGTATCGGTCCGCTGCTGGTGTTCCTGGCTTCGGTGATCGTGCTGGCCGAACTGACCGGCCGGGCCCAGGTCTTCGACGTGGTGGCGACCTGGGTGGCGCGGGCGGGCCGGGGCAGCTATGCGCTGCTGTTCGGGCTCTGTGTGCTGTTCGCCTCGCTCACCACGGTCACGCTGAATCTGGACACGACCGCGGTGCTCCTCACTCCGGTGATGCTGGCACTGGCCACCCGGGTGGGGATCGCGGCGGTGCCGTTGGCGATGACGACGGTGTGGCTGGCCAACACCGCGAGCCTGCTGCTGCCGGTGTCGAACCTGACGAATCTGCTGGCGGCGGACCGGGTGGCGCTGTCGCCGTCCGGACTGGCCGCCGTGATGTGGCTGCCTCAGCTGGTCACGGTCGGGGTGACGGCCGCCTGTCTGTGGGCCTTCTACTGGCGCCGAGGCCGCCGGGGGCAGGACCGGTACACCCCGCCGTCCGCCTCGACCCCCGGCGATCCGGTGCTGCTGCGGATCTGTTCGGTGGCGTGCGCCGGTTTTCTGCTGGCGATCCTGCTCGCCGACGTGCCGCTGTGGGCCGCGTCGACGGTGGCGATGCTGATCGTCGTGGCGGCCTTCGCGCTGCGCCGCAGAGCGGAGCTGCGGCTGTCACTGGTCCCGTGGCGGCTGCTGGTGCTGGTTCCCGGGATGTTCCTGGTGGTGGAGACGGTCAACGCGCACGGTCTGCACGCGCTGCTGGCGTCGGCGCTCGGCTCGGACGACGGATGGGCCGGAATGCTGAGGTCGGCGGGGGTGGGCGCGGGGGTGTCCAACGTACTGAACAACCTTCCGGCGTACGTGGCGGGTGAGGCGGTCATTCCTGCGGGCAATCACCACCAGTTGCTGGCCCTGCTGATCGGGGTCAACGCGGGACCGGTCATCACTCCGTGGGCCTCGCTGGCGACCCTTCTCTGGTTCGAACGGTGTCGCTGGCACGGGACGCGGATCGACACGGGCCGGTTCGTGCGGACCGGGCTGGTGCTGTCGGTGACCGGCACGGCGGCCGCCACCTGCGCGCTGGCGCTGATCACCTGACGGCCGGCCCGGGGTCGCGCCGCCCGGTCACCGAAGCCACCTGCGCGAGGACGTAGTCGAGCGTGTCGGTACGGGCGGCGACGAAGCTTCGGTCCGCACCGGATCCCGCGAACCCGGGCCGGAACACCTCGCCGTGCAGGGTGCGCAGTTCCACCCCGGCCTCGGCCGCGAGCAGCGCCCCGGCCGGCAGGTCGATCCCCTCGGCCCGGTATCCGACGAAACCGTCGATGGTCCCCCGGGCCAGCATGGACCAGCCCAGCAGCGGCGCCCACAGCTGGAGCACCCGCCGGCAGCGCAGCTCCAGGTGTTGGCGGAGCACGGCGGCCGCCGTATCGGCCCGGCCCACCGCGTGGCCCTGGGTCCAGGCGATGACCGGGCCGGGGGCGGGGAGCCTGCCGTCGGGACCGGTGAGCGGACCGGAATCGCTGTGCGCGCCGTGGCCGGACACCGCATGCCAGGTCCGGCCGGTGAGCGGTTCGTGGACCACTCCGACCACCGGCGCCCCGGCGACGCAGAGCGCGATGCCCACGACGTAGGCGGGCAGTCCGATGGCCACGTTGTTGGTGCCGTCGAGCGGATCGACCAGCCAGGTGCGGGAACCGGTCCCGTCCAGTAGTCCGGCTTCCTCCGACAGGATGCGGTCGTGCGGGAAGTGCCGCCGCAGCCTGCTCAGCACGATCTCCTCGGCAGCCAGGTCGAGTTCGGTGACCACATCGCCCGAGGCGTCCTTCGTACGGACCGTCAGCGGGGCCCGGA
This sequence comes from Streptomyces sp. NPDC088246, assembly GCF_044741025.1. Lineage (NCBI taxonomy): Bacteria > Bacillati > Actinomycetota > Actinomycetes > Kitasatosporales > Streptomycetaceae > Streptomyces > Streptomyces sp. NPDC088246. The sequence goes on from NZ_JBIURV010000003.1 coordinate 235,385, forward strand.
ATCGGTCCCGGAGCATGGTTCCGGCTTCCTCGGCCGCGGCCACCGCCACCGCGCGCTCACGCGCGTACGGTCCCGCTCCGCCGGCCGCGGAGGCCATTTCCGGATCAGACATCGACGTGTCCATCGAACCTCCTGAGCGCCGTACGGACCGTGCGTAACGTCTGTTCCTCGTCGCACAGCCGGCGCGTCATGGTGCGCGCCGGCCCGTCGAGCGGGCCGAGCGACAGATCCGTCCGGCCGGGCATCGACCGGCCCAGCACGAGTGTGGCGGCCGGGCCCGTGCCTTCGGTGGACGTGGCGTGGAACTTCCCCGCGGTGAGGGTGTACGTCTCACCCGGGCCGCTGATGTGCGCGTGGCCCGGTTCGCCGCGGACCAGCACCGGCGTGGGAACGATCTCGTCCACTCCGCCCGGCCCGCTGCGCACTTCGAAGATCCGGTGGGTGGGTTCGTCCCCGGTGCCGCTGACCCGTACCGGCAGATTGGCGACCCGCCCGTACAGGACATGGCTGCGCAGCTCCCAGCTGTGGGCATGCCAGGGCGCGGTGTCCGGCTCGGCCGTGTACTCGGGGTCGAAGAGATGGACACAGATCCCCCGCAGCCCCTCGCGCAGCAGCGGCAGGCAGAGGAAGCCGAGCGGGTGGCGTACGGCGCGCAGCGCCCGGACGCCGGTGGCAACTTCGGTGAGCGCGCGGACGGCGGAGCCACGGGGGTCCGGGGAGACCGTGTCGCCGTGGGTGAGGGCCATTTCCAGCTCGTCGTAGTCCATGGGGTCGCGCCGGGGGGCGCCTCACCTCCGGTAGGGATCCTCCGCGTGCAGTGCCTTGACAATGATTTCGCCGATGTCGCTGTCGGTGAACGCACGGGGCAGCGGCAGTTGAAGAGCCTCGAAGAGACCGCGGGCCTCGTCGACGGTGGGCTCCTCGCTCAGCGGCGCCTCCACACGCATCGGAACCACGAGGGCCTGTTCCCGGCTCTGGTGCAGTTCGGTGACGTAGTAGTCGTAGAGCGGCTGTTCCCGCTCGACCAGGAGGTTGACCCGCGAGGTGTCGTCCTGGGTGATGATCAAACAGGATTCGGACAGATCGAAGCGGAGCGTCGGTACGGCGGAGGAGAGGTGCACCGCAATGTCCAGGGTGGTGAGCCTGCGCTGGTACCAGCAGGCGGCCAGCACCGTCGCGTACGACTCCTTGCGCACCCGGTCGGTGGTCCAGTGACCGGCGTGCCCGGTGCTGCTGCGGTTGGCGAACATCTGCCGGAACCGCGCGTACGCCTGGCAGATCCGTTCGTCGTCCGGATTGATGATGTCGATCTTCATGTTGAGCTGGGAGCGCTGCTCCCTGGCGGTGGCCACGCACTGCGGCAGGGTGACGGCCCGTAAGTAAGTGCCGGTTCCGCCCTTGAAGTACCAGAGATTGGTGTGCTGCCGGGCAGTGCGCAACGCCTCGCCGACATCGTTGCCGGAGAGCGAGCGGACCATGGTGAGGTCCTCCAGCGCGCGGCGGGTACCGGCCATCGCCTCCTGGATCGCGGCAGGCTGGCGCACCCGCTCCACGATCGAACCGAGCGCCAGGGCACCGAGGACGACCAGGGTCGCTCCGGACGCCACGTCGCTGGTGACGACATCGCCGAAGATGTCCAGAAAACCGATGGTCAGCGCTACTCCGGCGGCGATGACGACATCGATGTTCTTCAGGATCCAGGCAACGGACCGCTCCAGGCGCCGTCCGTGCACGGTCATGGGCACGCTCCTCCCCCGTGGAATGCCTTCCCGATCGTAGGAGAACGGAGCGGGGCGCCGCCAGGGGGTACAAGGGGCTCATGGTGGGCATCCGTGCGCCCGGGGAGTGCGGACGCGCCACGGCGCCTGCCAGGTCGTCCGGTCGGGGACGGGCAGGCGCCGCGTTCAGTTCCGTACGCCTTTGTACGGGACGTCTATGTGTGCCGTGATCAGACCACCAGAGCACGGTCCGTCGGGCGGATCGGAGCCGGCAGTGCGCTGGCTCCGGTCAGGAAGCGGTCCACACCGCGTGCCGCGGAGCGGCCCTCGGCGATGGCCCACACGATGAGGGACTGGCCGCGGCCCGCGTCACCGGCGACGAAGACTCCGTCGACGTTGGTGGCGTACTCCGCGTCGCGCGCGACATTGCCGCGCCCGTCGAGCTCCAGGCCGAACTGCTGGACCAGGCCGTTGGACCGGTCGGTGCCCGTGAAGCCCATCGCGAGGGTGACCAGCTGCGCGGGGATCTTCCGCTCGGTGCCGGGCTTCTGCGCCGGCTTGCCGTCCTTGAACTCCACCTCGACCAGGTGCAGGGCCTGGACGTTGCCGTCCTCGTCGCCCTCGAAGTGGGTGGTGGAGACGGAGTAGACCCTCTCGCCGCCCTCCTCGTGCGCGGAGGTGACCTTGTAGAGCATCGGGAAGGTCGGCCAGGGCTGGTTGGCGTTCCGGTCCTCGCCCGGCCGCGGCATGATCTCCAGCTGGGTGACGGAGAGCGCGCCCTGGCGGTGGGCGGTGCCGACGCAGTCGGCGCCGGTGTCGCCTCCGCCGATGACGACGACGTGCTTGCCCTCGGCGGTGATCGGGGAGACCGTCAGGTCGCCCTCCTGCACCTTGTTGGCGAGCGGCAGGTACTCCATGGCGAAGTGCACGCCGTTCAGCTCACGGCCCGGGACGGGCAGATCGCGGGAGACGGTGGCACCGGCGGCGATGACGACCGCGTCGTACCGGCGGCGGAGCTTGGCGGCGTCGATGTCCTTGCCGATCTCCACCTCCGTACGGAACTTGGTGCCTTCCGCGCGCATCTGCTCGATGCGACGGTTGATGTGCGACTTCTCCATCTTGAACTCGGGGATGCCGTACCGGAGAAGACCTCCGATGCGGTCCGCGCGCTCGAAGACGGCGACCGTGTGGCCGGCCCGGGTCAGCTGCTGGGCCGCGGCGAGACCCGCCGGGCCCGAGCCGATGACGGCGACGGTCTTGCCGGAGAGCCGCTCGGGCGGCTGCGGGGTTACGTCGCCGCTGTCCCACGCCTTGTCGATGACGGAGACTTCGACGTTCTTGATCGTGACGGCCGGCTGGTTGATGCCGAGCACGCACGCCGACTCGCACGGGGCCGGGCAGAGCCGCCCGGTGAACTCCGGGAAGTTGTTCGTGGCGTGCAGGCGCTCGGACGCCGCGGTCCAGTCCTCGCGGTAGGCGTAGTCGTTCCACTCGGGGATGAGGTTTCCGAGCGGGCAGCCGTTGTGGCAGAACGGGATGCCGCAGTCCATGCAGCGGCCGGCCTGCTTGCTGATGATCGGGAGCAGCGAGCCCGGAACGTAGACCTCGTTCCAGTCCTTGACGCGCTCGCCCACGGGGCGGGTCTCGGCGGCCTCGCGCCCGGTGGTCAGGAAGCCCTTGGGGTCAGCCATTGGTCGCCGCCTCCATCATCTTCTCGGTGGTCTCCTGTTCGGAGAGACCGGCGAGCTCAGCGGCGTCCTTGGCGGCGAGCACTGCCTTGTAGGTGGACGGGATGATCTTGCTGAAGCGGGAAACACCGCCGTCGGCGCTGTCCCACTCGGCAAGCAGCTTCTCGGCGACCGTGGAACCGGTCTCCTCCTGGTGGCGGCGCACCACATCGTGCAGCCACTGCTTGTCGGTGTCGGAGAGGGTCTCGATCGCACCGAGGCTGCCGACGTTGACGTTGTCGCGGTTCAGGTCGATGACGTACGCGACACCGCCCGACATGCCTGCGGCGAAGTTGCGTCCGGTCTCGCCGAGTACGACGGCGTGACCGCCGGTCATGTACTCGCAGCCGTGGTCGCCCACGCCTTCCGAGACGACCGTCGCGCCGGAGTTGCGGACGCAGAACCGCTCGCCGGTCCGGCCGCGGAGGAACAGCTCGCCACCGGTGGCGCCGTAGGCGATGGTGTTGCCCGCGATGGTGGAGTACTCGGCGAGGTGGTCTGCGCCACGGTCCGGGCGGACGATGACGCGGCCGCCGGAGAGGCCCTTGCCGACGTAGTCGTTGGCGTCGCCTTCCAGGCGCAGCGTCACACCGCTCGGCAGGAACGCGCCGAACGACTGGCCGGCGGAGCCGGTGAAGGTGACGTCGATGGTGTCCTCGGGCAGGCCCGCACCGCCGAACTTCTTCGTCACCTCGTGGCCGAGCATGGTGCCGACGGTCCGGTTGATGTTCCGGATCGAGATCTGGGCCCGGACCGGCTGGGCGGCCTCGGCGCTCTCCGCGTTCAGGGCGTCGGCGGCGAGCTTGATCAGCTCGTTGTCGAGGGCCTTGGCGAGACCGTGGTCCTGCTCGACCAGCTGGTGCCGGACGGCACCTTCGGGCAGCTCGGGAACGTAGAACAGCGGCTCCAGGTCGAGGCCCTGCGCCTTCCAGTGCGTGATCGCACGGTCGGTGTCGAGCAGCTCGGCGTGGCCGACGGCCTCTTCGATCGTACGGAAGCCCAGCTCGGCGAGGAGCTCGCGGACTTCCCTGGCGATGAACTCGAAGAAGTTGACGACGTACTCGGCCTTGCCGGAGAACCGACTCCGCAGGACCGGGTTCTGGGTGGCGATGCCGACCGGGCAGGTGTCCAGGTGACAGACGCGCATCATGACGCAGCCGGAGACGACGAGCGGCGCGGTCGCGAAACCGAACTCCTCGGCGCCCAGCAGCGCGGCGATGACGACGTCGCGGCCGGTCTTCAGCTGGCCGTCGGTCTGCACGACGATACGGTCGCGCAGACCGTTGAGCAGCAGGGTCTGCTGGGTCTCGGCGAGGCCGAGCTCCCAGGGGCCGCCCGCGTGCTTCAGCGAGGTGAGCGGGGAGGCGCCGGTTCCACCGTCGTGGCCGGAGATCAGGACGACGTCCGCGTGCGCCTTGGAGACACCCGCGGCGACCGTGCCGACGCCGACCTCGGAGACCAGCTTCACGTGGATGCGGGCCGCCGGGTTGGCGTTCTTGAGGTCGTGGATCAGCTGAGCCAGGTCCTCGATGGAGTAGATGTCGTGGTGCGGCGGCGGCGAGATCAGACCGACACCCGGGGTGGAGTGCCGGGTCTTGGCGACCCACGGGTAGACCTTGTGGCCGGGCAGCTGGCCGCCTTCTCCGGGCTTGGCACCCTGCGCCATCTTGATCTGGATGTCGTCCGCGTTGACCAGGTACTCGCTGGTCACGCCGAAGCGGCCGGAGGCGACCTGCTTGATGGACGAGCGGCGTGCCGGGTCGTAGAGCCGGTCCGCGTCCTCGCCGCCCTCACCGGTGTTGGACTTGCCGCCCAGCTGGTTCATGGCGATGGCGAGGGTCTCGTGCGCCTCGCGGGAGATCGATCCGTACGACATGGCGCCGGTGGAGAAGCGCTTGACGATGTCGGATACGGGCTCGACCTCGTCGACCGGGATCGCCTCGCGGTCGCTCTTGAAGCCGAACAGACCACGCAGCGTCATCAGGCGCTCGGACTGCTCGTTCACCCGGTCCGTGTACTTCTTGAAGATGTCGTACCGCTTGTTGCGCGTGGCGTGCTGGAGGCGGAAGACCGTCTCCGGGTCGAACAGGTGCGGCTCGCCCTCGCGGCGCCACTGGTACTCGCCGCCGATCTCCAGCGCGCGGTGCGAGGCGGAGATGCCGGAGGCGGGGTAGCCCTTGGCGTGCCGGGCGGCGACCTCCTTGGCGACGACGTCGAGTCCGGCGCCGCCGATCTTGGTCGCGGTGCCGTTGAAGTACTTCGCGACGAAGTCCTCGTCCAGGCCGACGGCCTCGAAGACCTGGGCACCCCGGTAGGAGGCGACGGTCGAGATGCCCATCTTGGACATGACCTTCAGGACGCCCTTGCCGAGCGCGTAGATCAGGTTCCGGATGGCCTTCTCGGGCTCGATGCCCTCGATGAACGTACCGGCGCGGACCAGGTCCTCGACGGACTCCATCGCCAGGTACGGGTTGACCGCGGCGGCGCCGTAACCGATCAGCAGCGCGACGTGGTGGACCTCGCGGACGTCTCCGGCCTCGACCAGCAGACCCACCTGGGTGCGCTGCTTGGTGCGGATGAGGTGGTGGTGGACGGCCGAGGTGAGCAGCAGCGACGGGATCGGCGCGTGCTCGGCGTCGGAGTGCCGGTCGGACAGGACGACCAGACGGGCGCCGTCCTCTATGGCGGCGTCGACCTCGGTACAGATCTGCTCGATCCGCGCCGCGAGGGCATCGCCGCCGCCGCCGACCCGGTAGAGACCGGAGAGCGTGGCGGCCTTCATGCCCGGCATGTCACCGTCGGCATTGATGTGTATCAGCTTGGCCAGCTCGTCGTTGTCGATCACCGGGAACGGCAGCGTGACGCTGCGGCACGACGCGGCGGTCGGCTCCAGCAGGTTGCCCTGCGGGCCGAGCGTGGAGCGCAGCGAGGTGACGAGCTCCTCGCGGATGGCGTCCAGCGGCGGGTTGGTGACCTGCGCGAACAGCTGGGTGAAGTAGTCGAAGAGCAGCCGCGGACGCTCGGAGAGGGCGGCGATCGGCGAGTCCGTGCCCATGGAGCCGAGCGGCTCGCCGGCGGTGCGGGCCATCGGCGCGAGGATGACGCGGAGCTCTTCCTCGGTGTAGCCGAAGGTCTGCTGGCGGCGGGTGACGGAGGCGTGCGTGTGCACGATGTGCTCGCGCTCGGGGAGGTCCTCCAGCTCGATCTCGCCGGCCTCCAGCCAGTCCCGGTACGGCTGCTCGGCGGCGAGGCCGGCCTTGATCTCGTCGTCCTCGATGATGCGGCCCTCGGCCGTGTCGACGAGGAACATCCTGCCGGGCTGGAGGCGGCCCTTGCGGACGACCTTCGCGGGGTCGATGTCCAGGACACCGACCTCGGAGGAGAGCACGACGAGGCCGTCGTCGGTGACCCAGTAGCGGCCGGGGCGCAGACCGTTGCGGTCCAGCACCGCGCCGACCTGGGTGCCGTCGGTGAAGGTGACGCAGGCCGGGCCGTCCCAGGGCTCCATTATCGTGGAGTGGTACTGGTAGAAGGCGCGGCGGGCCGGATCCATGGCGTTCTGGGATTCGGGGCTCTCCCACGCCTCGGGGACCATCATCAGCACCGAGTGCGGCAGCGACCGGCCGCCGAGGTGGAGCAGCTCCAGGACCTCGTCGAAGGAGGCGGAGTCGGAGGCGTCCGGGGTGCAGACGGGGAAGATCCGGTCCAGCTGCTCCGTACCGAAGAGGCTGGAGGCGAGCTGGGACTCGCGGGCCTTCATCCAGTTGCGGTTGCCCTTGACCGTGTTGATCTCGCCGTTGTGCGCGACGAAGCGGTACGGGTGGGCGAGCGGCCAGCTCGGGAACGTGTTCGTGGAGAAGCGCGAGTGGACCAGTGCGACGGCGGTGGCGAAGCGGCGGTCGGAGAGGTCGGGGAAGAACGGCTCCAGCTGCCCGGTGGTGAGCATGCCCTTGTAGACGATCGTGCGGGCGGAGAGCGAGGGGAAATACACCCCGGCCTCGCGCTCGGCACGCTTGCGCAGCACGAAGGCCTTGCGGTCGAGCGCGATGCCGGCGCTCTCGCCGTCCGCGACGAAGAGCTGGCGGAACTCGGGCATGGTGGCGCGGGCGCCGCTGCCGAGGAGGTCGGGGCTGACCGGGACCTCACGCCAGCCGAGGACCTTCAGGCCCTCCTCGGCGGCGATCTTCTCGAGCTTCTGGACGGCCTCGGTGGAGTCGTCCGCGGGCAGGAAGGCGATTCCGACGGCGTAGGCACCGGCCTCGGGGAGGTCGAAGGCGACCTCGTCGCGGAGGAAGGCGTCCGGGACCTGGAGGAGGATTCCGGCGCCGTCGCCGGAGTCGGGCTCGGATCCGGTGGCACCTCGGTGTTCGAGGTTGCGCAGTACGGTCAGCGCCTGCTCGACCAGCTCATGGCTGGCCACACCGGTCAGAGTGGCCACGAACCCGACGCCACAGGCGTCGTGCTCGTTACGGGGGTCGTACATCCCCTGCTGGGCGGGGCGACCGTCCATGGGCGACCAGGCGTCGGTACGCATCGGCTCTCCCGTCGTCGTCGTGGCATATGCAGTGCCGAGGGACGACGTTGGCCCTCTGCGAAATTTGGTGCAGGTTACATGATGGGGCGCTTCTCAAGAAGCGGATAGCTCGTTCCAACATGCGGACACCGCGTGAGGCGGTGAGGGTGGGTCGCAGCCGGAGGATCGGCGCCCGGGGGGACCGCAGAGAGCAGGCGTCGTTGCCTGCGGTGTCTACGGCTCATGCCCGGCGGCAAGGGAAACGAAACCGCCAGGTAACGGCTAACTATGCGCAGCCTTGTATAGGGACTCATTTTACGCCGGGTGAAGCCGTCCGCCCAGAGGCGGACGCCAAGACGTACGTCACACGGACGGCGGACGCGTTACGGAAACAGGACCGACCGGCAAATGGGGGACAGAGCCTTCCGCCGGACGGGCTCGATGTCACGCTCTTGCCCAGGAGCACTAGCTTCCGGCGGCCACACCGAACAGCGTGCCCAGACCGTAGGTGATCGCCGCCGCGGCCCCGCCCAGCACCAGCTGACGCAGCCCGCTGTACCACCAGCTGCGCGCCGTCACCCTGGCCACCACCGCACCGCAGGCGAACAGCCCGACGAGCGCGAGCAGCACGGCCGGCCACAGCGCACTCGCACCGAGCAGGAACGGCAGTACGGGCAGCAGGGCCCCCAGCGCGAACGCGCCGAACGACGAAACGGCGGCGACGAGCGGCGAGGGCAGATCGCCCGGGTCGATGCCGAGCTCCTCGCGGGCGTGGATCTCCAGGGCCTGCTCCGGGTCGCGCGACAGCTGCCGTGCGACCTCGCGGGCGAGCCCGGGCTCGACGCCACGGGACTCGTAGAGCTCGGCGAGCTCCCGCTCCTCGTCCTTGGGATGCTTGCGCAACTCGCGTCGCTCGACTTCGAGTTCGGCCTCGACGAGCTCGCGCTGCGAGGCGACGGAGGTGTATTCGCCCGCAGCCATGGAGAACGCACCGGCGGCCAGGCCCGCCAGACCGGTGATCACGATCGTCTGCTGGGAGACGGCGCCGCCCGCGACGCCGGTCATCAGCGCGAGGTTGGAGACCAGCCCGTCCATGGCGCCGAACACCGCCGGGCGCAGCCAGCCGCCGTTCACATCGCGGTGGCTGTGGTTGTCGCGGTGCGCCTCGTGCAGTACGGCGTCGGTCTCGATGATGGACACAGCTCTCCCCTTCTCCGGCAGCGGGTTTCACGCGCTCCGCCCCCGCTCAACACCATCGAAAGTACGCACGAAAAAGGCCCCCCGCCAGCAAGGCAGGCCGTACTTACCTGCCCCTGTGACCAGGTAAGTACGGCCTGACTCACCGCCTCTGAGCCGTCATCCGACTGGCCCTTTTGTTGCGATTATCGGCCTCTGTCGGGGCTCCGCGTGGCACAGATCGAGCAGGTACGAGAACTGGCTCGGTGTGAGCGAAGGGTCGACGCGATGGAGTTGATTGCAGGAAATCCGGCAGAGCCGCCCACGGGCGGTACGGAGGCGGCGGTACGGCGCGGCACGGACCGGGGCGAGGTGTCGCGGGGAGACCTGGGCGACCGGGCCCGGGGCTCCCTGCTCGGTCTCGCGGTCGGTGACGCGCTGGGCGCACCGGCGGAGAATCTGCGGCCGTCCGAGATCCGTCGTCGCTGGGGCCGGATCGAGGGCTTCGTGAGCGACGACCCCGCGGGTACGGACGACACGGAGTACGCGATCTTCTCCGGTCTGCTGCTCGCCCGGCACGGTTCGGCGCTGACCGTCACCCATGTGGAGCGGGCCTGGCATCTGTGGATCGCCGACCTGGACGAGGGGCCGTTCCGCGGCGCCGGGTTCAGTGAGCGGGGCACGCTGGAGAATCTGCGCCGGGGCCTCGCCGCCCCGATCTCCGCCCAGCACCGGCATGCCTGGAGCGACGGCCTGGCGATGCGGGCGGCGCCGTTCGGTGTCTTCGCGGCGGGCCGGCCGGACGAGGCGGCGCGGCTGGTCGCGGTGGACGGGCGGGTCAGCCATGACGGGGAGGGCATCTACGGCGGTCAGGCGGTGGCGGCCGGGGTGGCCGCTGCGATGGTGGGTGCCGGGGTCGCGTCGGTGATCGCCGCCGCGCTGTCCGTCGTTCCCATGGACTCCTGGACAGCTCGCTCGCTGCGGCGCGCGGTGGCGGCCGCACAGCGCACGTACCCCGACCGGCTCACCAGGGAACGCGCGGTGCGCTCCGCGGTTGTCGTCGGCGGCTATCCGTGGACGGACCTGGCGCCCGAGGCGGTCGGCCTGGCCTTCGGCGCTTTCGCGGCGGCGCGCGGCGACTTCCGTACGGCGGTGCTGACCGCGGTCAACATGGGCCGCGACGCGGACACGACGGCCGCGGTGGCGGGGGCACTGGCCGGCGCCCTGCACGGGGCGTCCGCGATTCCGCGGCACTGGGGGGAGGCGATCGGCCCGGTCCGGGGCAGTTGCCTGCCGTCGATGCGGGGCTACCACGTTCTGGACATCGCGGAGTTGCTCACCCCGGACGACGCGGACGAGGTGTACCAGGGCGCGCGGAACGACGCCGGTACGCCGGAGGGCGACCCGGCGCGGGACACCGGCACCGGCGCCGAGTACGCGCCGCCCGGCGCCCCGTCCGCCGTCTCCCCCACCACGGGCGGAACGGTGGTGGGGTGATGACCACCGCGCGCGGCACTCAGGAGGACCCTCACCGGGACGCCCCGCACGACGCCCCCCGCGCCGCCGCCTCCCGTATCCGTACCCGTCCCGCCCCCGGGCGCAGGGCCCGGATCGAGGGGCTGTTGCTCGGGCTCGCTTCCGGGGACGCCGCCGGGTGGCCGGCCGCGCGGCACCGGGCCGCCAGGATGCCCGAGTGGACCCGGCGCCTCACCCGGGAGCTCGACACCTTCGCCGAGCAGAACGCCACGACCACTCTGCCCGTGCCCATCGCGCTCAACCAGCCGCCCGAACCCCTGCGCCTCGGGCCCTCCGACGACGCCGAATGGGCGGCGTTCGCCGCCGGGACCGTGCTCGCCTCGGCGGCCGGTCCGCTGCACGGGCTGTCCCCCGAACGCCGGATGCGGGCTGCCATCGACGTCGCCTGGAACGCTCTGGCGGCCGAGGTCGCCGCGGCTGCCGCCCGTGCCCCCGAGGTCGAGTCCGCGGTGCTGCCCCTGCGCGCCCGGATCTCGGTGCGGGCCGGGCTCGGCAATCTCGCCGCCGGGTTGCGCCCGCCCGCCACCGGGCACGACAATCCGCACTACTTCGACGACGCGGCCTGCGTACGGGCCGCCGTGCTCGCCGTCGTCCACCCCGCAAACCCCGCCGCAGCCGCCGACCTCGCCGAGTTCGACGCCCGCTACACCCAGGACGGCGACGGTGTGCACGGTGCCCGCGCGATGGCGGCCGCGATCGCCGAGGCCCTGGGCGGTGCGGACGTGGACACCGCGGTGAACGCCGCGCTCGCCCAGCTCCCCGACGGCACGGAGATCGCCCGCAACGCCGCCCACGCCGTCCGGATCGCCCGCGACTTCGTCGGCGAGGCGGCCGGCGCGTTCGCCCTCGTACCGGTGCTGGAGCATCAGATCGTGGACCACGTCTACAGCTACGGGATCGCCGCCGCCGAGACCGTCCCGGTCGCCCTCGCCCTGGCCACCGCGGCCCGCGGCCAGATCGCCCAGGCCGTTCCCGCGGCGGCATGCCTGTCACGGGTGGCCGACTCGGCGCCCGCGCTGGCCGGCGCCCTGACCGGCGCGCTCGGTGGCATCGGCGCCCTCCCGGACGGCTGGCGCGAGGCCTGCCGCACCCTGGCGGGGTGTGCGCTGCCCCGACTCGCGGGGACCGATCTCGTCGAACTCGCCGGGCTGCTGGCAGACACGAAACCGAAGCCCGCGGGTGGACAATTCGGACATGACATCCACGACGCCCATGCGGTCCGAGGCGAAGGCCACGACACTCACACTTGATGAACGGATCGCGGGAGCGCTCGTCGGCGCCGCGGTCGGCGACGCGCTCGGCGGTCCGGTCGAGGGCCGGTCCCCCGAGCAGATCGTGGCACGCCACGGCGGGCGGATCAGCGGCGTCGTCGGCCCGTGGGACGGCGACGACTGGCGTACCGCCCGTCCCATCGCCCCGTACCACAAGGGCGACGGACACGTCACCGACGACACCTTGATGACCCATGCGCTGGTGCGGGTGTACGGCGCCGTGCGCGACCATCTCGACGCGTACGCGGTCGCCGACCATCTCGTGCCGGAGCTGATCTCCACCCCCCGCTGGATCCCGGAGCTGGAGGCCGACGCGCTGCCGCTCCAGCGGATCTTCCTCGCCGAGAAGTGGATCGTCGCGCGGCTGCACTACGGGCATGCCGATCCGCGTGAGGCGGGCTCCGGAAACATCGTCAACTGCGGTGCGGCGATGTACATGGCACCGGTCGGGCTGGTCAACGCCGCCCACCCGCAGGCCGCGTACGCCGAGGCGCTGGATGTCGCCGGCGCCCATCAGTCCTCGTACGGCAGGGAGGCGGCCGGAGTCCTCGCGGCGGCCGTCGCCGCCGCCTGCGCCCCGGACGCGACGCCCGCCACCGTCGTCGACACCTGTCTGTCGCTCGCCAAGGACGGGACGCGTGCCGCCATCGAGGCGGTGTGCGAAGTGGCCGTACGGCACCGCGACTTCGAGTCGGCGCTGACCCCGCTGCGTACCGCTGTCGCGCCCTTCGACACCGTCGGCCCCGACTACCGCGCCCCGTCCCTCGGCGCCCGCCGGCCGTCCCGCCTGCACTCCATCGAGGAACTCCCGATCGCGCTCGGCATGCTGCTGGTCGCGGACGGCGACTACCGGCACGCGGTCCTCGGCTCGGTCAACTACGGCCGGGACTGCGACTCGATCGCCACGATGAGCGGCGCGATCGCGGGCGCGCTCCACGGTGAGCAGGCGATCCCCGCCGGCTGGGTGAAAACGGTCGCCGAGGCCAGCCGGCTCGATCTGCACGCCCCCGCGCGGGCCTTGGCCGACGTCGCCCGCGAGGTGTTCGTCCGGGACACGACCCGACGCCGCGCGCACGAGTCGGCGTTCGCCGCGCTGGTGGGTACGCGATGAAGGTACGGGTGACGTGGGTGCAGCCCGAGGACCTGGTCGGGCACGAGCTGCGCCAGGCGGCCGAGGACGGGCGGGACGCGCGGGCCATCGCGCGCCGGTGGTACGAGGCGGGCGGCGCCCCCGCCCCGGAGCGCGCGGGCGCATCGACCCCTGCGGCCCCCGAGCTGCGCGCGCTCGCCGAACGGCTGCTCGACGAACTCGCCCTGCTGGAATCACCGTTGGAGGCTGACGAGCCGACGGAGCTGATGGCGATCCGGGCTGCCTGCCCAAACTGGCCGGCCCTCCGCACGGACCCGCCGCCGGTGAGTCAGGACCAGTTGCACGCCGCCTGGCTGGGGCGGGCCGCCGGCTGCCTGCTCGGCAAACCCGTCGAGAAACTGCCGCTCGCCGGCATCCGCGCGCTGGCCCGCGCCACCGGCAACTGGCCGCTGGCCACCTGGTTCAGCGCCAAGGGGCTGCCCGCCGAACTGACCGCCACCTACCCCTGGAACCGTCGCTCCGCACCCACCTCCCTGGCCGAGAACATCGACGGCATGCCGGAGGACGACGACCTCAACTACCCCTTGCTGACTGTGTTGTTGCTCCAGCGGTACGGCCTGTCCTTCACCACCTGCGATCTCGCCCGGCTCTGGCTCGACGAACTCCCGGCCGGCCGGACGTTCACCGCCGAGCGGGTCGCTTACCGCAACCTGCTCGACGGAATCGAGCCCCCGCACACCGCCAGGTACCGCAACCCGTTCCGGGAGTGGATCGGTGCCCGGATCCGGGCCGATGTTCACGGCTGGACGCATCCGGGCGACCCGTCGGCCGCGGCGGAGCAGGCGCACCGGGACGCGGTCCTCACCCACACCGCCAACGGCGTGTACGGGGCGATGTTCACCGCCGCGGCGCTCGCCGAGGCGGCCGGAGGTGGGAGTGATGTGCACGGCGCTCTGGCCGCCGGGCTGCGTGTGGTCCCGCCGCGTTCACGGTTCGCGCACGCGGTGCGTTTCGGTGTCGGGGCGGCCCGCGGCGAGAGCGGCTTCGACGCGGTGGCCGACCGGCTGCACGCCGAGTACGGCAGCTACCACTGGGTCCATGTGCTGCCCAATGCCGCACTGCTCGCCGCCGCCCTCACGCACGCCGACGGCGACTTCTCCGACTCCATCTGCCGTGCCGTGTCGGGTGGTTGGGATACCGACTCCAACGGTGCGACTGCCGGTTCGCTCGCCGGTCTGCTGGCCGGGAGCCCCGACGCGCTGCCCGACCGCTGGACCACCCCGCTGAAGAACCGCCTCGCCACGTCCGTCCCCGGTTTCGACTCCATCGGCTTCGACGCACTCGCCGGACAGACCCACCGGCTCATCCACAAGGAGGCACACCGCCCATGACCGGCATCGCGGTGCTCGGCAGCACCAATATGGACCTTGTCGCATACGTCGCACGGGCTCCGGAGCGCGGAGAGACCGTCACCGGACGGGAGCTGCGCACCGTCCCCGGCGGCAAGGGCGCCAACCAGGCCGTCGCCGCCGCCCGTGCGGGCGGCGAGGTGATGATGATCGGCGCGGTCGGCGACGACGAGTACGGCCCCCTGCTGCGGTCCGACCTGGAGCACGCCGGCGTCGACACCGATCTGCTGCACACCGCGGACGGCCCCAGCGGCACCGCGCACATCGTCGTCGACGACATGGGCTCCAACTCCATCGTGGTGATCCCCGGCGCCAACGGCACCGTCACCGCTCTCGGCCCCGGTGAAATGGCCGCCATCGCCGGAGCCGATCTGCTGCTCCTCCAGCTGGAGCTGCCGCTGCCCGCCGTGATGGAGGGCGCGCGGGTGGCCCACGCCCAGGGCGTACGGACCATCCTCACCCCCTCCCCCGTACAGCCGCTGCCTTCCGAACTCCTCGACTGCATCGATCTGCTGATCCCCAACGAGCACGAGGCGGCCGAGCTCACCGGCTCCGCGGATCCCCGTGCGGCGGCGCAGATCCTGCTCAGCCAGGTCCCGGCGGTCGTCGTCACACTCGGCTCGAAGGGCTGCCTCTACGCGGCCCGGGGCGGCGAACCCATCCTCTTCCCCGCCCCCGAGGTCACCGCCGTCGACACCACCGGGGCCGGGGACACCTTCGTCGGCACGCTGGCCGTGGCCCTCGGTGAGGGACGGCCCGTACCGGAGTCACTGGCCTGGGCGTCGTCCGCCGCCGCGCTCTGCGTACAGAGGCCGGGCGCCTCGACCTCCATGCCGTACCGCAGCGAGATCGACGCCGCATGAACGCGACTGCGCAGGCACCTCTGACCGGACTGCGGGTCATCGACCTCGCCACGCTCTTCGCAGGCCCCCTCTCCGCCACCATGCTCGGCGACTTCGGCGCCGAGGTGATCAAGGTCGAGCATCCGCGCAAGCCCGATCCCTCGCGCGGGCACGGCCCCACGAAGGACGGCATCGGCCTGTGGTGGAAGCTGCTCGGCCGCAACAAGCGCAATCTGACCCTCGATCTGTCCAGCCCCGGCGGGCGCGACATCCTGCTCCGGCTGGCCGCCGGGACCGATGTGATCATCGAGAACTTCCGGCCCGGAACGCTGGAGCGCTGGGGCCTGGGCTGGGCGGAACTGCACGCCGTCAACCCGCGGCTGGTGCTGGCCAGGGTCACCGGCTTCGGCCAGTTCGGCCCGTACGCGCACCGCCCCGGTTTCGGCACACTGGCCGAGGCGATGAGCGGATTCGCCGCGATCACAGGGGAACCGGACGGGCCGCCCACACTGCCGCCGTTCGGGCTCGCCGACTCGATCGCGGCGCTGGCCACCGCGTACGCCGTGATGGCCGCACTCGCCGGACGCGACAGGACCGGGGAGGGGCAGATCGTCGACATGGCGATCATCGAGCCGATCCTGACGGTGCTCGGCCCGCAGCCGGTCTGGTACGACCAGCTCGGCTACGTACAACCGCGCACCGGCAACCGCTCCCGGAACAACGCCCCGCGCAATACGTACCGCACATCGGACGGCCACTGGGTGGCCGTCTCCACGTCCGCGCAGTCGATCGCCGAACGGGTCATGCATCTGGTCGGCCGGGCCGAGCTGATCGACGAACCCTGGTTCGGCTCCGGTACCACCCGCGCCGAGCACTCCGACGAGCTCGACAAGGCGGTCGGCGACTGGATCGCCCGGCACACCCGTGAGGACGCGGTCTCCGCGTTCGAGAAGGCGGAGGCGGCGATCGCGCCCATCCACGACATCCGGGACGTGATGGAGGATCCGCAGTACCGGGCCCTGGACTCCGTCACCGAGGTCGACGACCCGGAGCTGGGGCCGCTGCGGATGCAGAACGTCCTGTTCCGTCTCTCGGGGACACCGGGCGCGATCCGCTGGGCGGGCCGGCCGCACGGTGCGGACACCGACGAGATCCTCACCGGGCTGGGTCTGTCGGGCCCGCAGATCGCCGCGCTGCGGGCGGAGCACGTCCTGTGACGGCGACGGTCCCCCTCACCTTGCTGTACGTCCCCGGGGACCGGCCCGAGGTGGTACGCAAGGCGCGCGACTCGGGAGCGGATGTGGTGATCGTCGATCTGGAGGACGCGGTCGCGCCGGACCGTAAGGACTACGCACGGTCCGCCACCGCCGAGCTCCTGTCCGAGGCGGTCGAGGAGACGGCAGTGCCGATCCATGTCCGGGTCCACACCGAGGCGGACATCCTCGCCCTGGCCGGGCTGCCGGGCCTCGCCGAACTCCGGCTGCCGAAGATCACTCACGCGGCGTCCGTCCATCACATCGCGGCTGTGGCACCGGGGGTCGCGCTCTGTCCGCTGCTGGAATCGGCGCTCGGCATCGAGCACGCGTACACGGTCGCCGCCTCCCATCCCCAGGTCCGCTCCATCGCGCTGGGCGAGGCGGACCTCCGGGCCGATCTGGGGGTACGGGAGGACGCCGGGCTCGACTGGTCGCGCAGCCGGGTCGTCGTCGCCGCCCGCGCGGCCGGGCTCGCGCCACCCACCCAGTCGGTGTTCCCGGACGTACGGGACCTGGACGGCCTCTGGTCCTCCTGCGCGCATGGCCGCGCGCTGGGTTTCCTGGGCCGGGCGGCGATCCATCCCCGCCAGCTCCCGGTCATCGAGCGGGCGTTCCGCCCGACGGCACAGGAGGTCGAGGCGGCGAAGGAGATCGTGGCGGCGGCCGTGACGGACGAGGGCGCGCTGGCTCTCCCCGACGGCCGGTTCGTCGACGCGGCGGTAGTGGCATCGGCCCGCCGCACGCTGGCGCTGGCGCGGAAGGCGGGGTGACGGGTGAGCTACTGGACGGGTTCCGGCGCGGGCCCCACCCGCCTGACGGTTCCGTCCTCGATCGCCGGACGGGCTCGACTTCGCCCGCCCGGCGTTCGAGTACGGACGCAATCGGGGACCTCCGCAGCCGCCCGTACACGGAGCGCCGCGCCCACCTGCTGGAACTGCTCGCCAATGTGGGGCCGCCGATCCAGCCTGTGCCTGCCGGCTTTGTTCACAGGTCGTGGTTCTGGCACACATTCCGTGAAAGATCTTGCTGGCTCTCGCCAACAGGAAGCGCGCGCGTCATGTGAGCTGCGCGAACCACGCGTCACCGGGGTCCGGTGAGGCCAGACTCGAGATCGCTCACGGAATGTGTGCCAGAACCCAGGTCGTGAAAGCGGTTGTCCACGAGCTTGGGAGGCACCCGGCTGGGCGGGAGGTTGGTGTTCACGGTTTTTGACAGCACGTCGGTCCTTGCGCGGCCGGCATCGTTGTGCTGCCGGCGAAAGATGCTGGTCTTGCCGCACATGTAGAAGGTGCCGCCATACACGGGGGATCCGGCGTGACGCCCCCCCGGTTCGGGGAGATGCGCCGGGCGGCGTTGGGGCTCGTTGACGGGTGCCGGGAGGGGTTGACCACCGCCGCACTCGCTCTTATCGTTCTTCGATAACATCGATATTCGATACGAAGAGGCGGTTGCTGATGCCTGCTGAGGTGCAGAGAACCAAGGGGTCCGAGCTGCCGGATGGACCGCCGTCACATGGCGACCGCGCCGAGGCCAGGCTGCTGGAGCCGGTCGCCACCGTGGTCCGGGGCGTCTACCGACTGTTTTTCGTGGGCCTCGTCGCCGGTGCCGTGGGCCCCCTGGTCGGTACCAAGCTGCGCCTGATGTGGGGTGGTCCGAACGTGTGTGCCGAGTCCCGCTCGGACTTCAGCACGGACGGGTTCACCGCCATGTTCCGGCCCCATGCGGGGGTCGAGGTCATGACCCGCCCGTCCTACTGCACTGATCACGCCGACGGTGCCCAGCGGCTGTTCGACTTCCTCGGCGGCTTCCCCTCGTTGCTGCTGGTCCTGGGCATCCTGTTCCTGCTCAACCGCTTGATACAGGGCGCGTCCCGCGAGGGCGTCTTCACCGCACGGACCGCCAAGCTCCTGCGGGCCGCGGGCTGGTGGCTGCTGCTCGGCTGCCTGGTCGCAGAGGTGGTGGAAGCCGGCGCGCACACGGCGCTACTGGCGACCCTGGCGCAGGACTACACCTTCGATGCGGACAATTGGCTGGGAACCTGGCAGCCGCCCTACGCACTCGTCTTCACGGCGCTGGGCATCCTCACGTTCGCCCGCATCATGCGCGCCGGGGTGGCCATGCGGGAAGATCTGGAAGGGACGGTGTGATGGCGCCGGACGACAACGACAGCCATGCGATCGAGGTCCATCTCGACCGCATGCTCAGCGAACGCGGCATGACGCTTGCGGAGCTCGCCTCCCGGGTCGGCGTGACCAACGTGAACCTGTCCATCCTGAAGAACGGCCGGGCCCGCGCGATCCGCTTCACCACGCTGACCCGCATCTGCGAGGTCCTCGACTGCCAGCCGGGCGACCTGCTTACGTACCGGGGCGCCGAGGACAAGCGGCGGCGGTAGACGGCACCCACCGGCCGCCGTCTGATGGCGGGCAGGGTCGACGCTGTGATCTGTTCCATCTGCCGAAACGAGCCGGTGGGCCTGCTCGTGATCCATCATGTGTTAGCTCCGTCTGCCCAGCCACGCACTCCATGACATCCGACGACACCACCAACGGGTCCTACCAAGAATCCACCCGCTGCAAGCGGCCGCACCGTTCTGACGATCTCGACCAGGACTCGCTGTTCCGAGACGGGCCCCGGGGCGCTGTCTCCCGACGCCCGCAGTGGGCTGCCTCACCGACGCCGTCTCGCCGGGCGTCAACGCTGATGATGCGGCTCCGCACGTTTCGGTGATCTCCGGCCCGATGGCTGCCACGGTGCTGGGGCCGTCGCCAGGACTCACGGTCGTGGCCGACCCGAATACCCCTGATCTCGCCTCCGAGGACTCCCCCGACGGGGCGGACCGGACGACTGCCGGCACCGGCCGGGTCCGGTTTCCGCTCGCGTGGTGGGTGCTTGCCCCGCGCACGACGTGGCAGGCGCGGCGCCTGGTGGGGTAGCCGGATGCGGATGGCTTGGCGGCCCGGGTCCTCTTGGCTTGTGTCCCTGACAGGCGCAGTCACGGGGGCCCGGTTCCCGTCACGCCGCGTGGATGGCTGTGCCTGGCTCACAGCGGGTCGAGAAACGTACGGACTGCTGCGGCGAAGCCGACGGGGTCGCTCTCGTGGACGGTGTGACCGGTCGCAAGTTCGGCAAGCCGGGTGTTGGGGCGACGAGCCGCCATCGCCTTTGCATGCTCCGCGCTGAGCGAGTCGCTTTGGGTGCCGTGGATGAGGAGAGCCGGGCACTCGGTGGCCAGCCAGTCGTCCCAGTGGTCGCCATTCACCTGGCCGACGGAGGCGACCATGTCTGCCGGCCGAAAGGCCAGGCCCCAGCCGTCGGGGTACTCGCGGATCGCGTACATCAGGTAGCGGGCTGAATCTCCCAGTGCGTCTATCAGAGCCGTGCGGGTAGGCGCGCGGTGCGGCCAGGCCAGGCTGAAGGACAGATGGTCGCCCATACGACAACGCCGGCCTTCAAGACCACAACCGGGTCTTGAAGGCCGACGTCACGCCAGGCCCCGGATCAACCAACAGCATCCAGAAGGTTCGGGGCCCCACCTCAAGCGCACACGGCTCAGCCGTTTTTCGCCGCCTCCGCGGTGCCGTTCTTCTCCGGCGCCTGCGCGGCACTGTCCTCGGCGTGCCCGGCGCCGCCGTCCGCGTCCGCGTCAGGCACAACGGCACCGTCCGCGTCACCCGCGACGTCACCGCCCTCCGCACCCTCGCCGCCTTCGGCGTCCACCGCGTTCGGTTCCACGATCTCCTCGCGCCCCGGCCGTACCTTCGCCGAGATCACGATGTACGCCACCGCCAGCACGAACACGATTCCCGCGGTCCACACATTGAGCCGTACGCCCAGGATGTGGTGGGCCTCGTCGACCCGCATGTACTCGATCCAGCCCCGCCCCGCGCAGTACGCGGCGACGTACAGCGCGAACGCCCGGCCGTGTCCGAGCCTGAAGCGCCGGTCCGCCCAGATCACCAGCAGGGCGACGCCGATGCACCACAGCGACTCGTACAGGAACGTCGGGTGGTACGTACCGGCGACCCGGTTGGGTCCCTCGCTGATCTTCAGCGCCCACGGCAGATCGGTCGGCTTGCCGTAGAGCTCCTGGTTGAACCAGTTGCCCCAGCGGCCGCAGGCCTGGGCCAGGGCGATACCGGGGGCGAGCGCGTCGGCCCAGGCCGGCAGTGGAATCCCGCGGCGGCGGCAGCCGATCCAGGCACCGACGGCGCCGAGCGCGATCGCACCCCAGATGCCGAGGCCGCCCTGCCAGATCTTGAAGGCGTCGACCCAGTTCTCACCGTCGCTGAAGTACAGCTGGTAGTCGGTGATGACGTGATAGAGCCGGCCGCCGACAAGGCCGAAGGGCACGGCCCAGACGGCGATGTCGGCAACGGTGCCGGCTCTGCCGCCCCGGGCGATCCAGCGCTTGTTGCCGAACCAGACGGCGACGAAGACACCGATGATGATGCAGAACGCGTAGCCGCGGAGCGGGATCGGGCCGAGCTCGATCACGCCGGTCGACGGGCTGGGAATGTAAGCAAGGTCCATGGCAGGGTCGACGCTACCTTGCCGGGTGGGGCGTAGGGCAACCCACCCGACAACGTCTGGGTAACAGGCAGGTCATCTGTTCCCCCTGTCGGACACGGCTCAGGAGCCCGACGGTGCCGGGGTGGCCGTGCCCGGCTTCTTGCCCTTGTCGACCTTGTTGGCCTCGGCGACCCACTTCTTCAGGTTGGCCGCGGTGAGCGGTTCGTTCCCCTTCTTCGGGAAGATCGACTCGCCGTTGAGCAGCGCGGTCGGCGTGCCCTCGAATCCACCCTTCAGGAACGCCGTGTTGGACTTCTTGACCCAGCTGTCGTGCTTGCCGTCCTCCACACAGCTGCGGAAGGCGGCGGTGTCGAGTCCCGGGACCTTCCCGGAGAGCTCGATCAGCTTGGCGTTGTCGGCGAAGGCGTCGACGGACTCCTGCGGCTGGTTGCGGTAGAGGACGTCGTGGTACGCGGAGAACTTGCCGACGTCCTGTGCGCAGGCCGCGGCGTTGGCCGCCCGCAGCGACCCGCTGCCGCCGAGATTGCCGTCGATGATCGTGGCGAGGTGGTACTCGGCCTTGATCTGTCCGGTGCTCTCCAACTGGTGGATGGTGTCCCGGAACGCGTTCTCGAACTGGGCGCAGACCGGGCAGCGGAAGTCTTCCCAGATGGTGAGCGTGGACGGGGCGTCGTCCGCGCCGACCTGGATGGCCAGGCTGTCCTTGCCGGTCACGCCGGACGGTGCGACGGCGGGGCCCGCCGTCTTGCTCTTGCTGCCGTTGTCGCCCGAGTTCGCGGCGATCACGCCGACGACGGCGGCCAGCGCCAGCACACCCACCAGGCCACCGCCGACGATCAGCCTGCGCCTGCGGCGCTCGCGCGCCTTCTGGCGCTCCCGCTGCTGGACGAGCCGGTCTCGCGCGGCCCTTTTTCCCTGTTCGTTCTTCTCGCTCACACCCGCAGCAACGACCCGGGGAGGCACGTGCGTGCCTCCCCGGGTCCAGGTCCACCCATTTGGATTACACCCGTTTCAGCGCTTTCGAACGCCTTCGGCAAGTTCGCCCGCCAGGGAGCGGACCGCGGCCAGGCCCGCCTCCTCGTCGGGTGCGTCGAGCATGCCCTTGACGAAGGCCGAACCGACGATCACCCCGTCGGCGAAGCCCGCGACCTCGGCGGCCTGTCGGGCGTTGGAGACGCCGAGTCCGACGCAGACCGGGAGGGACGTGGTGGCGCGGGTGCGCGCGACCAGGTCCTGGGCCTGCTCGCCGACGGACTCGCGGGTGCCTGTGACACCCATCAGCGAGGCCGCGTACACGAAGCCGGAGCCGACCGCGGTGATGGTGGCGAGGCGCTCGTCCTTGCTGCTCGGCGCGACGACGAAGACGGTCGCCAGACCGTGCTTGTCAGCGTGTTCGCGCCACAGTTCGGACTCCTGGACGGGCAGGTCGGGCAGGATGCACCCGGCGCCGCCCGCCTCGGCGAGCTCGGCCGTGAAGCGCTCGACACCGTACCGGTCGATCGGGTTCCAGTACGTCATGACGAGGATCGGGACACCGGTCGCCTCGTACGCCTCGCGGACCGTGCGCATCACGTCGGCGATCTTCACACCGCCGCGCAGGGCGATGTCGTCGGCGGTCTGGATGACCGGGCCGTCGAGCACCGGGTCGCTGTGCGGCAGCCCCACCTCGACGATGTCCGCACCACCCGCCACGACCGCCTTCACGGCGGCGATCGCGCCGTCGACCGTCGGGAAGCCGGCCGGGAGGTACGCGATGAGCGCGGCCCTGTTCTCCGCCTTCGCCTGTGCGAGGGACGAACTCAACAACTCCACATTGCCGCTCACTTGGTGATCTCCTCTTCCCCGTCGGCCACGTCGGCCTCGACGACCCCGTCGGTCGCGCCGTACAGCCCGAAGTAGCGGGCTGCCGTGTCCATGTCCTTGTCGCCGCGGCCGGACAGATTGACCACGAGCAGTCCGTCCTTGCCGAGCTCCTTCCCGACCTCCAGGGCTCCGGCCAGCGCGTGGGCGCTCTCGATGGCCGGAATGATCCCTTCGGTACGGGAGAGGAGGCGCAGCGACTGCATGGCGGCGTCGTCGGTGACCGCGCGGTACTCGCCGCGGCCGATGTCCTTGAGGTACGCGTGCTCCGGGCCGATGCCCGGGTAGTCGAGGCCGGCCGAGATGGAGTACGGCTCGGTGATCTGGCCCTCGTCGTCCTGGAGGACGTAACTGCGCGAGCCGTGCAGGATGCCGGGCTCGCCCGCGGTCAGGGTCGCCGCGTGTTCGCCGGTCTCCACACCGTGTCCGGCGGGCTCGCAGCCGATCAGCCGGACGTGCGCGTCCGGGATGAAGGCGTGGAAGAGCCCGATGGCGTTGGAGCCGCCGCCGACACAGGCGATGGCGGCGTCCGGCAGCCGGCCGGTCCGCTCCAGCATCTGGCGGCGGGCCTCGACACCGATGACACGGTGGAAATCGCGGACCATGACGGGGAAGGGGTGCGGTCCGGCGACGGTGCCGAAGAGGTAGTGCGTGTGGTCCACATTGGCGACCCAGTCGCGGAACGCCTCGTTGATGGCGTCCTTCAGGGTCCTTGAGCCGGACCTCACGGCGATGACCTCGGCGCCGAGCATCCGCATCCGCGCCACGTTCAGCGCCTGCCGCTCGGTGTCGATCTCACCCATGTAGATGGTGCATTCGAGGCCGAAGAGCGCGCAGGCGGTCGCGGTGGCGACGCCGTGCTGGCCGGCGCCGGTCTCGGCGATGACGCGGGTCTTGCCCATGCGCTTGGTGAGCAGAGCCTGCCCCAGCACATTGTTGATCTTGTGCGAGCCGGTGTGGTTCAGGTCCTCGCGCTTGAGGAAGATCCGGGCGCCGCCCGCGTGCTCGGCGAAGCGCGGGACCTCGGTCAGCGCGCTGGGGCGGCCGGTGTAGTTGACCATGAGCTCGTTGAGCTCGGCGGCGAAGGCCGGGTCGGCCTTGGCCTTGTCGTACTCGACGGCGACCTCGTCCACGGCGGCGACGAGTGCCTCCGGGATGAACTTGCCGCCGAACGCACCGAAGTACCCCTCGGCGCTGGGGATCAGACCCTCCGGGTCCGGAATGAAGAAGTCAGATGACATCCGACGTGCTCCTCGACATTGCAATGGGTGGGTTCACCGTATGCGCCGTGAGCGGAGCGCCGCCGCGACCGGGAGCGGTCGGGCAGTGCGGTCGTACGTACGGCAGGAGTGGTGCAGGTACGTCGGCCGGGGCTCGCTACAGCGCGGACCCCGTGCGCCATCGCATGCCGTTGACCTGGCCGGGCTCGTCGCCGATCACGTACCGCACGCGCCTGCCGTGCACGCGCCGGGCGGGGGCGCGGCAGCCGCGGGGGCGGCAGCCGCGCGCCAGCGGCGCATGCGGGAGCCGGGCCGTCATTCCGGCGGGGCGCAGGCCCGGCCGGATACGGGGCGCGGGACGGTCGGCGGACATGGTTGCGGTCAGCTCCGCCCGTGCCGGAGCGCCGGGTGGGCACCGGCGGCGACCAGGTCGGCGACGGCGGCCCGCGGGTCGCGGCCGGTGACCAGGGATTCGCCCACGAGCACCGCGTCGGCACCCGCGTTGGCGTACGCGATCAGATCGTGCGGGCCGCGGACGCCGGACTCGGCGACCTTGACGATGTGGTCCGGGATCTCGGGGGCGACGCGCTCGAAGGTGGAGCGGTCGACCTTGAGGTCCTTCAGGTTGCGCGCGTTGACACCGATGATCTTCGCTCCGGCGTCCACGGCTCGTTCCGCCTCCTCCTCGTCGTGCGCCTCGACCAGCGGCGTCAGGCCGATGGACTCGGCGCGCTCGATCAGGGAGACCAGGGCCTCCTGGTCGAGGGCGGCGACGATCAGCAGAGCGAGGTCGGCGCCGTAGGCGCGGGCCTCCCAGAGCTGGTACGAGGTGACGATGAAGTCCTTGCGCAGGATCGGGATGTCGACCTTGGCGCGAACGGCCTCCAGGTCGGCGAGGGAACCGCCGAAGCGGCGCTCCTCGGTGAGGACCGAGATGACCGACGCGCCGCCCGCCTCGTAGTCCGCGGCGAGCGCGGCCGGGTCGGCGATCGCGGCAAGTGCCCCCTTGGAGGGGCTTGAGCGCTTGACCTCGCAGATGACGGTCACGCCCTCGCCGCGCAGGGCGGCGACTCCGTCCTTGGCCGCAGGAGCGCGCGCTGCGCGTTCCTTCAGCTCGTCGAGGCTGACACGCGCCTGCCGCTCTGCGAGGTCGGCGCGTACGCCATCGATGATCTCGTCGAGCACACTCACGCGAGCGGCCCCCTTCCGGGACGGTGATAAGGGAACAGGATCAGCCATGTCAATGCTATCCGCAGGAGGCCGAAGGGCCCGAATCCAGTCGTCGAATGTCCCATTACCTGGGCATTCAAGGCGCCAACACCGATCCGAACGGCAGATTCCGGACGATCGAGAAGATCAGCAGCACGGCCCCGGTCCCCCACCAGACGACGGGCTTCGCAGCGATGCTCATGGGCCTGCCCCGGGATGCGCGGGCCATCCAGACCACCCAGAGGACGGCGAAGATCCCGTAGCCGAGGACGGCGAGCGCATTCGAGCCGAGGGCAGCGGCGATGTCGCCGTGCGCGACGGCGTGGGCACTGCGCAGCCCGCCGCAGCCCGGGCAGTACAGGCCGGTGAACCGGAGCAGTGGGCAGACCGGGTAGTGGCCCGGCTGATTGGGGTCGACGGCACCGACGTAGCCGAACGCCCCGATGACGGCGGCCATGACTCCCACCGGGGTGGCGAGCCGCCGGAAACGCGAGACGGGGGCAGGGGCCGGAGGGAGGACCGGCGGGGACGGCTGCCGGCCGGGCATCAGCGGATGTCCGGACATCGGCGGGTGGCCGGGGGCGGGCCGGGAGCCCGGCGCCGGCGCTGCGGCGGCTGGAGTAGGCGATGCGTCCACGCGGTGATTGTCCCCGCTGATGCGGAAAGGCGCAGCCCGGGCCGGGCTGCGCCTCGCATTCGTACGGGTGGTGCGTGCGTCAGGAGATCTGGGCCTGCCCGGCGCGAGCCCTGGCCTGGGCCATCTCCTCAGACTCCTTCGGCATGCCGAGACCCGCGGCCTTCATCGCGAGGCCGACGATCCCGCCGAGGAGGATGACGGCGATACTGGCCCAGAAGCCGATCGGGTTGGCCGCGACCATGAAGACGCCTGCGGCGCAGAAGCCGATGAAGGAGATGATGACACCGGTCCAGGCGGCCGGGGTGTGTCCGTGGCTGCTGCCCGCCATGAGTTGCTCCTTGTTGGTGATGCGCTGTTGGTATCGCTGTACGCAAAGCTGGTGCCGCTGTTGGTGCCGCTGTGCAGAAAGCTCGGCTTCATTGTCCCGTACGTGCGTGTACGACGTGAGCTGGGGGTCATGCCTCGCGCGTCGGGTCCTCGCCGCGGTCCAGGGCCTTCCACAGGTCCTCGGGCCGGTCCGGGTCCGGGGCGGTGCGGGCGGCCTTGCGGGGGCGGGGGGTGCCGTCCCGTTCGTACCGTCCCGACATGGTGGGCCAGAGCTTCCCGTACCGCAGGGCGAGCAGCCCGGCGAGCAGGATCAGCAGGCCGCCGGCTGCGGTGACGTAGGGCCACGCGGTGTGGCTGAGGGCCTCGATGGTCGCCGAGGCGTCGCCGGTGGTCTGCGCGGCCTTCTCGTCGAGCGCCGAGCTGTCGGAGGCACCGAGGCAGGCGCTCAGTCCGGCACCGAGGCCGCTGAGGGCGAGGAGCCCGGCGACGATCAGCCGCGCGCCGCTGCGGACGGCGAAGACGGCGACGAGGGCGGCCAGGCCGACGATGGCGAGGGCCGCCGGAAGGCCGGTGACGTCCTGGCCGTCGGCGGTCAGCGGCAGGGAGCCGCCACCGACGGCCGCTCGGCCCTCGGCCCACGTCTGGCCGGAGGCGAGCAGGACGACGGTGGCGCCGGCCGCCCCGAGGAGCAGGCCGACGGCCAGGCTGCGGCGGCTTCCCGCGACGTCGGACGCGGTGACGGCTCGGGCACGGGGCTGGGGTACGGGGACGGCACTCACGCCCTCCACTATCCCTTACCGCCTCATGCTCCGTGGAGCCGGTTGGCCGTATGCACCGCGCGGAGCACCGCGGCGGCCTTGTTGCGGCACTCGGTGTCCTCGGCGACCGGGTCGGAGTCGGCGACGACACCTGCTCCGGCCTGGACATATGCCGTGCCGTCGCGGAGCAGGGCGGTCCGGATCGCGATGGCGGTATCGGAGTCCCCGGCGAAGTCGAGGTAGCCGACACAGCCTCCGTACAGTCCGCGGCGGGTCGGTTCGAGCTCCTCGATGATCTGCATCGCGCGGGGCTTGGGAGCGCCGGAGAGGGTGCCCGCGGGGAAGCACGCGGTGAGGACGTCGAAGGCGGTGCGGCCCTCGGCGACGCGGCCGGTGACGGTGGAGACGATGTGCATCACGTGCGAGTACCGCTCGATCGACATGAAGTCGACGACCTCGACGCTGCCGGGTTCGCAGACCCGCCCCAGGTCGTTGCGGCCGAGGTCGACGAGCATCAGATGCTCGGCGCGTTCCTTCGGGTCGGCGAGGAGTTCGTCGGCGAGCGCCTGGTCCTCCTGCGGGGTGGCACCGCGGTGCCTGGTACCGGCGATCGGGTGGACCATGGCGCGTCCGTCCTCGACCTTGACGAGGGCTTCCGGACTGGAGCCCGCGACGTCGAAGCCGTCGAAGCGGAAGAGGTACATGTACGGCGACGGGTTGGTGGCGCGCAGCACCCGGTAGACGTCCAACGCGCTTGCCGTGCACGGGGTTTCGAAGCGCTGGGAGGGGACGACCTGGAAGGCCTCGCCGGCTCTGATGCGCTCCTTCACGTCCTCGACGGCGTCCTGGTACGCCTTGCCGCCCCACAGCGCGGTGTACGGGGGCAGCTCGGACGGCGGGAGGGCGGCGGGGGCGTTCTCGACGGGGCGCGAGAGATCCTGCTCCATGGCGTCGAGACGGGCGACGGCGTCCGCGTACGCCTCGTCGACGCCGGTCGCGAGGTCGTTGTGGTTGATCGCGTTGGCGATCAGCAGGACGCTGCCGTCCCAGTGGTCGAGTACGGCCAGGTCCGAGGTGAGCAGCATGGTCAGCTCGGGAACGTGCAGGTCGTCCTCGACGCTGTCGCCGATCTTCTCCAGTCGGCGCACGATGTCGTAACCCAGATAGCCGACCATGCCGCCGGTGAACGGGGGCAGCCCGTCGTCGACGACCAGGTCGTGGGGGGTGTGCAGGGTCTCGATGGTGGCACGCAGGGCCTGCAGCGGGTCGCCGTCCACGGGGACGCCGACGGGCGGGGTGCCCAGCCAGTGGGCCTGTCCGTCGCGTGCGGTGAGGGTGGCGGCGCTGCGTACCCCGATGAAGGAGTAGCGCGACCAGGTGCGGCCGTTCTCCGCGGATTCGAGGAGGAAGGTGCCGGTGCGCTCGCCCGCGAGTTTGCGGTAGAGCCCGACCGGGGTGTCGCCGTCCGCGAGGAGCCGGCGGCTGACGGGGATGACGCGCCGGTCGACGGCCAGCTTGCGGAAGGTATCGAGATCCATGACGGCTGACCCTACTGAGCGAGCGGGAGGACGTCTGCGTCGAAGCAGGTGCGGTCGCCGGTGTGGCAGGCGGCACCCGTCTGGTCGACCCTGACGAGGACGGTGTCGGCGTCGCAGTCGAGGGCGACGGACTTGACCTGCTGGATGTGGCCCGAGGTGTCGCCCTTGACCCAGTACTCCTGACGGCTGCGGGACCAGTAGGTGCAGCGGCCGGTGGTGAGGGTGCGGTGCAGGGCCTCGTCGTCCATCCAGCCGAGCATCAGCACCTCACCGGTGTCGTACTGCTGGGCGATCGCCGGGACGAGGCCGTCGGCACCGCGCTTGAGGCGAGCGGCGATGGCCGGGTCGAGACTGCCGGACGGCGGCGGAGTTCTGGGCGTGGGCGCGCTGGTCATGCGCCCATTGTGCCGTGGCCGCGGGAGCGGCTCTGTGCAGCGTCCACTGGGCGGACCGCGTGCGACGGTCGTACGCTGGCGAGCATGTCGACCCATGCGAAGCGTGAACGACTTCTGCTCGCCGACCTGTTGGAGGCGGCGGGACCGGAAGCCCCGACCCTGTGCCACGGCTGGACGACCCGGGACCTGGCCGCCCATGTGGTGGTCCGCGAGCGCCGGCCGGACGCGGCGGGCGGGGTGGTGCTGGGCGTGCTGAAGAACCGCCTCGAACGGGTGCAGGCGGAGTACGCGGCGAAGCCGTACGAGGAGCTGATCCAGCTGATCCGTACCGGACCACCGCGGATGTCCCCGTTCGGCCTGAAGCAGATCGACGAGGCCGCCAACACCGTCGAGTTCTACGTCCACACCGAGGATGTGCGCCGGGCCCAGCCGGACTGGTCGCGGCGGGAGCTGGACCCGGTCTTCGCCGATGTGCTCTGGTCGCGCGCCGAGAGGACGGCCCGGCTGCTGGGCCGCAAATCCCCGGTGGGGCTGGTGCTGCGCCGCCCGGACGGCCAGACGGCGGTGGCGCACAAGGGCACCCCGGTGGTGACGGTCACCGGCGAGCCGGGCGAGCTGCTGCTCTTCGCGTTCGGCCGGCAGGACGCGGCGACGGTGGACCTCGAGGGCGACAAGGAGGCGATGGCCCGGCTGCACACGGCGGAGCTGGGGATGTAGGGCGTACAGGGACGGGTCAGCGCGGGAGTTCGGCGCGGCGCAGCCGGGTGAAGGCCAGAGCGGCCGTCGCCCCCGCCGCGCACACCGCGGCGCTGGTGACGAAGACCGGGCCCGTCCCCCAGGCCGCGACGGCGGCTCCCGTGACCGGGTAGCTGAGCGGGGCGATCGCGTGGGTGAAGAGCGTCGAGACCGAGGTGACCCGGCCCAGGTAGGCGGGGTCGGCAGCGGTCTGGATCAGGGCGCCGCACAGGGAGCCGCCGAGGCCGGCGAAGAGCCCGATGCAGACGGCGACGGCGACGGCGAGGCCCACCGAGGGGGCGTAGGCCAGGGCCCCGATGGCCACCGCACCCGCGAGCATGGTCAGGCACATCGCCAGCCCGGCCCGTGGCACCCTGCCGCGCACGGCGAGCAGCAGGGCCGACACACCGGCGCCGATGCCGAACGCGGCGACGATCCAGCCCATGCCGGACGCGCCCCAGCCGCGCTCGCGGACGAGCAGGATCAGTCCGAGGTTGAGCGGGCCCGCGAAGCCCAGTTCACTGAGGGCGACGGCGAGCATCAGCGGTCCGAGCACGGGGTGGCGGCGGATGTGGCGCAGCCCGTCGGCCAGTTCGCGCCAGGCGTTGCCGGACGGTTCGGCGCTCTCCCGGGCGGGGAGGGGGCTGATCCGCAGGGACAGCAGCAGCGGCAGCGATACGGCGAAGAGCACCCCGGCCACGGCGAACGCGAGCCTCGGGCCGCCGACGGCGACCGTGACGCCGCCGAGCGGGGCTCCGACGACATTGGCGGTGCGGGCGGCGAGTCCGCGCAGCCCCTGGACGCGGGCCAGCTGTCCTGCGGCGGTGATCCGGGGCGGCAGGGCGCCGACGGCGGGCAGGAAGAGGGCGTCGACCACGCCGAAGACGAGCGCGACGGCGATCAGCATCCACACGGCGGGCGAGGTGAGCAGCAGCGCGCCCGCCAGGCCCAGCACGACCAGGCAGCGGGCGGCGTCGCTGCCGATGACGACGCGGCGCGGTCCGATCCGGTCGGCGAGCACTCCCCCGCCGAGCATCAGTAAGGCCCTGGGTATGGAGCCGACGGCGAGGACGAGTCCGGTCTGGGTGGCGCTGCCGGTGCGGGCGGCGGCCCAGGCGAGCGCCATGTAGTAGACGCTGTCGCCGATCATCGACGCGGTGTAGGCGCCGAGCCAGCGCAGGACGTTGCCGTCGCGGTGGGCGGGACGTTCGGGAGCTTTCGTGGCCGTGGCGGTGACAGTCATGAAGGTCGTCCTCTCGGGGCGCCGGCTCAGATGCGGAACGGGAATCCGTACAGGTGCATGGCGACGTTCTCGCGCCCTTGTGTGTCGCCCGCCTCGTCGCGGGCACGGCCGAGCTCCTCGTACCGGTCGATCACCTCGTGCACCTCACGGCTGAGCGCGGCGAGCTCCTCGGCGGTGAGCCGGGCCAGGTACTCGGAACCGGAGGCGGCGCTGCGCCACTCCTGTGGCCAGCTCTGGGCCGAATCGATGTAGCGGCGGTACAGCTCGACGTGCTGGTCGAACGAGAGCCGGCCGACAGCGGCGTGGGTGGCGACCTTCTCGGGTGCGTCGCTGAAGTCCTCCTCGTGGAAGGTCAGCCCCTTCGAAGCGGGCTGCCACCAGCGCTCGCGGCCGTCCTTGCCCTGCTGCTCGGCCTCCTCGATCAGACCGTGGTCGGCGAGCTTGCGCAGGTGGTAACTGACCAGCGAGACCTGCTCGTCGACCTGCTCGGCGAGCTGGGAGGCGGTGGCCTCGCGGGTGATGTAGAGCGCCCGGTAGAGCTTCATCCGCAGCGGGTGCCCGAACGCCTTCAGGGTCCCCAGATCCGAGATCCGGCGCGATTCATTGCTTGCCATGCCTTCCACCGTAGACAGGAAGGGAAACTTGCGCAATTTTTATTGCGCAATAAAAGTTTTGGGTTTTGCAGTGCGCTGCCGCGACCGGAGGTGCGACGCGACCGCCCTCGGAACGCCGATCGCCGGATGGAGCCGAAAACGGCTCCACCCGGCGATCGATGAGTGCTGCGGTCAGCGGACCGGGTGTCCGGCCTCCCTGAGCGCGCCCTTGACCTCGGAGATCCGCAGATCACCGAAGTGGAAGACGGACGCGGCCAGCACCGCGTCGGCGCCCGCCGCGATGGCCGGCGCGAAGTCCGCGAGCCGGCCCGCGCCGCCGGAGGCGATGACGGGGACGGTCACGTGCTCCCGTACCGCCGCGATCATCTCGGTGTCGTAGCCGTCCTTGGTGCCGTCCGCGTCCATCGAGTTGAGCAGGATCTCGCCCGCGCCCAGTTCGGCGGCCCGGTGCGCCCATTCGACGGCGTCCATGCCGGTGCCTCGGCGGCCGCCGTGCGTGGTGACCTCGAAGGTGCCCGCGGGCGTGCGCCGGGCGTCCACGGAGAGCACCAGGACCTGGCGGCCGAAGCGCTCGGCGATCTCCCGGATGAGTTCCGGACGGGCGATGGCCGCGGTGTTGACGCCGACCTTGTCCGCACCGGCCCGCAGCAGCTTGTCGACATCGTCGGCGGTACGGACGCCGCCGCCGACCGTGAGCGGGATGAAGACCTGCTCGGCGGTGCGGCGCACCACGTCGTAGGTGGTCTCCCGGTCGCCGCTGGACGCGGTGATGTCCAGGAAGGTCAGCTCGTCGGCGCCCTCGGCGTCGTACAGCTTCGCCATCTCGACGGGGTCGCCCGCGTCGCGCAGGTTCTGGAAGTTGACGCCCTTGACGACCCGGCCGTTGTCGACGTCCAGGCACGGAATGACGCGTACCGCGAGAGTCACCGCGCACCTGCCCGGTAGGCCTCGACCTCGACCTCGACGACCAGGCTCGGGTCCACGAAACCGGACACGATGATCATCGACGCGGCGGGGCGGACGTCGTCGAAGAGCTCCTTGTGGGCGCGGCCGACCTCGTCCACGTCCCGGGCGTGCGTGATGTACATCCGGGTGCGGACGACGTCCTCACGGCCCAGACCGAGCTGCTTCAGCGCGTCGAAGGCGACCTTGAAGGAGGTGACGGTCTGCTCGTACGGGCCGCCCGCGGAGATCTGCCCGTTCTCCACCGACGTGCAGCCGGCGACCAGGACGAGGCCGTTCGGCAGCTCGACCGCGCGGGAGTAGCCGAATTTGTCCTCCCAGGGGGCACCGGAGGAGATGCGGTTGACGGAGTCGCTCATCCGGAGACCACCTGCAGCGCTTCTTCGAGGGTGAACGCCTTCGCGTACAGCGCCTTGCCGACGATCGCGCCCTCGACGCCGTCCGGGACGAGCGAGGAGATGGCCCGCAGGTCGTCGAGCGAGGAGACGCCGCCCGAGGCGACGACGGGCTTGTCGGTGGCGGCGCAGACGTTCTTCAGGAGCTCCAGGTTGGGGCCCTGGAGCGTGCCGTCCTTGGCGATGTCGGTGACGACGTAGCGGGCGCAGCCCTCGGAGTCGAGGCGGGCGAGCGTCTCGTAGAGGTCGCCGCCGTCGCGGGTCCAGCCGCGGCCGCGCAGTGTCGTGCCGCGGACGTCGAGGCCGACGGCGATCTTGTCGCCGTGTTCGGCGATGACCTCGGCGACCCACTGAGGGGTCTCCAGGGCGGCGGTGCCGAGGTTGACCCGGGTGCAGCCGGTGGCGAGGGCCGCGGCGAGCGAGGCGTCGTCGCGGATGCCGCCGGAGAGCTCGACCTTGATGTCCATGGAGCGGGCGACCTCGGCGATCTGCGCCCGGTTGTCACCGGTGCCGAACGCGGCGTCCAGGTCGACCAGATGCAGCCATTCGGCGCCCGCCTGCTGCCAGGCGAGGGCGGCCTGCAGGGGGTCACCGTAGGAGGTCTCGGAGCCGGACTCGCCGTGGACGAGGCGGACGGCCTGGCCGTCGCGGACGTCGACGGCGGGGAGGAGTTCAAGCTTCGGCATTACAGCGTCTCAATCCAGTTGGTCAGCAGCTGGGCGCCGGCATCGCCGGACTTCTCGGGGTGGAACTGGGTGGCCCACAGGGCGCCGTTCTCCACGGCTGCGACGAACGGCTCGCCGTGGGTGGCCCAGGTGACCCGGGGTGCGCGGATCTTGGCGTTGGTGACCTCCAGGCTCCAGTCGTGCACGGCGTAGGAGTGCACGAAGTAGAACCGGGCCTCGGGGTCGAGACCTGCGAAGAGCTGGGAGTCCTCGGGGGACCGTACGGTGTTCCAGCCCATGTGCGGGACGATCGGGGCCTTCAGCGGGGCGACGGTGCCGGGCCATTCGTCCAGCCCCTCCGTCTCCACACCGTGCTCGATGCCGCGCTCGAAGAGGATCTGCATACCGACGCAGATGCCCATGACGGGGCGGCCGCCGGAGAGCCTGCGGTCGATGATCCATTCACCGCGGGCCTTCTTCAGCCCATCCATGCAGGCGGAGAACGCACCGACGCCGGGCACCAGCAGCCCGTCGGCGTTCATCGCCTTCTCGTAGTCGCGGGTGATCTCGACATCCGCGCCGACGTGGGCGAGGGCCCGCTCGGCGGACCGGACATTGCCGAAGCCGTAGTCGAAGACGACGACCTTCTTCTTGTCGCTCTTCTTCTTGTCGCTCACAAGTCGTACCTCAGTCCCAGAGTCCCTGGATCCGCATGACGCCTGCCACCAGGCACATCACGGACGCGAGCCCGAGCAGGACGATGACGCCCTTGGGCATCTTCTGCTTCGAGAAGGAGTAGACCCCGCCGGCCAGGAACAGGCCGACCAGGATCAGGATGGTGTTGAGGCCGGTCACAGCGCGCCCTTCGTGGAAGGAAGAATTCCGGCAGCGCGCGGGTCGTGCTCACTGGCGTAGCGCAGGGCCCGGGCGAGTGCCTTGAACTGGCACTCCACGATGTGGTGGGCATTGCGCCCGTACGGCACGTGGACGTGCAGGGCGATCTGCGCCTGGGCGACGAAGGACTCCAGTATGTGCCGGGTCATCGTCGTGTCGTACTCGCCGATCATGGGCGCCATGTTCTCGGGCTCGGTGTGCACGAGGTACGGGCGTCCGGACAGGTCGACGGTGACCTGGGCCAGCGACTCGTCCAGCGGGACGGTGCAGTTGCCGAAACGGTAGATGCCGACCTTGTCGCCGAGGGCCTGCTTGAACGCGGCGCCCAGGGCGAGGGCGGTGTCCTCGATGGTGTGGTGCGAGTCGATGTGCAGGTCGCCGTCGGTCTTGACCGTGAGGTCGAAGAGTCCGTGCCGGCCGAGCTGGTCGAGCATGTGGTCGTAGAAGCCGACCCCGGTCGACACCTCGACCTTGCCGGTGCCGTCGAGGTTGATCTCGACGAGTACCGAGGTTTCCTTGGTGGTGCGTTCGACTCTTCCTACGCGGGCCGCGCGAGTCATGCGTCGTGCTCCTTCTTGGCGATCTCATTTACAAGCGTGCGTACCGCATCGAGGAACGCGTCGTTCTCTGCCGGGGTGCCCGCGGAGACCCGCAGCCATCCCGGTACGCCGTTGTCCCGGACCAGGACGCCCCGGTCGAGGATCTGCCGCCAGGCGGTGTGGCTGTCGGCGAAGCGGCCGAACTGGACGAAGTTGGCGTCCGAGTCGGTGACGTCGTAGCCGAGAGCGCGCAGCCGGGTGACGATCCGGTCGCGCTCGCTCTTGAGCTGCGCGACGTATCCGAGCAGCGTATCCGTGTGCTCCAGGGCGGCGAGCGCGGTGGCCTGGGTGACGGAGGACAGGTGGTACGGCAGGCGCACCAGCTGGACCGCGTCGACGACGGCCGGGTCGGCGGCGAGGTAGCCCAGGCGCAGTCCGGCGGCGCCGAACGCCTTCGACATCGTGCGCGAGAGCACCATGTTCGGCCGGCCCTCGATCAGCGGGAGCAGCGAGGCGTGGTGGCTGAACTCGCCGTACGCCTCGTCGACGACGACCATCGACGGCTTGGCCGCCTGGGCGGCCTCGTACAGCGCGAGTACGGTCTCGGCGTCGACGGCGGTGCCGGTGGGGTTGTTGGGCGAGGTGATGAAGACGACGTCGGGCCGGTGCTCGGCGATGGTCTTCCGGGCGGCCTCGACGTCGATGGTGAAGTCCTCGTTGCGCGGTCCGGAGATCCAGCCGGTGCCGGTGGAGCGGGCGATGAGGGCGTGCATGGAGTACGAGGGTTCGAAGCCGATCGCGGTGCGCCCCGGGCCGCCGAAGGTCTGCAGCAACTGCTGGAGCACTTCGTTGGAGCCGTTGGCCGCCCAGACGTTGGCGAGGGCGACCTCGTGCCCGGCGGTGCGGCTGAGGTAGCGGGCCAGTTCCGTACGGAGCTCGACGGCGTCCCGGTCGGGGTAGCGGTTGAGGCCGCGGGCGGCCTCGCGGACGCGCTCGGCGATCCGGTCGACGAGCGCCTCGGGCAGCGGGTACGGGTTCTCGTTGGTGTTCAGCCGCACGGGTACGTCGAGCTGCGGCGCCCCGTACGGGGACTTGCCGCGCAGTTCGTCGCGGATCGGGAGATCGTCAATACGGGTGGTGTTGCTGTGCGTCACTGCTGCGGAACCTCTCCGCCGAACCTGGCCTTGAGCGCGGCGCCGTGGGCGGGGAGGTCCTCCGCCTCGGCGAGGGTC
Organism: Streptomyces sp. NPDC088246; assembly: GCF_044741025.1. Taxonomy (NCBI): domain Bacteria; kingdom Bacillati; phylum Actinomycetota; class Actinomycetes; order Kitasatosporales; family Streptomycetaceae; genus Streptomyces; species Streptomyces sp. NPDC088246. Next base: position 271,680 of record NZ_JBIURV010000003.1, read on the forward strand.
ACGACATGGTGGGTGACCTCGGCAAGCGCGTCGCGCGTGTAGTCGACGATGTGGATGCCGCGCAGGAAGGACTGCACGGACAGGCCCGAGGAGTGGCAGGCGCAGCCGCCGGTCGGCAGGACGTGGTTGGAGCCCGCGCAGTAGTCGCCGAGCGAGACCGGGGCCCACGGGCCGACGAAGATCGCCCCGGCGTTGCGGACCCGGTCGGCGAGCGCGGCGGCGTCGGCGGTCTGGATCTCCAGGTGCTCGGCGGCGTACGCGTCGACGACCTTGAGGCCGTCCTCCAGGTCGTTGACCAGGACGATCGCGGACTGGCGGCCGGCCAGTGCGGGCTCGATCCGGTCGGTGATGTGCTTCGTCGCGGCGACCTGCGGCTTCAGCTCGGCCTCGGTGGCTGCGGCCAGTTCCTCGGAGTCGGTGACGAGGACGGCAGCGGCCATCGGGTCGTGTTCGGCCTGGCTGATCAGGTCGGCGGCGACGTGCACCGGGTCGGCGGTGGAGTCGGCGAGGATCGCGATCTCGGTGGGGCCCGCCTCGGCGTCGATGCCGATCCGGCCCTTGAGGAGGCGCTTGGCGGCGGCGACGTAGATGTTGCCGGGGCCGGTGACGAGGTTCACCGGAAGACATTCGGCCGTTCCGTAGGCGAACATCGCGACGGCCTGGGCGCCGCCGGCCGCGTACACCTCGTCTACGCCGAGCAGGGCGCAGGCGGCGAGGATCGTCGGGTGCGGCAGACCGTCGAAGTCCTTCTGCGGCGGGGATGCCACGGCGATGCCCTCGACGCCCGCCTCCTGGGCCGGTACGACGTTCATGACCACGGAGGACGGGTAGACGGAGCGCCCGCCCGGTACGTACAGTCCGACGCGCTCGACCGGCACCCATTTCTCGGTGACGGTGCCGCCGGGTACGACCTGGGTGGTGTGCGTGGTACGGCGCTGCTCGCGGTGGACGAGGCGGGCGCGGCGGATCGATTCCTCGAGGGCGGCCCGTACAGCGGGGTCGAGCCGCTCCAGAGCCTCGGCGATCGCCGCGGCCGGGACCCGGATCGAGTCGATCCGTACGCCGTCGAATTTCTCCCCCCACTCGATCACTGCCGCCGAGCCACGATGGCGTACGTCCTCGCAGATGGGCCGCACCGTCTCCAGAGCGGCTTCCACGTCGAACTCGGCACGGGGCAGCAGGTCGCGCAGGGCTCCACCCTCGGGGAGGGCGTTGCCGCGCAGATCGATTCGAGAGATCACACCGCAATTCTCGCAGACCGCCTCCGGCGTCCGGTCGCCCGTATCACTGGCTGATACATCTCCCGGGTGTCACCGCTGACCAATAGCGTTCACGTCGTCACCCAGAGGGAAGAACAGCTCCGAGCGGAAGGGGCACCCCGTGACCGAACCGCACGACGGCGATTTTCCGGACGGTCTCAGCGCGGCCGAGCTGGGCATGTGGCAGGCCTTCCGGAACGGCAGCACCTACGATCTGCGCGCCCGCGACCCGGCGCGGGACGATCCGTTCGCGCCGCGCACCTGGGGACCGGAGCGCAGCGTGGACGGGCGCGTCGTCGCCCGGCTGCTGCTGTCCGGGCCACCACCGCGGCCCGGCCGGGTCGCCGCGCTGAAGCTCCGGGGTGTACGGATCACCGGGACCCTGGATCTCGCGGGCGGGCGCGTCGCGCCGTACGTCGAGCTGACCGGCTGCCGCTTCGAGAACGAGGTGGTGCTGCCCGAATGCCATTTCACGACGTTGCGGATGGTCGGCTGCGCGATGCCGCGGCTGGAGGCGGCCCGGCTGCGCACCGAGGGCGATCTGCATCTGCCGCGCTGCCGCATCAAGCGCGGGATCCGGCTCACCGACGCACAGATCGGCACCGATCTGCTGATCAACCAGATCGAGATCGGCCCCGACCGGGGCGGGCGGGCCCTCGCCGGTGACGGGCTGGCGGTCGCCCAGGACCTGCAGGCGGAGATGGTCGAGGCGCGCGGCGAGCTGAGCCTGCGCGGGGCGAAGGTCGGCGGTTCGCTGAGTCTGCGCGGCAGCCGGCTGCGGGGCAGGGAGGGGCGGCGCGCACTGAACGCCCCTCAGCTGACCGTGGAGCGGACGCTGTACATGAGCGAGGCGTGGGTGAGCATCGACACCGGGAACCAGGGCACCACTCCCCCGTACGGCATCGTCATGGCGCCGACCCCGGCGCGCGGCACGCGTTCGCAGATCCTCGAGTGCCGCGGCGGGGTGCGCCTGGACGACGGACGGTTCGGCGACGCGGTCGATCTGCACAAGGCACGGTTCGTTCTGGCCAGGCACGAGGAGCTGTCGCTGCGCCGGATCGTCACCCCGGAGCTGCGTTTCAACGCGGAACGGCCGGAGGAGGGCCGGGTCGTGCTGAACGGCGCGAAGGTCGTCACGCTGATCGATGTGTCGACCAGCTGGCCGGGGCCCGGCGGTCTGGCGATGGGCGGTTTCGTGTACGAGAACCTCGTCCCGTACGGGCACTTCCCGCTCTCCCGGCGCCTGGAGTGGGTGGCGGCGGCGACCCCGGAGTACGTACCGGAGCCGTACGAACGCCTCGCCACGGTGCTGCGCAACTGCGGGGAGGACGCGGACGCCCGCGAGGTGCTGCTGGCCAAGCAGCGGCGGCGCCGTGAGACGCTGCCGCCCGCCGCGAAGCTCTGGGGCTTCCTCCAGGACTGGACGGTGGCGTACGGCTACCGGCCGGGGCGGGCCGCGGTGTGGATGGCGGTGCTGTGGGCGGCGGGTGCGCTGGCCTTCGCCCAGCACGTCCCGGCGGCGATCAAGCAGGATGAGCATCCGCAGTGGAATCCGGCGCTGTACGCACTGGATCTGCTGGTGCCGGTCATCAATCTCGGCCAGGACGGTTACTGGCGGATGGAGGGCGGCTGGCAATGGGCGGCGGCCGTGCTCGTCCTGCTGGGTTGGATACTGGCCACGACGGTCGCGGCGGGCGCCTCACGACTGCTGCGCCGGGGCTGACCGGAATCCGGTCACGGCCGGCCGGACGACCGACCGTCCGACCGGCCGAAGCCCTTCTGCGCAGTGGCCGTGGCGGTGGCCGGAGGCCGTGGTCGAACGATCTGCCGAGCCACGGCCGAAGTGTCGGAGACCGATGGCCGGATCAGTGGGAACAAGCCAGATTTCCCACTTTCCTTTACCTTTTATTGACCCAGCTCGATACAACCCCTCCACTCGGCACCAAAGCTTCACAGCACCCCCCTGGCGCCGTCCCGACCAGCGCTTTTCAATGGCCTGCACCATGTCATTCCTTCGCGCTCTGCTCCGTACCGCGCGCACGATCCGGCGCTCCCCCCAGGGTTCCACCGGACTGACCGCGGACGACGCGGTGCTGCTCGACGCCCCCGACGAACGGCTCTCCCCGGCGCTTGTCGCCGCCGCCCTCGGGGAGTACGAACCGGCCGCGAAACTCCTCGCCATCACCCGGGACGGCGCCGAGTGGGAGAACCGGGACCGCTACCTCAGCCGGCTCGCCACGTTCGCCCGCAACCGCGACGGATGGCTGACCGACTGGCTCGCCGCCGCACCGCACGACCCGGACGCGCTGCTCGTCAAGGCCCAGCTGGCGGTCCGCCGGGCCTGGGAGTCGCCCGTCCGGGCAGAGCAGCTGCGCGAGGTGGGACCGCTGATCACCGCGGCGGCCGAGAGCGACCCCCGCGACCCGGTGCCGTGGCGGCTCGCGCTCGACCATGCGCGCGGCACCCATGCCACACACACCATGTTCGAAGCCCTGTGGGAGCAGGCGATCCAGCGCTCCTCGCACCACTACGGCTGCCATGTCGCGGCGCTGCGGTACCTCTCCGCCGCGTGGTACGGCTCGCACCGCGAGTGCTTCGACTTCGCCGAGCGGGCCGCCGAGGACTCACTGCCCAGCTCGCTGGTGCAGGCGCTGCCGCTGCGGGCCGCCTTCGCCCTGCTGATCGAGCAGCCGGACCTACGGACCACCTCGGTGCAGGAGGAACGGATCGACGCGGCAGCGGATCTGGCGATCACGCTGTCCGCCTCGTTCGCGCCGGGCGATCCCTGGCCCGCCGAGGTCCGCAACCTGCTGGCGTACGTGCTGGTCGCGCGGGGCCGCTGGGGCGAGGCGCTGGAACAGTTCCGGCAGATCGGACTCCACGCCGCGTCGTTCCCGTGGTCGTCGGTCTCCGACGATCCACTCGGCCGGTTCCTCGACGCGAGGGACGAGGCGCGGCTCCGGGTGGCCTGTGCGACGCCCTTGTCGGGCCGGGCCGACCGCGGCCGGCCCGGCGGCCATTACGCTTGACCGTTGTGACCACCGCTCGCCTGCCTCTGTTCCCGCTGAACGCGGTGCTGTTTCCCGGCCTCGTGCTGCCGCTGAACGTCTTCGAAGAGCGTTATCGCGCCATGATGCGCGAGCTGCTGAAGACCGACGCCGACGAACCCCGCCGCTTCGCCGTGGTCGCGATCCGCGACGGCCGCGAGGTCGCCCCGACGGCCGCCGGAATGCCGGAGGCGGTGAGCACGCCCGCCGAGCGCGCTCCCGCGGACGGCTTCGGCCCCGACCCGATCCAGGCCTTCCACCGGGTCGGCTGCATCGCCGACGCGGCGAAGATCCGGGAACGGCCGGACGGCAGTTTCGAGGTCCTCGCGACTGGCACCACCCGGGTCAAGCTGCTCTCCGTCGACGCGAGCGGCCCCTATCTGACGGCCGAACTCGAAGAGCTGGACGAGGAAGCCGGCGAGGAGGCCGGCGCACTCGCCGAGGGCGTCCTGCGGGCCTTCCGCAGCTACCAGAAGCGACTGGCCGGGGCGAGCGAACGCTCCCTGACGACGGGTGCTGACCTGCCCGACGACCCCTCCGTCGTCTCCTACCTGGTCGCGGCGGCGGCCGTATTCGACATCCCGTGCAAGCAGCGGCTGCTCCAGGCACCCGACACCGCGACCCGGCTGCGCGAGGAACTGACGCTGCTGCGCTCCGAGACCGCCGTCATCCGGCATCTGCCGTCCCTGCCCGCGGTGGACCTGACGCGTGCCCCGACCCACCCCAACTGACTGACGACCGACCGACCCGAGGACCCTCCCCCGTGGCGAAGAAGCCGAAGAAGCAGCAGTCCGGCGGCACCCCGGCAACGGTCGCGTTGACCGCGGCCGGCACGGCGTTCACCGTCCACTCCTACGGCCACGACCCGGCGTCGGCGTCCTACGGCGAGGAGGCGGCCGAGGCACTGGGCGTCTCCCCCGACCGGGTCTTCAAGACCCTGGTCGCGGACGTCGACGGCACACTCACCGTGGCGGTCGTCCCGGTGGCCGGTTCCCTGGACCTCAAGGCACTGGCCTCCGCGGTGGGCGGCAAACGAGCCGCGATGGCCGACCCGACAGCCGCAGAACGCACCACCGGTTACGTACGGGGCGGCATCTCCCCCCTGGGCCAGCGCAAGCGGCTGCGTACGGTGCTGGACGCGTCGGCACAGTCCCACGAAACAATCTGCGTCTCGGCGGGCCGCCGAGGCCTGGAGGTCGAACTCTCCCCCACGGACCTGGCGTCCCTGACGGGGGCGGTGTTCGCGGAGATCGGCCGGGGGTAGCCGCCCTGGGCACCTTTCAGCCTGGCGCTTGAGGGTACTTTCGGCCCGCCCGGCGCTTGAGAGCGCTTTTCCACCCCGCACCCCGCACCCCGCCTAAGAGCCTGTCGGGTGACCTCCGATCGGATAGCGGACGCGGTCTGGTGCGTGCGATTCCAAGGAGGAGGAGGGAGTCGACGCGAAGGGGGTCCCCCCATGCCTTCAGCTATGGGGGAGTTGGTGACTGACGACAACGCGGGAAGCGTGCGTGCCAGGACGTGGCCGCCCGGTCGGAGGCCACCCGACAGGCTCTAAGACTCAGCCGGCGGCACAGGCGGCACACCCCCACCCGCGGGCGACGGTCCCGCCCCCGGCACAGGCCCACCCGCGGCCCACCCCGGGAACACCCCCCACTCCGGCTCCGGATCCCGCGGCCCGAACAACGCCGTCAGCCCGAGATGAACCGCCATCGCCCCCAGCGGCCACGCCACCAGCGCCCCCTTCGCCCGCAGCTTGAGCGGCGCATCGAAGACCACGCCCTTGCCGACCGCTCGCGCGTGCGCGACCACGTCCTGGTCCGGCCCGAGCCACACCCCCAGCCGCCAGGCCAGCAGCGAACCGAGCAGCCCGCCCAGCGCGAGTCCCACCACCAGGGCGATTCCGCCACGCCGCTGGAACAAGAAGACCAGCGCCCCGGAGAGAGCACCGAATGCCAGTGCCAGCAGCACGAACGTACCGTCGGCGCCGATCGCCTCCTCGCCCTCGCTGTCACTGAGGTAGACGGCCGTGCTGTCGGAGATCAGCGGAACCCGCGGCGCCAGCCACAGCCAGAGGAATCCGAGCCCGATGCCCGCGACGGTGACGAGAACGGCGACAACAGCGGCACGCAGCAGATCCGACCGGAGATTCCGCTCCTCCTGCGACTCCAGCAGCGTGCCGGAGTGGGAGGCACCCGGGCCGCCGGGACGACCGGGCCCACCCTGACCACCCCATTTCGGCGGGGTCTGCCAGGGGTCGTTGGACGAGGGCTGGTGAGGCGGTGTCAGAGGTGCGGTCACCTTGCCATCGTGCCAGGCGTCCCTGTGCCGCGCCTCACCGGACCGCTGCCCTGCGGTACGCCCAGGTGGCCGCAGCCAGCGAGAGGACGCCGACGACGGCGCAGACCGCGAGATCCAGTGCGACGACCGCCCAGTCGGGGTGGGCGTCGAAGGACCGGGAGAGCGCCTCGACACCGTACGTGGAGGGCAGCAGATCGCGGGCCCAGCCGATCGGCCCGGGCAGCCGGTCGGCCGGCAGGACGCCGAGGAGCAGCGCCGCCGACATGCCCAGCTGCCCGAGCAGCGTGGCCAGTTCCTGCCGGGGCGCGAGCAGCCCCATCGCGGCACCGAGCCCGGAGAGCGCCGCCCCGGAGAGCGGGATGACGGCGACGAGCACCCACAGATGCGTCAGCGGCAGTCCGAACAGCACGCTCCCCGCCACGGCCGTGACGATCGTGCCGGGCACGGTGAAGGAGGCGTACGCCCCGGCCGCACCGAGCACCACAGCGGCGGGCGGCACCGGCAGGGTGGCGTAGTGGTCGAGTCCGCCGCCGGCCCGCAGCTGCCCGAAGTACTGGGCGAGCAGGTTGAGCGCGACGAAGGCCACCACGAGGACGCTGGATCCGGCGACGACGGCGCGCGCCTCGGAGCCGCCGTCGACGACCCCGCGCATCAGCACCATGATCCCGACGGACTGGAAGGTCGCGACGAAGAGCAGCGGGATACGGGCGACCCTGGCCCTGGACAGCTGGGCACGGTAGACGGCCGCGAGCGAGGGGAACAGCCGGGCCCGTGGCGCGAGCGGCGCGGGAGCCGCGCCCTCCTGGCCTTCGCGGCCGGCACGGCTGTCATCGGCGGTCCGGACGGGTCCGGTCACCGCCTGCGCGGGAACGATGCTCGTCACCTGGCGCTGCTCCTGTTCGCTCCCTGCCCGGCCGCGCATGCGCATTCGGTCCCCCCGCCCGCCGCGGTCATGACTTCACCAGCCCCTTGGTCGCGTCCCCGCCGAGCGCGAGATAGACGTCCTCCAGGCTGGGCGTCGCCACCGTGAAGTCGTCGAGTGCGGCAAAGGCCGCGCCGCCGGTCACGGCGGCAACCGCCGCCCGCGCCTCGTCGGGACCGAGCCTCAACACCCAGCGCCGCCCGGACTCCTGGGCCGAGCCGCGCAGCGCGGCCACTTCGGGCACGTCCAGGGGCGCCCGTTCGCGCCACACCAGCTCGACCCGGACCTCGCCGGCGACGCGTTCCTTGAGCCCGGTCGGCGTGTCGCAGGCGATGACCTTGCCGCGTTCGATCACGGCGACCCGGTCGAGAACCGTCTCGGCCTCGATGACGTTGTGGGTGACGAGCAGCACCGTCGTGCCGCGTTCGGCCCGACGCCGGTCGACAGCGGCCCAGACGGCGCGCCGCGCGACGGGGTCCATGCCGGTCGTCGGCTCATCCAGCACCAGCACCGGCCGCTCGCCGACCAGCGCGGCCGCGAAGCAGGCGAGCCGCCGCTGTCCGCCGGAGAGCTTCTTCAGGGGGCGTCCCGCGATCTCGGTGAGGCCGAGTTCGCCGAGTACGTCGTCGCGCTCGGCGCGGGCGTCCCGCACCGCGAGGCCGCGCAGCCGTCCGGTGGTCTCGGCGGCAAGCGAGACAGTCAGCTCGTCGAGGGCGGTGGACTCCTGCCCGAGGTATCCGATCAGCCGGGAGGCCCGCTCGGGATGGCGTACGAGATCGTGGCCCAGCACGGTCACGCTGCCGGAGTCGGGCCTCATCAGCCCGGTGAGCTGCCGCACCAGGGTGGACTTTCCGGCGCCGTTGGGGCCGAGGAGACCGAAGATCTCGCCGCGCCGCACATCCAGGCTGATCCCGTCGGTGGCACGCACCTCGGGTGTTGCGGGTGCACCGCGGCGGCCGCGGGCGGCGGGATAGGTTTTGACCAGATCACGCACCGCGCACACGGTCCCGGTCGCCGTCTGCGCCTGTGCTGTGCCCGTACTCACGAGGTACGAGAGTACGGGGTCGGATGCCCCGTATTGCGCCCGGGGCCATGCCGGTCGGACGTCGACGCCGCAATCGCGGGCCGGGTTGCCCGCCCGCGTGACCGTTGTGCCATCAGTCGCCGGACGGGCTCGTCCGCTCCGCCGCCGGGGCGTGTTCCGCCGCGGCCCGTACATCGATCTCCCGCCAGAATCCGGCCCGGATCGCGTAGCGGTCGTGCTCGTCGATCTGGTCGTCCTTGTGGGCGAGCAGGCCGAACCGTGCCGCGTACCGCAGCAGTTCGCCGTCGATGCGGTGCGGGATGCGCGGATACATGGTCGACAGCCTCTGCAGATGGGCGGTCTCCGGCAGCCGCTCCATCCAGCGCCGGGCGAAGACCTGGCCCACCTCGAAGGGGTCGCCGCCCACGGTGGTGATGTCCTCCTCTCGGTCCGCCCAGCGCTGCTCGGCGCTGGTGAGCTGGGCCAGCGTCGGGAGGGACGCGGTTTCGGCGGGCTCGCCCAGCGGTCCGCCGCGCTCCATCCAGCCCTTGTCGGAGGACCAGCGCAGCGTGGCGTTGGCGGGCGACGGCTGGGTGGGCTGGGCGCCGGGGCCGCGCAGGCTGCCCGCCAGGTCCTTGGGTGTGGGGACTCCCCTTCCACCGTGGCCGGGCCGGTCGGCGGTGGAGCTCTCCTCGGGCGGCGGGACCTCACCGTTGCGGGCGGCCGCAGCCTGGGCCTCCGATGCCCGCTCGACGGAGGCTGCGAGGGCCGCCTCGGGCAGCGGTGCGGAGAGGATCGCAGCGATCTCCGGCCGGGGGGCGGGCGGCGGGGCGCAGACACCGCCGGTCTCCTTGGCCCGTACGGCCTGGGTGATCCAGGCCCGGTCGAGCACCCTTCGTTCGTCGGCCTCGGCGACCAGGTCCTCGGACTGGTTGTAGTCGCCGTCGGCGGCCTGGACGGCCCACAGATGGACGGCGACGCCGTGTTCCTTGGCGGACATCAGGCCGGGCAGCAGATCGCCGTCACCGGTCACCAGCACCACGTCGGAGCAGGCCCGGTTCCTGGCCAGTTCGGTGAGCTCGGCGTGCATCGCGGCGTCGACGCCCTTCTGCGCCCAGCGCCCGTCACTGCGGGTGAGAGCACCGAGCCGGACGGTCACCCGGGGCATCACACGAAGTCTGCGGTGCTCGGGCTGCGGTACGCGGTCGGGGGCGCCGTCGAACCAGTAGATCCGCAGCAGTGGCTGCCGCGTATCGGTCTCTGCCAGCTCGCGCAGGCCCCGGATGAGGGCCGCGTGGTCGACGGTGATGCGGGAACGGGCGGGCTCCCCGGCCAGCAGGCTCGCGGCTGCACCCAGCAAGTAGCCGGCGTCCACCAGGACGACGCAACGGTCCACGCGTTCCACCCTCTTCCAGAAGTTCGGGTGTGGTCTTTGCCAAGGGTTTCCTTCGAGTCTGCCCGACCGCGCAGGGGTTGACAGCCGGAACTCGATCACCGGCGTGGCGGATCCGGAAAACGGCGCATGATACGCCCTCACTACGCACGGTAATGATCCAACATGCACCCTTTAATCCGCTATGTGAATCTGAACGCGATCCTGGCCCCGAGAGTCCCCGTAGGAGGAACACCATGGCCAAGAACAAGAACCGCAAGCAGAGCAGCAGCCGGCAGAACCGCGCGTCGTCCCGTCCGGAGCGCGGCGCGGAAGAGCCCGATTCGACTGCTTACGAGTCGCAGATACAGCCTCGGTCGCAAGCCCAGGGCAGCCCTGCTGATGTTGCCCGTAAGCACCAGCGGCGCTTCGGCCACAACTGACCGGCGGATCTCCGGTCCCGGCCGCAGGCCGGGTGGCCGGGAGGGGCGCTCCCGCTTTCGCGGGGCGCCCCTCCCGTAACGTCGGCCGTGAACCGGCTCAGCCGGCCAGGCAGGACGGTCCGAGCAGCACCTTCAGGTCGCCGAAGAGCGCCGGGTCGGGCTTCACCCGGTGCCGGTCGAGCCGGAGCACCGTGGTCTTGCGGGGGCCCTGGAGCCTGATCCGCACCTCGGTGTCGCCCCGGTGGTTGCTGAGGACCTCGCCGAGGCGGCTGACCATCGGCGGGGTGATCTTGACCGTGGGGATGGTCAGGACCACGGGTGCGTTGGTGCCTGCCGACGAGATGTCGGGGACCTGCATCTCCATGGCGACGAGCCGGGGCACGTCCTCCCGCTTGTCGAGACGTCCCTTGACGAAGACGACGGTGTCCTCGACGAGCTGGGTGGAGACCAGCTGATAGGTGGCGGGGAAGAACATGCACTCGATGGATCCGGCCAGGTCCTCGACGGTGGCGATGGCCCAGGCGTTGCCCTGCTTGGTCATCTTGCGCTGCAGGCCGGAGATGATGCCTCCGACGGTGACGATGGCACCGTCGGAGTGCTCCCCGCCGGTCAGCTGGGAGATCGAGGAGTCGGCCTTGTCGGACAGCACGTGTTCCAGGCCGAAGAGCGGGTGGTCGGAGACGTACAGGCCGAGCATCTCGCGCTCCTGGGCCAGCAGGTAGGACTTCTCCCACTCGATGTCGGAGAACTCCACGTCGAGCCCGAAGCCCGGCTCGTCGCTCTCCTCCTCGCCCATGCCGCCGAAGAGGTCGAACTGCCCCTCGGCCTCCTTGCGCTTGACCTGCACCACATTGTCGATCATCGGCTCGTGGTGGGCGACCAGGCCCTTGCGGGTGTGGCCCATCTCGTCGAAGGCGCCGGCCTTGATCAGCGATTCGACGGTGCGCTTGTTGCAGACGACCGCTTCGACCTTGTCGAGGAAGTCGGGGAAGGAGCTGTACTTCCCCTTCGCCTTGCGGCACCGGATGATCGAGTCGACGACGTTCTGACCCACGTTCCGTACGGCCGTGAGGCCGAAGAGGATCACGTCGTCGCCCTGCGCGGCGAAGTTCGACAGCGACTCGTTCACATTGGGCGGCAGCACCTTGATGCCCATGCGACGGCACTCGTTGAGATAGACCGCCGACTTGTCCTTGTCGTCCTTGACCGAGGTCAGCAGCGCCGCCATGTACTCGGCGGGGTAGTTCGCCTTGAGGTACGCGGTCCAGTAGGTGACCAGGCCGTACGCGGAGGAGTGGGCCTTGTTGAACGCGTATCCGGCGAACGGGACCAGAACGTCCCACAGCGCCTTGATCGCCGCGTCGGAGAAGCCCTTCTCCTTGGCGCCGGCCTCGAAGAGGACGAAGTTCTTCGCCAGTTCCTCGGGCTTCTTCTTGCCCATCACGCGGCGCAGGATGTCGGCTTCGCCGAGCGAGTACCCGGCGACGATCTGGGCGGCCTTCTGCACCTGCTCCTGGTACACGATCAGGCCGTAGGTGAGGCCGAGGACCTCCTTGAGGGGCTCCTCCAGCTCCGGGTGGATCGGGGTGATCTCCTGGCGGCCGTTCTTGCGCTCGGCGTAGTTCGTGTGCGAGTTCATGCCCATCGGGCCCGGCCGGTACAGGGCCGAGACGGCGGAAATGTCCTCGAAGTTGTCGGGCTGCATCTGGCGCAGCAGGGAACGCATCGGACCGCCGTCGAACTGGAACACGCCGAGCGTGTCACCGCGGCAGAGCATTTCGTACGTCTTCGGGTCGTCGAGCGGGAGGCCGAGCAGGTCCAGCTTGACGCCCTTGTTGGTCTCCACCATCTTGACGGCGTCGTCCATGATGGTCAGGTTCCTGAGACCCAGGAAGTCCATCTTCAGCAGGCCGAGCGACTCACACTGCGGGTAGTCCCACTGCGTGATGGTGACGCCGTCGGTGTGCCGCACCCAGATCGGGGCGTGGTCGACGATGGGCTCGCTGGACATGATGACGCCTGCGGCGTGCACGCCCATCTGCCGGACCAGGCCCTCGACGCCCTTCGCGGTGTCGATGACCTTCTTCACGTCCGGCTCGTTCTCGTACATCCCCCGGATCTCGCCCGCCTCGCTGTAGCGCGGGTGCTTGGGGTCGGTGATGCCGTTGAGGTCGATGCCCTTGCCGAGGACGTCGGCGGGCATGGCCTTGGTGAGCCGGTCACCCATCGCGTACGGGTAGCCGAGGACACGGGCGGAGTCCTTGATGGCGTTCTTCGCCTTGATCTTGCCGTACGTGCCGATCATGGCGACCTTGTCGGCGCCGTACTTCTCCGTCACGTACCTGATCACTTCGACGCGCCGGCGCTCGTCGAAGTCGATGTCGACATCGGGCATGGAGACACGCTCGGGGTTGAGGAACCGCTCGAAGATCAGTCCGTGCTCGATCGGGTCGAGGTCGGTGATGCCCATCGCGTACGCCACGATCGAACCGGCCGCGGAACCACGGCCGGGGCCGACCGCGATGCCGTTGTTCTTCGCCCACATGATGAAGTCGGCGACCACGAGGAAGTAGCCCGGGAACCCCATCTGGATGATGATGTCCATCTCGTACTCGACCTGCTTCTGCCGGTCGTCGGGGACACCGCCCGGGAAGCGGCGCTCCATCCCGCGCCGCACTTCCTCCTGGAACCAGGTGATCTCCGTGAACCCGTCCGGGATGTCGAACTTCGGCATCAGGTCGCGCTTCTCGAACATGCCGCCGGTGTCGATCTGCTGCGCGACCAGCAGCGTGTTGGCGCACCCCTCCTGCCAGGCGTCGGAGGAGTCGACGGCGTACATCTCGTCGGTCGTCTTGAGGTAGTAGCCGGTGCCGTCGAAGCGGAAGCGGTCCGGGTCGGAGAGGTTCTTTCCGGTCTGGATGCAGAGCAGCGCGTCGTGGGCCGTGGCCTCGTGCGCGTAGGTGTAGTGCGAGTCGTTGGTCACCAACGGCGGGATGTTCAGCTTCTTGCCGATTTCGAGGAGGCCGTCACGGACCCGGCGCTCGATCTCGATGCCGTGGTCCATCAGCTCCAGGAAGTACTTGCCCTCGCCGAAGATGTCCTTGTAGTCGGAGGCCGCCTGGACCGCCTCGTCGAACTGGCCGAGCCGCAGTCGCGTCTGCACCTCGCCCGAGGGGCAGCCGGTGGAGGCGATCAGGCCCTCGGACCACTGGGCGATGGTCTCCTTGTCCATACGGGGCCACTTCTGCAGCCAGCCCTCGGCGTACGCGTCCGAGGAGAGCCGGAAGAGGTTGTGCAGACCGGTGCTGTTCGACGCCCAGATCGTCTTGTGGGTGTAACCACCCGAACCCGAGACGTCGTCGCGCTTCTGGTGCGGCTGGCCCCACTGGATCTTCCGCTTGTGCTTGCGTGACTCCGGAGCGACGTACGCCTCGATCCCGATGATCGGCGTCACGCCCGCCTTCTGCGCCGAGTGGAAGAAGTCGTAGGCACCGTGCAGGTTGCCGTGGTCCGTCATCGCGATGTGCGACATGCCCATTTCATTGCAGGCAGCGAACATGTCCTTGAGCCGCGCGGCACCGTCCAGCAGCGAGTACTGGGTGTGGACGTGAAGGTGCGTAAAGGGCGGCTTCGACGACACGGTTTGTGGCCTCCGGGCGAGCAGGGCGGGTGAGGGGGACAGCGTGGAAGTCTACGTCGCGACACCGATACTCCGCGGCCTGTCACTCGGACCGCGCACCGTCGAAAACAATGAGGTTGCCGAGATCACAGACGCAGCGGTCAGCCGCCTCCACCCTCACACGTGGGCGTGGCGGCGAGCTGACCACGGCACGAACCTGGCAGCCGGCCAGGTAACTTCCACGCTCCTCGGGAGACCACACATTCCAGGCGTCCCACATCGGCTGTGCGGCCGCACCCATTTCCCACCCGTCCGAGGTGGAATCCCCCACACATCACCCGGATCAGTGCCTGTGGCCGCACTTTCCGGGTCCGGGCACTGATGCCGCGCCTCCGGCGTTCTCAGCAGGAGGGCAGACAGGAAGGCCCTGTCATCGACGAAGGAAGCAGGCCGGCAATGCGCAGCACTTTCGAAGTCTCGGACACTGAGCGCGAGGAGCAGATCCTTGCGGTCTTCGAGACTGCCTTCGGAGAGCTCCTGGCCGCAGACCCGACAGCCTTCCGGGTCAAGTTCCGCAAGATGGCCGCATCACCGTTCGCGTTCTACCGGGGCACCGCCTGCCTGTATTACGCCGATCTCGGCTCGACGAGGAACGCGGACCCCTATCTGGACGAGCGAACCAGCAGGGTGTGGGTGCACGGCGATCTGCACGCCGAGAACTTCGGCACGTACATGGATTCCAATGGCCGCCTGGTCTTCAACGTGAACGACTTCGATGAAGCCTTCGTAGCCCCCTTCACCTGGGACCTCAAGCGGTTCGCCGCCTCCGTCGCGCTGATCGGGTACGCGAAGGCACTGGGCGACGACCAGATCACCGAGCTGGTCCGGATCTACGCGGCGGCCTACCGCGAGCGGATCCACGCACTGGCGACGGGCGCGAAGAGCGACGAGGTACCGCCCTTCACGCTGGACACGGCACAGGGCCCGCTGCTGGACGCGCTGCGCGACGCCCGGTCGCTGACCCGGTTCTCGCTGCTGGACTCGATGACGGAGATCCGGGACTTCGAGCGCCGGTTCGCGGCGGGCGGCGGCTCGATCGACCTGGACGCGGCGACGCGCTACAAGGTGCTGGCCGCCTTCGACGGCTATCTGGAGACGCTGCCGGAGTCGAGCCTGACCCGCCCCGACTCCTACCGGGTGAAGGATGTCGTCGGCCGCCGTGGCATCGGTATCGGTTCGGCCGGGCTGCCCTCGTACAACATCCTTCTGGAGGGCAACAGCGACGCCCTGGAGAACGATGTGGTGATCTACCTCAAGCAGGCGCAGACCCCCGCGGTCTCCCGGCACATCACCGACGCGGCCGTGCGCGAGTACTTCCAGCACGAGGGCCACCGCACGGTCATCTCGCAGCGCGCCCTGCAGGCGCACGCCGACCCGTGGCTCGGCTGGACCGAGCTGGACGGGGCCGGACAGCTGGTCGCCGAGGTGTCTCCGTACGCGGTCGATCTGGACTGGTCCGACATCGACGAGCCGGAGGAGATCGCCGCGGTCGTCGCCGACCTCGGCCGGGCGACGGCGACGATGCACTCCGCGGCGGACGACGAGAGCGGTCACTCGCTGGTGCCGTTCTCCACCGAGCGGGCGATCGACGCGGCGATCGCGGCGGACGAGGAGGGCTTCGCCGGCCTGCTGGTGGACTTCGCCCACAGCTACGGCGCCCGGGCCCGCGCCGACCACCAGATCTTTGTGGATCTTTTCCGCAACGGCCGCATCCCGGGGCTGTAGGGCTCCGCACGCAACCGGGCCCCTTTAGGGGTCGCTTACAGGTTCGCATGCGACACTCCTCGACGATGGACATATCCGGGACGCAGCTCAGAGTCATTCGCGCGGCGCTTTTCACAGCGCTCGTCGTGACGCTCTCCGCTGCGTCCCATGTGCTGCTCTCCCAGGTCTCGCTGCCGCTGACCGTCGTCGCCCTGCTGGCCGGCGCGGTCTTCGCCGTGGCGTACGCGCTGGCCGGCCGGGAGCGCGGCTTCGGGGCGATCGCCGGACTGCTGGTCCCGCTGGAACTGGCCGCCGACACCGTCTTCACCACCGGCCAGCACCTCTGCTACGGCGCGGCAGGCGGCCCGATCGCGGGGCCGCTGCGCTCGGTCGGCGTCGATGTGCTGTGCGGCGGCGGTGACATCGGCGCCGGCGCGCCGCAGGTCGGTGACGTCGGCACGCCGCTCACCTCGGTGGCCGGCGGCGGACACACGGCGGCCGCGCTGCTGGCCTCCCCGGGCCCGGCGGTGCCATGGCTGCTGCTCGCCGCCCACGTGACGGTCGGTCTGCTCGCCGCGGCCTGGCTGCGGCGCGGCGAGTCCGCGCTCGTCGGCCTGCTGGGCGCGGTCGCCGTCCTGGCGTTCCGGCCGCTGCTGATCGCGGTCGCCGTGGTGGGTACGGCCCGCCGCTCCGTACGCCGCAGGGTGCGCCCCGCCGGACGCGGCCCGCACCTGCTCGTACATGCCCGTCTGCTCGTGCACTCCGTGGGACGGAGGGGACCGCCGCGCTCGGCCTGCGCCATCGCCTGAGCACGCACATCCCTGACGACATATCACCCACACCATGGAGAAGCGAACATGAGCAACCGCAACAGCCAGGCCAACAAGGCGGCGGCCCGCGAGCGTCTGCGCGCCGAGCGCGAGCGCCAGGCCAAGAAGGACAAGGCCCGCAGGCAGATCATCGTCGGTGTCTCGATCGTCGGCGTGCTGGCGGTCGTGGGCGCCGCCACCTGGGGTGTCATGCAGCTGAACAAGCCGTCCCACTGGGAGGCGGCCAAGGACGCGAAGAACGTCACGGCGCCCAAGAACACCTCGGGCGACAACGGCACGACCGTCGTCATCGGCAAGTCGACCGCCAAGAAGACCCTGGAACTGTACGAGGACTCGCGCTGCCCGATCTGCGCCACGCTCGAGCAGGCCGTCGGCGAGACGGTGCACAAGGACGTCGACGCCGGAAAGTACAAGATCAAGTACATCGGTGCCACGTTCATCGACGGTGACAACTCCATCAACGGCGAGGGTTCCAAGAACGCACTGAGCGCACTCGGCGCGGCACTCAATGTCAGCCCGGAAGCCTTCCTCGACTACAAGTACGCGCTCTACTCCGCGAAGTACCACCCGCAGGAGACCGACGACAAGTTCAAGGACGACGCGTACCTGATCAAGATCGCCGATACCGTCGACGCCCTGAAGGGCAACAAGGCGTTCCAGAAGGACGTCAACGACGGTACGTACGACAACTGGGCGATGAAGATGTCCGCGACGTTCGACAAGAGCGGTGTGCAGGGCACTCCGACGCTGAAGATGGACGGCAAGCCGCTCACCGGCTCGGGCGGCAAGAACGCACCGATGACCGCGGCCGAGTTCAACACCGCGATCACCGCCGCCCTCAAGGGATAGCGGCAAACCCCCGACAGCGGCTCTCCGACGGGCAGGCGAACTTCCTTCATTCGCCTGCCCGTTCGCTTTACCGGTCAGCAGGGTTCTCCTCCGTGACCAGTCGACACCTTTCTTCGCCGATATCCGCCCCCAGCCGCCGCGCGGTCGTCAGGGCTGCTGCCGCCACCGAGTTCGTGGTGACATCGGTGACCTCGGACAATCTCGACGACATCCTGCATGTCGCGCCGCAGACCGTCTCGGCGGTCGCGAGCGCGGCGGTCAAGGCCGCCAACCGCCACGTGAAGTGGGTGGACATGGACTCGCACGGCTACGGCGTCCTCGATGTGACCGCCGAGCGCTCACAGATGGACTACTACATGGTCTCCGACGAGAGGAGGCGGGAGACGATCTCCGCCTGGACGCGTTCGTACCGGACGCTCAGTGGGACGCAGAAGGTCGAGCGCGTGGACCGCCCGGTGCACTGAGGGTCTATTTTCAGCCACTGCGGTCCATGTTGACGGCACATTACATCGCTACGGCGGGTGGCGGGTCTCCCAGCCCCAATGGGGACACACCACCCGCCGGGGTAACGCGGGACGTTACGCCCGCGTCTCAAACTCTGGAACGCACAGAATTATTTCTTCCCGTTTCCCCGGTTTGCCCCACGATTGATTGGGCCTGATCGATTCTCCTCAAGATCTGACATGCGCACGTAATCTCCCGGCGGCGGGTGAGGAAATCCCTCCCCCCACACATCCGCGAGGAGTCCCTGTGCGCACTCTTGCCCGTATATCGCCGCGTATACGTAACCGTGCGATCGGCACCGCCGTCCTGGCCGGAACCCTGGCCCTGGCACCGCTCTCAGCTTCCACCGGCTCCGCCGCCGCAAAGGCGTCCACCTCCTCCGCGTCCTCCGCGTCCGCCGCATCCGCCGAGAAGTGCGCGAGCGAGGCGAGCACCTCCGCCACCGCACGCGAGGCCCGCCCCTCGGGCACCAAGCACGCCGCGGACCCCAACGAACTCACCGCGGCCCAGGCCAAGGCCATGGACACCCAGCTCAAGGAGAGACTCGCGGACCGCCGGCTCAACGGCTCCACGCTCGCCGCGGGCGCCACCATCCCGGTGTACTTCCACGTGGTGCACTCCGGAACGACCGGCAAGCTCAGCGCGTCCGCCATCAGCAGCCAGATCAGCGTCCTGAACGCCGCCTACAGCGGCCAGGGCAGCGGCAACACCAACTCCGGCTTCCAGTTCTCGCTGGCCGGCACGGACTACACGGACAACAGCTCCTGGTACAACGGCGTCTCGCCGGGCTCCTCCGCCGAGAAGGCCATGAAGTCGGCGCTGCGCAAGGGCGGCCCGAACGCGCTCAACCTCTACACCGCCAACCTCGGCGGCGGCCTGCTGGGCTGGGCCACCTTCCCCAGCTCCTACAAGTCCAACCCCTCGGACGACGGCGTCGTCATGCTCGACGCCTCGCTGCCCGGCGGCTCCGCCACCAACTACAACGAGGGCGACACCGCCACCCACGAGGTCGGCCACTGGATGGGGCTCTACCACACCTTCCAGGGCGGCTGTAACGGCAACGGCGACTACGTGGCCGACACTCCGGCCGAGGCGAGCCCCGCGTACGCCTGCCCGACCGGGCGCGACACCTGCACCAACAAGACGGGGGTCGACCCGATCCACAACTTCATGGACTACACGTACGACTCCTGCATGACCCAGTTCACCCCGGGCCAGGTGCAGCGGATGAGCGACAGCTGGATCGCCTACCGGGGCTGATCCGCCCCATCCGTCCGAAGGGCCCCGCGCTGTGCTGGGCCCTTCGCGCGGTCACAGCGTGGCGAGGAAGCCGAGCGCGACCTTCCAGGCCAGCTCGGCCGAGGCCGCGTCATGGTCCGGCAGTTCGGGGTCCGTGAAGAGATGACCCGCGCCCGGATAGCGGTAGACCTCGACATCGGCACCGGTCCGCTGCATCTGCAGGTACCAGGAGTTCAGCCAGTCGTGCGTCTCGAACGGGTCCGGGTCCGCGACATGCAGCTGTACGGGCAGCTCGTCCACCGAGGCGCTCTCGGCGATGTCCGAGGTGCCGTGGAACAGCAGCAGACCGCGCGCCTTCTCATCACCGAGCGCCAGGGTCTGCGCGGTGGATGCCCCGAAGGAGAATCCCGCGTACACCAGGCCCCGGTCTGAGTAGGGCGCGGCAGCCAGTACTGCCCTCCTGAGCAGCTCGTCCTTGCCCACCTCTTCCTTGAAGGCCATGCCTTCCTCGACGGTTTCGAAGGTGTGCCCCTCGAAGAGATCGGGCACCTGCACCTCGTGCCCGGCGGCGCGCAGCCGGTCTGCGGCCGCATGCACCGCGGGGCGCAGACCGTACGTCGAGTGGAAAAGCATGATGTTCATGAGGCCAATGGTGCCAGCTACGGTCGGGAGCATGGAGAACGACGGGATGGAGATCGTGCTGCGTCCGCTGATCGTCGTCGGCGGCTCGGTCGCGATCACGCTGCTGGTCGGCTGGCTGGTCGATCTGCTGCTCAGACGGACCGACCGCCGGCACCACGAGACACCGTTGTGGGGTCTGCTGCGGCGCTGCCGGATCCCGCTGCAGCTGACGCTGTGCACTGCGCTGCTGCGGGGCACCTACACCCACACCCGGCTCGAACTCGTCAAGGAGCACGGGGCCGGGATCGGCCAGGTCCTGGCTCTGGTGCTGATCGGGACGTCGGCCTGGCTGGTGGTGCGGATCGCGGCGGCCGTCGTCGACTCCGTCTACGCCCGGTACGCGGCGAGCACCCGCGATCCGGCGCGGGTGCGGCGGGTCCGCACACAGGTGACGCTGATCCAGCGGGTGGTCACCGCGATCGTGGCGACCGTCGCCGTCGGCGCGATGCTGCTGACGTTCCCGGCGATGCGGACCTTCGGCACCTCGATGCTGGCCTCGGCCGGTGTCCTCGGCATCGTCGCGGGCATCGCGGCCCAGTCGACGCTCGGCAATCTCTTCGCGGGGCTGCAGATCGCCTTCGGCGACATGGTGCGGATCGGCGACACGGTGGTGGTGGACGGCGAGTGGGGCACGATCGAGGAGATCACGCTGACCTTCCTCGCGGTACGGACCTGGGACGAGCGGCGGATCACGATGCCGGTCTCGTACTTCACCAGCAAACCGTTCGAGAACTGGTCGCGCGGCGGCGCCCAGATGACCGGCTCGGTCTTCTTCCATCTCGACCACTCGGCCCCGGTCGCGGCGATGCGTGACCAGCTGCGGGACATCCTGGGCGAGTGCGCCGCCTGGGACGGCCGTAACTGGTCCCTGGCGGTCACGGACACCACACCGTCGACGATCCAGGTCCGCGCGGTGGTCACGGCCAAGGACGCGGACGACATCTGGACGGTGCGCTGTGCCGTGCGGGAGCAGCTCATCGGCTGGCTGCGCGACCACCATCCGTACGCACTGCCGAGGATCGCGACGGCGCCCGCGACGCTTCCGCCGCGCGACGAGTGGCCCAACTCTCCCCACCCCACGGACGAGAAGCCGACGGGCTGGGACAAGTCCCCCCGCACGGGTCGCGGCTGACCGGGCGCGGGCGCCGCGTCACCGCAGGCTGCGTACGTCCAGCTGCCGCAGCACCCGGTCGACGACCTCCGGGTCCGTGCCCGCCTCGTTGCGGGCCGAGAGCACCGCGTGGCGGGCGGCCGACATCATTTCGCGCTGGACGCGGTTGACCGCCTTGAAGCGTTCGGCGCGCTTCGCGTACGCCTCGCGGCGCTCGTCGTCGACCATGTCGGGGCTGATCCGCGCCCCCACGTCGTACGCCAGCCGCTGCAGCCGCTCCGCGACCTCGTCCGGGAACTCCTCGACCTCCCGGATCTCCTTGAGCCGCTGCTTCGCGGCCTTCGCGGCGCGGATCGCGAGGTCCTTCTCCAGCGCCTCCTCGGCGTCCGTGTCCGCCCGGACCCGTAGCTTGCGGACCAGCCACGGCAGGGTGAGTCCCTGGACGACAAGCGTGGCCATGATCACGGCGAAGGCGATGAAGACGATCTCGTCACGGCCCGGGAACGGCTTTCCGTCGTCCGTCTTCAGCGGAATCGCGAGCGCCAGCGCGACCGAGGCCACTCCCCGCATCCCGGACCACCACATCACGACGGTCTCCCGCCAGCTGGTGGGGATCTCCTCGCTGACGTCGCGCCGGGTGTGCAACCGCTTGGCGAGCCAGGTCGCGGGCAGCAGATACAGCAGCCGTACGCCGACGACGACCGCGACGACGGCCAGGCTCCAGCCGAACATCTGGAGCTCGCGCCCGTTGGCCGTCCCGAAGACGTTGTGCAGTTCGAGGCCGATCAGCCCGAAGGCGACCCCGGTGACGAGGGTGTCGACGATCTCCCAGAACGTACGGCCGGTGAGCCGCCCGAGGACGTCGTCGGCGTCGGCGGTGTGCTCGGCGAGGAAAAGCGCGGTGGTGAGGACGGCGAGGACACCCGACCCCATCAGCTCCTCCGCGAGGACGTAGCTCACGAACGGCACCAGCAGGGTGAGGCCGACCTGGAGCGTGGCATCGCCGAGCAGGCCCATGAGTTTGATGGTGATCCAGCCGAGCGCGACACCCACCGCCACGGCGACGACCGCGGAGAGGATCAGCAGCCCGAACGCCTCCGGCAGCGAGAACGTGCCGCTCACCGCGGCGGCGATCGCCACGTGGTACAGCACGATCGCGGTCACATCGTTGAACAGCCCCTCCCCCTCCAGGATGGAGACGAGTCTGCGCGGCAGCCCGACCGAGCCCGCGACGGCCGTCGCCGCGACCGGGTCGGGCGGGGCGACGAGCGCGCCGAGCGCTACGGCGGCGGCGATGGGCAGTCCGGGGACGATCGCGTTGGCGACCGCGGCGACGGCGGCCGTCGTGATGAAGACCAGCGCCACGGCCAGCAGAAAGATCGGTCGTTTATTGGCGGCGAACTGCCGCCAGGAGGTGCGCTGCACGGAGGCGTAAAGCAGCGGCGGCAGCAGCGCGGGAAGAATGATCTCGGGCGGAATGTTCACATTCGGCACGAAGCTGAGGAACGCCATGCCGGCTCCGGCGAGCGTCATCAGCACCGGCGCGGGCAGTCCGAGACGCTCCCCGAGTGGCACCGTGACCACAGCTCCGAGCAACAGCAGGAGGAGCAGTGCCATTTGGTCCACGAGGTGCCTTCCGGAACGCGGCGAGCCGACCTCTTTGGTCGGTCGATTGGACTTCAAGCCTGCCACGCAAGGCCCGCAATCCAGACAACACCCCCTCCATATCGCCGCCCTGACCGACCATTCCTCCGATGTTTATGCCGTCACCCCCCTTCCGCCCACCTCCCCGGAGCGGGCAGTATGCGGCGTGCGCCATTCAGGAACAAGAACCCTCACCACATACATGACTGGCAGGAGAAATCACGTGACCGCGTTCTCCCGAAGGCATTTCGTCGGCGCCGCCGCTGCCGGCACATCCGCGCTCTGGCTCGCCGGCTCCCGCACCGCATGGGCCGCAGCCGCCCCCGCACCGACGGACCGCCCGAACGCCGGCATATACGAGAAGACCGTCCGCGACGCCGCCATGACCTGGCGCACGCTCCCCACCGGCTGGCAGCAGGCCCCCTTCCTCGCCAACGGCTACCTCGGCGCCCAGCTGTACGCGGGAAAAGCCGCCAACACCCTGAAGCTGATGCTCAGTCACAGCCAGGTGCAGGACCAGCGCGGTCAGTGGCGCGGCGGCATCGGCTTCTCCCGCCTTCCCATCGGGTACTTCACCCTGACCCTCGCCGGGGAGATCACCGCCGTCGACTGGACCCTGGATCTGTACGACGCCGAGCTGCGCGGCACCGTCACCACCACGCGCGGCTCCCTGGGGTTCTCCGCCCTCGTACAGAACGACACCAGCGCCCTGCTGATCTCCACCAGACCCACCCCCGGCGAGGAGTCCGCCGCCTGGTCCTTCCAGTGGCTGCCCGCCGCCACCACCCGCAGCAGCGGCAAGCCCGAGGACTACACGGCCAACCCGGACCCACGGGTCGGCGACGGCTTCGTCGAGCAGCCGCTGCTCGCGGGCGGCGGCTGGACCACCGCCTGGCGCGAGCAGCGCGAGGGCACCGGCCGGCTGCTCGCCGCACACCTCGTGTACCGCTTCCCCGGCCAGGTGTCCGAGGCCACGACCGCCGCGCTGAGGGCCGTGGACCGCACCCTCGCCGCCGACCCCGACCGGTTGGTGGACCATCACCGCGCCTGGTGGCACGCGTACTACCGGCGCAGCTTCCTCTCCGTACCGGACAAGCGGCTGCAGAGCTTCTATCTCACCCAGCTCTACAAGCTCGCCGCGTCGACCAGGGCCGAGGGTCCGACGATCTCCGAATGGGGCCCGTGGTTCCCCGAGGTCGGCAACAACTGGACCGCGGTCTGGTGGAACCTCAACGTCCAGATCGGCATGGCACCCATCCATGGCTCCAACCACCCCGAACTCGACTCGGTGACGGGCGCCTTCCGTCGCTTCGAGCACAACCTCCCGACTTCCGTCCCCGTCGACTACCGCGACGGCGAGAGCTACGCGCTGGGCCACCCCTCCGACTGGCAGCTGCGCGCAGGCGATACGTACGACGTCGGCGCCCCGGGCTCGGACCACGTCTCCGACAACTTCGGCAATCTCACCTGGGCCCTGCACAACGTCTGGCAGTCCTACCGGCATTCGATGGACCTGTCCGTCCTGCGCGATGTGGTGTATCCGATCCTCGCGAAGGCCATCAACTTCTACGCGCACTTCCTGCACGAGGGCCCGGACGGCAAGCTGCATCTGCTGGAGACCCGCTCCCCCGAGTACGCCAACGCCGAGGACTGCACCTACGACCTCTCGCTCGTCCGCTGGGGTGTGCGCACCCTGATCGCATCGGCGAAGCTGCTGCGCGACAACGATCCGCGGCTGAAGCGCTGGCAGGACATCGACCAAAGGCTCGCCCCGTACGCCGAGGACCCGGCGGCCGGCGTCATGATCGGCAAGGACGTCCCGCTCGCCGACTCGCACCGGCATCACTCGCATCTGCTCTGGCTCCACCCGCTGCGCGAACGGCGCTGGGACCGGGCCGGGGACCGCGATGTGATGCAGCGCTCCATGGACCACTGGGTCTCCATGCAGCAGCTGTGGCACGGCTACAGCTACGCCACCGCCTCGTCCATGTATTCGGTGATGGACCAGCCGGAGAAGGCCCTCGACTTCCTGACCTTCTTCACCGATCTGAAGGTGGTCGCGGACTGCCAGATGACCGTCAACACGATGTACCGGGAGGGCAAGAACCTCGCCCTGGAGAGCCCGCTGTCCGCCGCCCAGTCGATGCTCGACATGGTGGTGCAGGGCCACGAGGGGGTGGTGAAGGTCTTCCCGTCCGTCTCGGACCGCTGGGCGGACGCGTCGATCGCGTCACTGCGCACCCAGGGCGCCTTCCTGGTGGACGCGGACCGCTCCGGCGGTGCCACGCGCTGGGTACGGGTGCACAGCGAGGCGGGCGCCCCGCTGACCCTGGACCACTCCATCGCGGGCCGGATCGACGTACGGGACGCGCACGGGCGCCCGCTGTACTGGCGGGAGACCGGACCGGGCCGGATCACGGTCGCCCTGCCGCGCGGTGGCACGGCGGTGGTCACTCCGCACGGTGCGCGCCACCCCGGGACGGGACCGCGCGATGTGCCGTCGAACGGGGCGTGGACGCGCTGGGGCCTGCCGGACTGACCCGGACGTGTGCGGGGGTGCCGCTCGTTCCGTACGGCCGGGGGCGGCACCCGGCACTCGTTCGCTCGCTACAGAGCGCGCCGCATCGCCCGGTGGGCGATCCCCGCGTCCGGGAACTCGGGGCCGTACACCACATACCCGAGCCGCTCGTAGAAGCCGAGCGCATGGGTCTGGGCGTGCAGATCGACGGCCGCCAGACCGAGCTCACGGGCCGCTTCCTCGATGGCCCGGACCAGCGCCACGCCGACGCCGAGTCCGCGCGCCTCCTTGGTCACCGCCAGCCGACCGAGCGAGCCCACGGTGAGGTCGCCGCCGGTCTTGGCGAGGGCGGCCGGACCGTGCAGCAGCCGCCCGGTACCGAGCGCGGAGCCGTCCGCCGCGACGGCGATCACATGCACCGCGTCAGCGTCGTAGGCGTCGTACTCGATCTCCTCGGGCACGTTCTGCTCGCCGACGAAGACGTCCTTGCGGACCTGGAAACAGGCGGCGCGGTCCTGCTCGTCGACGACGGTACGGGTGGTGTACGAGACGGACGTGCCGGTCATTCGCTCTCCGCCTCGATCTTGTCCAGAGCGTGCTGGAGGTCGTCCGGGTAGTTGCTGGAGAACTCCACCCAGCTGCCGTCGGACGGGTGCTCGAAGCCGAGCCGGACGGCGTGCAGCCACTGCCTCGTCAGGCCGAGGCGCTTGGCCATCGTCGGGTCGGCGCCGTAGGTGAGGTCACCGACGCAGGGGTGGCGGTGGGCCGACATGTGCACCCGGATCTGGTGCGTACGGCCCGTCTCCAGCTTGATGTCCAGGAGGCTGGCGGCGCGGTAGGCCTCGATGAGGTCGTAGTGCGTCACGGAGGGCTTGCCCTCGGCCGTGACGGCCCACTTGTAGTCGAGGTTGGGGTGGCGCCCGATGGGGGCGTCGATGGTGCCGCTCATCGGGTCCGGGTGGCCCTGCACCAGCGCGTGGTACTTCTTCTCGACGACCCGGTCGCG
The DNA here is from genome assembly GCF_044741025.1 of Streptomyces sp. NPDC088246. Lineage (NCBI taxonomy): Bacteria > Bacillati > Actinomycetota > Actinomycetes > Kitasatosporales > Streptomycetaceae > Streptomyces > Streptomyces sp. NPDC088246. The sequence continues at coordinate 297,810 of NZ_JBIURV010000003.1, forward strand.
GAACTGGGCCTTCAGCAGGGTGTAGGCCCGCTCGGACTTGGCGACGACCATCAGGCCGGAGGTGCCGACGTCGAGGCGGTGGACGATGCCCTGGCGCTCGGCGGCGCCGGACGTCGAGATCCGGTACCCGGCCGCGGCGAGACCGCCGATGACGGTCGTGCCGGTCCAGCCGGGGCTCGGGTGGGCGGCGACCCCGACCGGCTTCACGATCACGACGATGTCGTCGTCGTCATGCACGATCTCCATGCCCTCGACGGGCTCGGCGACGATCTGCACCGGAGCGGGTGCCTGCGGCATCTCGACTTCAAGCCAGGCGCCGCCCCGTACCCGCTCGGACTTCCCGACCACCGCACCGTCCACCTGCACCTTCCCGGCAGCGGCCAGGTCGGCGGCCCTGGTGCGGGAGAAACCGAACATCCGGGAAATGACGGCGTCGACACGCTCGCCTTCCAGACCGTCGGGTACGGGCAGGGTGCGGACCTCGGGATACGTACTCACCTGTCGAGTATGCCTTGCGCCCGCTAGTCCTTGTGCACGGTGCCGTCAGGGTCCAGGCCCTTGAAGGAAAGGATCACGATCAGGATGCCGCCGCAGACGATCGCGGAGTCGGCGAGGTTGAAGACGGCGAAGTGCGCGGGGGCGATGAAGTCCACCACCGCGCCCTGGAAGGTGCCGGGAGCGCGGAAGATGCGGTCGGTGAGGTTGCCGAGCGCACCGCCGAGCAGCAGGCCCAGTGCGATGGCCCACGGCAGGCTGTAGAGCTTGCGGGCGAGGCGGGCGATCACGACGATGACGGTCGACGCGATGAAGGTGAAGATGATCGTGAAGGCCTCACCGATGCCGAAGGCGGCGCCCGCGTTACGGATCGCGTCGAGCTTCAGCCAGTCGCCGAGGATCTCGACCGGCGGGTGGTGTTCCAGCTTCGCAACCACGATCATCTTGCTGATCAGATCGAGCAGATAGGCGAAGACGGCCACGACGAAGAGCACCATGATCTTCCGCTTGCCCCGGCCCGGGGCCGTCTCCTCGACCCGGCTCTCGGCCTCGTCCCCTTCGGTCCCCTCAGCATCGGGGATGTCCGGCGTACCGATGATGCGCTCCGCCTCTGCCACGTGAGTCCCTCAACCCTAGGTTCCTGACTGAGGACGAGAGTACGACACACGGCCACGGATCAACCGCGGCGCTCCTGCTTCTGTTTGTCCTCGACGCAGAGCGTGGCGCGTGGGAACGCCTGCATCCGCGCCTTGCCGATCGGATTGCCGCAGACCTCGCACAGTCCGTACGTCCCGGCGTCGAGCCTGGCCAGCGCCCGCTCGGTCTGGTCCAGCATCTCCTGGGCGTTGGCGGCGAGCGACATCTCGTGCTCGCGAGTGATGTTCTTGGTGCCGGTGTCCGCCTCGTCGTCACCCGCCCCGTCGCCGGAGTCGCGCATCAGCCCGGCGAGTGCGGCACTCGCGGCCTCCAGCTCACTGCGCAGCCGCATGATCTCGCTGCTCAGCACGGCCCGTGCCTCTTCGACCTCTTCCGGCGTCCAGGGGTCCTCACCCGGCCGGACCGCCAGCTCGCCGGGGGCTGTCGTGGCGACTCCACGGGCCGGGGGCACAGGCGCCGCACCCTTGCCGGCCGTGCGGGTCCGGGCCGCGCTCTTCTTGGCTACCACCGTGTGGGCTCCCGTCTGCTCGGCGGCCTCGGCCGCCACCGTGGCCGCCGCAGCGGCCTTCTTCGAAGCCTTCTTGGCCGCGCTCTTCTTCGCAGGTGCCTTCTTGGCCTGCGCCGCGTGCTCGACCGACGCCGCCCGCTTCCGGGCTGCGGTCTTCTTCGCCGCGGTCTTCTTCGCAGCCGCCGCCGTCGGGCCGGCCTCGGAGACAGGCTCCGCGTCCGCCGTCCCCACACCCGCCTGCGAACCGCCCTGCGCACCCGCCTCTCCGCTCGTCCTCCCGGCCGCCGCACCCGTGGATCTCGCTGACGCCGACTTCTTTGCGGCGGTCTTCTTCGCCACCATGGCCGCGGCCCCTTCACATATTGTGATCTTGCACGCGAATCGTGCTGGGACGATAAATCGACCCCAGCCCCGCGGCAACGGGGCACGCCGCCGAATCGCCCCTCCCTGTGTCCGGATACCGGCGCGCCTGAATCCGTTGTGCCCAGCTCCCCGCCGGGTAATCCGCCTTCCGGCCCCCGCCCGGACTCCGTACGTCCGCGTCTGCCCATTCGGGTCACGCCCCGCCCCACGGGTTAAACCGGTCGGCCGTCGCCCGTACGGGCCCGTACACTGGCCTCAGCGAGAGGCGTGGATGGGACGAGTAGCGTCGTACGCAGCCAGGAGCGACCCGGGGACGGTGCGAGCCCGGGGGCGAGCGCGTCGTGAAGATCACCCGGAGCCGTCGGAAGAAAGCCGCAAGGCGAGTAGAACCGGCATCGCGACCCCAATGAGGGGGCCACGGGTGCACACCCGGGGCCAAGGAGGGTGGTACCGCGGGAGTCGATGAGGCTCTCGTCCCTCCGACGGAAGTGGAAAACGTCCGCCGGAGGAAGCCGCCCATGACATCCCCGCAGTACCGCCAGGTACCCGCCCAGGTCGACCTGCCCGCGCTGGAGCACGCCGTGCTCGATTTCTGGCGCGAGAGCAAGGTCTTCGCCAAGAGCCTCGAACAGTCCGAGGGCCGCCCCGAGTGGGTCTTCTACGAGGGCCCGCCCACCGCCAACGGTATGCCCGGCGCCCACCACATCGAGGCCCGCGTCTTCAAGGACGTCTTCCCCCGCTTCCGCACCATGCAGGGCTACCACGTCGGCCGCAAGGCCGGCTGGGACTGCCACGGACTGCCGGTCGAGCTCGCGGTCGAGAAGGAGCTGGGCTTCAACGGCAAGAAGGACATCGAGGCGTACGGCATCGCCGAGTTCAACGCCAGGTGCCGCGAATCCGTGACCCGCCACACCGACGCGTTCACCGAGCTCACGACCCGGATGGGCTACTGGGTCGACCTCGACGACGCCTACCGCACGATGGACCCCGAGTACGTCGAGTCGGTGTGGTGGTCGCTGAAGGAGATCTTCAACAAGGGCCTGCTGGTCCAGGACCACCGCGTCGCCCCCTGGTGCCCCCGCTGCGGCACCGGCCTCTCGGACCACGAGCTGGCGCAGGGTTACGAGACCGTGGTCGACCCGTCGGTCTTCGTGCGCTTCCCGCTCACCTCCGGCCCGCTGGCCGGCGATGCCTCGCTGCTCGTCTGGACGACCACCCCCTGGACCCTGGTCTCCAACACCGCCGTCGCCGCGCACCCCGACGTCACCTACGTCGTCGCGACCAACGGCGAGGAGAAGCTCGTCGTCGCGCAGCCGCTCGTCGAGAAGGCGCTGGGCGAGGGCTGGGAGACCACCGGCCAGACCTTCACCGGCCGCGAGATGGAGCGCTGGACGTACGAGCGCCCGTTCACCCTCGTCGACTTCCCGGCGGAGGCCCATTACGTGGTCAACGCCGAGTACGTGACGACCGAGGACGGTACGGGTCTGGTCCACCAGTCCCCCGCCTTCGGCGCCGACGACCTCGTCGTCTGCCGCGCCTACGGCCTCCCGGTCGTGAACCCGGTCCGCCCCGACGGCACCTTCGAGGAGAACCTGCCGTTGGTCGGCGGCGTCTTCTTCAAGAAGGCCGACGAGGCGCTCACCGAGGACCTGGCCGCCCGCGGCAAGCTCTTCCGGCATGTCCCTTACGAGCACAGCTACCCGCATTGCTGGCGCTGCCACACCGCGCTGCTCTACTACGCGCAGCCGTCCTGGTACATCCGTACGACCGCCATCAAGGACCGGCTGCTCGAGGAGAACGAGAAGACCAACTGGTTCCCCGACTCGGTCAAGAACGGCCGTTTCGGTGACTGGCTGAACAACAACGTCGACTGGGCGCTGTCCCGTAACCGCTACTGGGGCACCCCGCTGCCGATCTGGCGCTGCGAGGACAGCCACCTCACCTGCGTCGGCTCGCGCGCCGAGCTCAGCGAGCTCACCGGCACCGACCTCTCCGGTATCGACCCGCACCGCCCGTTCATCGACGAGATCACGTTCACCTGCTCGCACGAGAACTGCCAGCTGGAGGCGTACCGCGTCCCGGAGGTCATCGACGCCTGGTACGACTCGGGCTCGATGCCGTTCGCGCAGTGGGGCTACCCGTACAAGAACAAGGAGATCTTCGAGAGCCGCTACCCGGCGCAGTTCATCTCGGAGGCCATCGACCAGACCCGCGGCTGGTTCTACACGCTGATGGCGGTCGGCACGCTGGTGTTCGACAAGTCCTCCTACGAGAACGTGGTCTGCCTGGGCCACATCCTCGCCGAGGACGGGCGCAAGATGTCCAAGCACCTCGGGAACATCCTTCAGCCGATCCCCCTCATGGATCAGCACGGCGCTGACGCGGTGCGCTGGTTCATGGCGGCGGGCGGCTCCCCGTGGGCGGCGCGCCGCGTCGGCCACAACACGATCCAGGAGGTCGTCCGCAAGACCCTCCTGACGTACTGGAACACGGTCGCCTTCCAGGCTCTGTACGCCCGTACGTCCAACTGGGCGCCGTCCGCGGCCGACCCGGCCCCCGCGGACCGCACGGTCCTGGACCGCTGGCTGCTGAGCGAGCTGAACGCGCTGGTGGACCAGGTCACACAGGCTCTGGAGGGTTACGACACCCAGCGCGCCGGCAAGCTCCTGTCCGCGTTCGTCGACGATCTGTCCAACTGGTACGTACGCCGCTCGCGCCGCCGCTTCTGGCAGGGCGACAAGGCGGCCCTGCGCACCCTGCACGAGGTCATCGAGACGGTGACCCGGCTGATGGCCCCGCTCACCCCGTTCATCACCGAGCGGGTCTGGCAGGACCTGGTGGCTCCGGTCACCCCGGACGCCCCCGAGTCGGTCCACCTGTCCGCCTGGCCGAAGGCGGACCTCGCGGTCATCGATCCGACGCTCTCCACCCAGATGGCGCTGGTTCGCCGCCTGGTCGAGCTGGGCCGGGCCACCCGCGCCGAGTCGGGCGTCAAGACCCGTCAGCCGCTCTCCCGGGCGCTGGTCGCGGCGGCTGGCTTCGAGTCCCTCTCCCCCGAGCTGCACGCCCAGATCACGGAGGAACTGAACGTCTCCTCGCTGGCCTCTCTCACTGACTCCTCCGCTGGTCCAGCGGGCGGCGGTTCGCTGGTCGACACCACCGCGAAGGCGAACTTCCGTGCGCTCGGCAAGCGGTTCGGCAAGGGCGTCCAAGCGGTGGCCAAGGCGGTCGCGAACGCCGACGCGGCGGCCCTCTCGCTGGCCCTGCGCGAGGGCACGGCGTCGGTCGAGGTGGACGGCGAGACGGTCCCCCTCTCCCCCGACGAGGTGATCATCACCGAGACGCCGCGCGAGGGCTGGTCCGTGGCGTCCGACTCGGGCGCGACGGTCGCCCTGGACCTGGAGATCACCCCGGAACTGCGGCGCGCGGGCCTCGCCCGTGACGCGATCCGCCTTATCCAGGAGGCCCGCAAGAACAGCGGCCTGGACGTCGCGGACCGCATCGCCGTCCGCTGGACATCCACCTCCCCCGCCACGGTGGAAGCCCTGACCGAACACGCGGCCCTGATCGCGGACGAGGTCCTGGCGCTGGACTACGCCCGGGGCGAGGCGGACGAGGCATACGGCGCCCCGTTCGAGGACGAGGGCCTGTCCCTGACGTTCCGCCTCCGCAAGACGGAGCAGTAGCCCAAGCCCCTCGGAGGCCCGCCCGGAACATGTGCTCCGGGCGGGCCTCCGGCGTTCTCCCCTACCCGTCCCTTCCCGTAGCCGGGGGGCTCGATTGTGCCTGGTGCGGCGTCAGATTCAGCCTCGCCGGCATTTGAGGCGCGGGTCTGGGGCGGAACCCCGGTTACGGGACGGCACGGGGCGGGACGGGACGGGGAACAGGCCCGCCACACCCCCACCAACAGCAAAAGGGCCGGGCCCCGGGGAAAACCCCGGGGCCCGGCCCTCAGCCTGCCGACGGCTACGCGCTCACCGCGCGTACCCGGCTCAGTTGTCGTCCTCGTCGATCAGGAACCCGCGCATCGGCGAAGGAGCCTGCTGCATCGGCTGCGGCGCCTGCGGCCGCACCGGCGCCATCGGCTGGGTCATCGCCGGCGACATCTGCTGCTGGCCACCGTACGAGGGCCCACCGCTCATGGACGGGCTGCCGCCCATCTGCTGGTTGCCGTGACCGCCGTGGTTGCCGCCCATGGTGTGGCCCATGGCACCCGCACCGGCCGGAGCCAGCGAGGGCGACGGCGGCAGCGAAGCGGTCGCCGGGGTCCGCGGCGGGGCCAGCGAGTCGTCGGCCTGGGTCTCCAGCTGACGCAGCTGGCTCTCCAGGTAGGACTTCAGCCGGGTCCGGTACTCGCGCTCGAAGCCACGCAGGTCCTCGACCTTGCGCTCCAGCGTCGCGCGGGCGGACTCCAGCGAGCCCATCGCCACGCGGTGCTTCTCCTGCGCGTCCCGCTCCAGCGCGTCCGCCTTGGCACGCGCGTCCCGCTCCAGGCCCTCGGCACGGCTGCGCGCCTCACCGACGATCTTGTTGGCCTCGGAACGGGCCTCCGCGATCGCCTGGTCGGCGGTCTGCTGTGCGAGCGAGAGGACACGGGCGGCGCTGTCGCCACCGGGGCCCTGACCGGGCTGCTGCATCTGCGGCGGCTGCTGCATCTGCTGCATCTGCTGCTGCGGGGCGTGACCACCCATGGGACCGCCCATCGGGCCACCCATGGGACCGCCCTGCATCGGGCCGGGGCCGTGCGGGCCCTGCGGGCCGGGGCCGTGCGGGCCCTGGGGACCAGGACCGTGACCGCTGGGACCGGCGGGCAGCTGCGGAGCACCACCGGGCAGCTGGGGCGGACCCATCTGCGGGGGCTGCTGCTGGACCGGCGGACCCGATATGGCGGCGGGCACAGGTGCCCCGGGCCGGTCCTGCGGCTCCGGCTTGCGCATCCCCTGCTGCTGGTTCTGCGCGGCGGCACGCGTGGCGGCGGCCAGCTTGGCGCGCAGGTCCTCGTTCTCACGGAGCAGGCGGGTCAGCTCGGACTCGACCTCGTCGAGGAAGGCATCGACCTCGTCCTCGTCATAGCCTTCTCGGAGACGGACGGTCGTGAACTGCTTGTTCCGCACGTCCTCGGGGGTCAGCGGCATCTCTTCTTCACCTCTACGTAGTCGTCGGCAGTCGGCAAGACCGTATCGCTCACAGCCTGATCACGATGCTGATCAGGATGTAGACGATGATCATCAGAACGAAGAAGGACAGGTCGAGTGCCACGCCCCCGAGACGCAGCGGCGGGATGAACCGCCGCAGAAGCTTGAGCGGTGGATCCGTGACAGTGTAGGTGGCCTCAAGTATGACCACCATCGGCTTGCCGGGCTGCCATGAACGTGCGAACTGGAAGACGTAGTCCATGACCAGCCGGAAGATCAGCACGATGAGGAAACACATCAACGCGATATAGACAACCTGCAGTGCGACGCCCATTTCGCGCTTCCCTCTCCCCTGACTCTCGTAGCTCCGGCCTTACGGCCGGGTCGTTCCCGGTGTCGTGCTCTCAGCTCTGGTTGAAGAATCCGCCCTCAGCAATGCGGGCCTTGTCCTCCGCCGTGACATCGACGTTAGCAGGCGACAACAGGAACACCTTCTGCGTCACGCGCTCAATGCTGCCATGGAGACCGAAGACGAGTCCTGCGGCAAAGTCGACAAGTCGCTTTGCGTCCGTATCGTCCATCTCCGTGAGATTCATGATCACCGGAGTGCCCTCACGGAAGTGTTCCCCGATGGTACGGGCCTCGTTGTAGGTCCTGGGGTGCAGCGTGGTGATGCGGTAGGGCTCCCGCTCGGACACGACCTTGGGCATGATCACCGGTGCGTTCTTCTCCATGTTCGGGCGTTCAGGTGTGATGGATGCCACGGGGGCGATTCGGGCGGGTCGCTCCCTCTCCGCCGGAATCTGAACCGGCTCCCGCTGTGCGGGAGGCTGCACCACTCGTACCGGTTCGTCCCTTTCCCGGCCCCGCTCCACCTGATGCGCGGGCTGGTGCCGCCGCCGGTCGCGCTCGGGCTCCGGCTCGGGTTCGAATTCGTCGTCGGGGTCGAACCCCGGACCGTCGTACCCATCGTCCTCCACGAGGCCGAGGTAGACCGCCATCTTGCGCATCGCGCCGGCCATGCTCTGAGTCCTCCGCTCTGTGGTGGATCGGCATCTGTCACCAAGTGCCCCGCGATCCACTGAGGCCTGCCCGCCAAAGGCGGGAATGACCATATTTTCTGCTGTGGTCCGACTTGCTTGGCGACGTTACCCGAGCCTCGGTCGGACTCCGAGTACCGCCGTACCGACGCGCACATGTGTCGCTCCGGCCGCAACCGCTTCCTCGAGGTCCGCGCTCATCCCCGCAGAGACCATGTTCGCAGCCGGATGGTCCCCGCGCAGGCGGGATGAGAATTCCATCAGCCGGTCGAAGGCGGCGCGTTGCCGTCCCGCGTACGGTCCGGCGAGCGGTGCGACGGTCATCAGACCGCCGAGCCGCAGTCCGGGCGCGGATTCGACCGCGGCGGCCAACTCCTCGATCCCGTCAGACGCGACGCCGCCCCGGTCGCCCCGTTCACCGCTCTCCGCGTCGAGTGCGACCTGGATGAGGCAGCCGAGTTCGCGCCCCTCGCGCACGGCCGCTGCCGAGAGAGCCGTGACCAGTTTGATCCGATCTACCGACTGCACAACATCGGCATAACTCGCTACAGAACGAACCTTATTCGTCTGCAATTGACCGACAAAGTGCCACGTGAGCGACAGATCCGCACATTCGGCTGCCTTGGGTGCCGCGTCCTGGTCACGATTCTCTGCGACATGACGCACACCGAGTTCATGCAGAATCCGCACATCGCTCGCGGGGTAGGTCTTGGTGACCACGATGAGGGTCACTTCTTCCCGTTTGCGGCCTGCGGCGATACAGGCGGAAGCAATGCGTTCCTCCACCCGTGCCAGATTTTCGGCGAGTTGAGCCTTACGGTCCGTCATGCCCTATCAGTCCAACCAGACATATCCGGCGAGCCGCCCGGTGGTGCGGTCGCGGCGGTACGAGAAGTGGTCGCCCGATTCGAGGGTGCAGACCGCAGATGCGTGCCGGTCCTGGACCCCGAGGGCTTCGAGCTGGGCGTGGACCCCGGCGGTGACATCCACAGCCGGGGTGCCCCAGCTGGTCTCGGACCATGAGGCCGGAACACTCTCGGCGACCTCTGCACGCATCCGGGGCGGGACTTCGTAGCACCGCCCGCAGACCGCCGGTCCGGTGCGGGCGATGATCCGGGAGGGCTCGGCGCCGAGCCCGATCATGGCCTCGACCACGGAGGGGACGACTCCGGCGACCAGACCGGGACGGCCCGCGTGCGCTGCCGCCGCGATCCCGGCGACCGGGTCGGCGAGCAGTACGGGGGTGCAGTCGGCGGTGAGCACGGCGAGCGGGAGTCCGCGCCGTGCGGTCACCACCGCGTCCACCGCGGGGATTTCCGAAGCGTCGCCCCACGGGCCGTCGACGACCGCGACATCCCGCCCGTGCACCTGGTTCATCCAGACGACCTGCGCCGGGTCCAGACCGAGGGCCCGCGCGGCGCGCTCCCGATTGGCCAGAACGGCGGCGGGGTCGTCTCCGACCGCGCCGCCGAGGTTGAGCTCCTCGTACGGAGCGGCGCTCACCCCGCCCCACCTGTCGGTGAAGGCGAAGTGCGCGCGACCCCCCGAGGGTACTGAAGACACTGCGGGCACTGCGTGGTGCGGACCTATCACTTCAAGAAGTCCGGAACATCCAGCTCTTCGGCCTGGGAATCCTGGTAGGGACGGGCCGGCGGGATGTGCGGCGGAGCGACCGGCGGCAGATGACTCTCGCCGGCTGCCGAAACGGGCTCGACCTGGACCGGGGGCTCCTCGCGCGGGGGCACGGAGCCCAGTCCGCCGGTCTGGCGCACGGGCTCGGCACTGCGGACCGGCGGGGCCGGCTCCTCACGCTTGGCGGCGTTCGCGCCCAGGACGTTCTCGCGACGGGCCGGCGGCTGTCCGCCGTCGAAGCCCGCTGCGATCACGGTGACGCGTACTTCGTCGCCCAGTGCGTCATCGATGACCGCACCGAAGATGATGTTCGCCTCGGGGTGCGCCGCCTCGCTCACCAGCTGGGCCGCCTCGTTGATCTCGAAGAGGCCGAGGTCGCTGCCACCGGAGATGGAGAGCAGGACACCGCGGGCACCGTCGATGGACGCCTCCAGGAGCGGCGAGGAGATCGCCATCTCCGCGGCGGCCACCGCGCGGTCGTCGCCGCGGGCGGAACCGATGCCCATGAGTGCCGATCCGGCCTCGGACATGACCGACTTGACGTCGGCGAAGTCGAGGTTGATCAGACCCGGGGTCGTGATGAGGTCGGTGATGCCCTGGACACCCGAGAGCAGTACCTGGTCGGCCGACTTGAACGCGTCGAGCACGCTGACCTGGCGGTCCGAGATGGACAGCAGTCGGTCATTGGGAATGACGATGAGGGTGTCGACCTCTTCGCGGAGCTCGGCGATGCCGTCCTCCGCCTGATTCGCGCGTCGACGGCCCTCGAAGGTGAACGGGCGGGTGACCACGCCGATCGTCAGGGCGCCGAGCGAGCGCGCGATGTTGGCGACGACGGGTGCGCCGCCGGTGCCGGTGCCGCCACCCTCTCCGGCGGTGACGAAGACCATGTCGGCCCCCTTGAGGACCTCCTCGATCTCCTCACGGTGGTCCTCTGCCGCCTTGCGACCGACGGCCGGGTTGGCCCCGGCGCCGAGGCCGCGGGTGAGTTCGCGGCCGACGTCGAGCTTGACGTCGGCGTCGCTCATCAACAGGGCTTGCGCATCAGTGTTGATCGCGATGAACTCGACGCCCTTGAGACCGACCTCGATCATTCGGTTGATGGCATTGACACCACCGCCGCCGACACCGATGACCTTGATGACTGCGAGGTAGTTCTGCGGTGCTGCCACGTCGAAGGCCTCTCGCCTCGAGTTACGTGTCGTCGCTTTGCGGTAGTACCGCCGCGACGACGGATGCCGATTGGGACGGTCCGAAACGCCGACCCAAACCCTAACGTTGAAGTTTAGGGTTACCAGTGTGTCTGCTTCATGGACTCTTCCGAACAGGACACTAAGTCGACAAGTGGCGCACGTTCAACGAACACGCCGAACCTCCCGTTTTTCTTTTCACCCTATGTGATCACCCGTAGCGCTGACCAACCAGGGTGCTGGCCAGGCCAAATGTGCGTCAACTGCCCGACACCGCAGGGGCGGTGGGTGCGCTCACGTCGAAGTGTCCCGCTTTGGGGGCGGCTTTCATGAGAGCGGTGAGGACTCTCGCCTTCACCGGACCTTCTTCACCGCTGCCCCAGATCACCGTGCGACCCCGGGTGAGTTCCAGGGAGACCGAGTCGTACGAGGTGACCCGTACGACCTTGGTGTCCTTGGCGACACCGGCCGGAAGTTCACCCGCGACCCGGACCGCTTCCCGCACCAGTCGGGCGCTGCCGAAGCGGCGCAGACTGGCGGACTGACCAGGCGTCAACTCCAGCAGCGGTACACGCCCGGGCGATTTGTCCACCGTTGCGAAGCGCACGCCTTTCGCGTCCACTTCGATGAACTTTGCGCCCTTTTTCACCAACAGGACCGGCTGTCGTTCGATCACCTTAAGTCCGATTCCGTGCGGCCATGACCGTACGACATCCACCGAGTCGATACGAGGCAACTTCTGGCGCAACCGGTCGGCGATGGCGTCGGTGTCCACGGAGATCAGCGGGGCCCCGATCGGTACCGCCGCCGCGGCTTCCACCTCGCCCGGTGTCAGTACGTCGACACCGGTGGTCCTGACCTGTTCGGTCCGGAGCCAGGAGGAGCCGTACAGTGCCCAGACGGCGCCGGAGGCGAGCAGCAGCACGAGCACACCGATCACGATCAGCCGTCTGCGGCTGGGCAATCTGCGCCCTTCGGTGCGCGGTCGCGGCGGGCGGGCCGGGGAGTTCTCCTGCTGCGCTGCACCGCGCCGGGCGGTCGTCGGTCCGGCCACGCTCGCTCCTTACGCCGGGTCCGGGGGCCACCGCTCCCGGACCCGTCCGCCTCACGCGTTGCGGCGTGCGGCAATCGCCTCGTACACCATGCCGACGAGCAGGTCGTCGGCGTCCCGGCGGCCGAACTCGGCGGCGGCGCGGGACATCTCGTACAACCGGTGCGGATCCGCAAGCACCGGAAGGACGTTGCCCTGCACCCACTCGGGGGTGAGCGCCGCGTCGTCCACCAGCAGACCGCCGCCGGCGTTGACCACCGGCTGGGCGTTGAGCCGCTGTTCGCCGTTGCCGATGGGCAGCGGTACGTAGGCGGCGGGGAGCCCGACGGCGGAGAGTTCGGCGACGGTCATCGCACCCGCGCGGCAGAGCATCATGTCAGCCGCCGCGTACGCGAGATCCATCCGGTCCACGTACGGTACCGGGATGTAGGGCGGCATCCCGGGCATGTTGTCGACGCGCGGCAATTCGTTCTTCGGGCCGACCACGTGCAGGATCTGGATCCCGGAGCGCTGCAGCAGCGGGGCGACCCGCTGGACCACTTCGTTGAGGTGGCGGGCGCCCTGCGAGCCGCCGGAGACCAGCAGCGTCGGCAGGTTGGGATCGAGACCGAAGCCGGCACGCGCCTCGGGGCGGACCCGGGCCCGGTCCAGGGTGGCGATGGTCCGGCGGAGCGGGATGCCGATGTAGCGGGCACCACGCAGCTTGCTGTCGGGGGTGGAGACGGCGACCCCGTGGGCGTACCGCGAGCCGATCTTGTTGGCCAGACCCGGCCGGGCGTTGGCCTCGTGGACGACGATCGGCACACCGGCCCGCTTGGCGGCGAGATAGCCGGGCAGGGCGACGTAGCCGCCGAAGCCGACCACACAGTCCGCCCTGGTGCGTTCCAGGACCTGCTCGGCGGCCTTGATGGTGCCGCGCAGCCGTCCCGGGACGGTGATCAGTTCCGGGGTGGGCTTGCGCGGCAGCGGCACGGCCGGGATCAGGGCGAGTTCGTACCCCCGCTCGGGTACGAGCCTGGTCTCGAGTCCGCGCTCCGTGCCGAGGGCAGTGATTCCCACGGTCGGGTCCTGCCTGCGCAGGGCGTCCGCGAGGGCAAGCGCGGGCTCGATGTGGCCGGCGGTCCCCCCACCGGCGAGTACGACATGCACCGAAATTCACCGCTCTCCGGACGGACGCTTCTTGACGCGCCGTCTCATCGTCTTCCATCTCACCCCGGGCCTCCGCATGGCCAGGGCCGCCTTCGCCGCGGGATCCTCTCGCGCGAACGCGATCAGCAGCCCGACGGCGAACATGGTCGGCAGCAGGGCCGATCCTCCGTAGGAGAACAGCGGGAGTGGGACACCGGCGATCGGCAGCAGGCCGAGCACCGCACCAATATTGATCACGGCCTGCACCGTGATCCAGGTGGTCACACCTCCCGCGGCGTACCTCACGAAGGGGTCCTCCGTGCGTCCGGCCACGCGGATACCCGCATAGCCTAGAGCCGCGAAGAGGGCGAGTACCGACAGCGTCCCCGCCAACCCCAGTTCCTCCCCGGTGATGGCGAAGATGAAGTCGGTGTGCGGTTCGGGTAGTTGACCCCATTTTTCCACACTTGCACCGAGCCCGGAACCGAACCATCCACCGGACGCCAGAGCATAGATGCCGTGCACGGCCTGCCAGCAGGAGTCCCCCGGGCCCGGTTCGCTGGCGCCGATGCAGGCGAGCCTGGACATCCGGTTCGGGCTGGTCTTGATCAGCACGAAGGCGATCACTCCGGCGAAGGCGAGCACCCCGGCGAAGAGCCGGGTGGGTGCCCCGGCCAGCCAGAGCAGTCCGAACAGGATCGCCGTGAGAATGATCGCAGTGCCCATGTCGCCACCGAGCATGATCAGCCCGAGGAGCATGAAGGCGACCGGGACGAGCGGTACGAGCATGTGCTTCCACTGCGTGAGCAGCCGTTTGTCCTGCTTACGGGCGAGCAGGTCCGCGCCCCACAGGACCAGGGCGAGCTTCCCGAACTCGCTGGGCTGGAGCTGGAAGGGGCCACCCAGATAGAGCCAGTTCTGGTTGCCGTTGACCGACATCCCTATCCCCGGCACCTGGACCAGCACCATCAGGAAGACGGTTCCCATGAGCAGCGGATAGGCGAACGCCCGGTGCAGTTTGGCGGGCATCCGGGCAGCGAGCGCCATCAGTGCGGCGCCGATGACTGCGGCGAGGAACTGTTTACGGAAGAAGTAGGTGCCGGGTTTGTCCAGCTCCAGGGCCTTGATCATCGAGGCGGAGTAGACCATCACCAGGCCGAGCGCGGTGATCAGCAGGCCGGCGCCCAGGATCAGGTAGTACGCGGTCAGAGGGCGGTCCCAGGCCCGGCGTGCCTGCTCGTACATCCGCCGCACACCGCCGCCGCGGGTGGGCCGGGGGCCTCCGGAACGCCCCTTGGAGCGCGGCGCCGGGGGGCGTCGGGAGCCGGTGACCGACCGGACCCGCAGGGCGGGGCCCAGGGACGCCGGGGAGCCCGCAACCGCGAGCAGGGGCGGGGTGAGCGCCCGGCTGATCGCCGCGGTGGCCCGTGAGCGGTCCCCACGGAGCGCGGCGGAGCTCTCTTCGGCCGGCATTGTCGCTGTCCCCTCCACTGCTCGTGCCCGGGGCTGCTGCCGAGGGCCGGGGCCCGTGGCGCGGCCGCCCGCACCCGGTCGTCCGGGACAGTACGGCGCGGGGGCCGGGCCCGTCAGTCGTTCTCGGTGGCGAGTGCGCGGACCGCGTCCGCGAACGCCTCGCCCCGCTTGTTGTAATTGACGAACATATCCATCGAGGCGCAGGCCGGGGCCATCAGTACGGTGTCCCCCGGACGGGCGAGCCGTGCCGCCTCGCGGACCGCCTCGGACATCGCCCCAGTGTCGGTCCGGTCGAGGTCGACCACCGGGACCTCGGGGGCGTGTCGCGCGAGGGCTTCGCGGATCAGGGCCCGGTCGCGGCCGATCAGTACGACGCCCCGCAGCCGCCCGGCTGCCCCGGTCACCAGCTCGTCGAAGGTGGCTCCCTTGGCGAGGCCGCCGGCGATCCAGACGATCGGGTCGTAGGCGGCGAGGGAGGCCTCGGCAGCATGGGTGTTGGTGGCCTTGGAGTCGTCGATGTACGCGACCCCGGCGACGTCCGCGACATGCTCGATGCGGTGCGGGTCGGGGCGGAAGGCCCGCAGTCCGTCCCGTACGGCCGCGGGCTCGACACCGAAGGCGCGGGCCAGGGCCGCGGCCGCCAGGGCGTTGGCGATGTTGTGCGGAGCCGACGGGTTGACGTCCGTGACCTCGGCGAGCTCCTGGGCCTGCTTCTGCCGGTTGGCCACGAAGGCGCGGTCGACGAGGATGCCGTCGACGACGCCCAGTTGGGACGGGCCCGGCGCGGCCAGAGTGAAGCCGATGGCGCGGCAGCCCTCTTCGACGTCGGCCTCGCGGACGAGGTCCTCGGTCGCCTTCTCGGCCACGTTGTAGACGCAGGCGACGCGGTTGCCCTCGTAGATCCGGCCCTTGTCCGCGACATACGCCTCCATGGAGCCGTGCCAGTCGAGATGGTCGGGGGCCAGGTTGAGGACTGCCGCGGAGTGGGCGCGCAGCGAGGGCGCCCAGTGCAGCTGGTAGCTGGACAGTTCGACGGCGAGTACGTCGTACTCCTCGTCGCCGAGGACGGCGTCGAGGAGGGAGACGCCGATGTTGCCGACGGCGGCGGTGCGCAGCCCGGCCGCCTCCAGGATCGAGGCGAGCATCCGTACGGTCGTGGTCTTGCCGTTGGTGCCGGTGACCGCGAGCCAGGGTGCTGGTTCTCTGCCGTCCCGACCGCGCAGCCGCCAGGCGAGTTCGACGTCGCCCCAGACCGGGACGCCCGCCTCGGCGGCTGCGGTGAAGAGCGGCTTGTCGGGCTTCCAGCCGGGGGTGGTGACGATGAGCTCGGTGGACTCGGGCAGGGTCGCCCCGTCGCCGAGGCGCACGGTGATGCCCTGCGCCTCCAGCTCAGCGGCCTGCGCACGGGAACGCTCATCGTCCCCGTCGTTGACCACCATGACGACGGCCCCGAGGCCGTGCAGCACCTTGGCCGCCGGGATTCCGGAGACTCCGAGTCCCGCGACGGTGACGCGCTTGCCCTGCCAGTCCTGGTTGCTCACTTCTCGGCTGCCCATCCTGCGTAGAAGAGACCGAGTCCGACGATCACGCACATGCCCTGGATGATCCAGAAGCGGACCACGACAAGGACTTCGGACCACCCCTTGAGTTCGAAGTGGTGCTGGAGCGGCGCCATCCGGAAGACCCGCTTACCGGTCATCTTGAAGGAGCCGACCTGGATGACCACGGACATGGTGATCATCACGAAGAGGCCGCCGAGGATGGCCATCAGGAACTCCGTGCGGGAGCAGATCGCCAGGCCGGCGAGCGCGCCGCCGAGAGCGAGCGAGCCGGTGTCACCCATGAAGATCTTGGCGGGCGAGGTGTTCCACCACAGGAAGCCGAAGCAGGCACCCATCAGGGCGGAGGCGACGACGGCCAGGTCCAGCGGATCTCGTACCTGGAAGCAGGCGTTGGGGTTGGTCAGGGTGTCCGCGTTGGCGCAGGACTCCTGGAACTGCCACAGCCCGATGAAGGTGTACGCGCCGAAGACCATCACCGACGCACCGGTGGCCAGGCCGTCCAGGCCGTCCGTCAGGTTCACGCCGTTGGACATGGCGAGGATCATGAACAGGGCCCAGACGACGAACAGCACCGGGCCGATCGACCAGCCGAAGTCCGCGACGAACGACAGCTTGGTGGAGGCCGGGGTGTTGCCGCGGGAGTCGGCGAACTGGAGCGAGAGCACCGCGAAGGCGATACCGACGATCAGCTGGCCGGCCATCTTCGCCTTGGCCCGCAGGCCGAGCGAACGCTGCTTGACGATCTTGATGTAGTCGTCGAGGAAGCCGACGAGACCCATGCCGGTCATCAGGAAGAGCACCAGCACACCGGAGAAGCGCATCTCCTCGCCGGTGATCAGCTTCGCCGCGAGGTACGCGATGATCGTCGCCAGGATGAAGGCAATACCGCCCATGGTGGGCGTGCCCTTCTTGGACCCGTGGGTGCGCGGGCCGTCGTCCCGGATGAACTGCCCGTATCCCTTGCGGGCCAGCAGTTTGATCAGCAGCGGAGTTCCGACCAGGGTCAGGAAGAGCCCGATGGCCCCCGCGAAGAGGATCTGCCTCATCGGCCGGCGACCTCGCCCTCGGACGCGTTCTCCAGCAGTGCCATGGCGACCTGCTCCAGGCCGACCGACCGGGACGCCTTCACCAGCACGACGTCTCCCGGGCGCAGTTCACTGCGCAACAGGTCGACGGCAGCCTGTGCGTCGGACACATGCACCGACTCCTCACCCCACGAACCCTCGTTGTATGCGCCCAGTTGCAGCCAGGAGGCTTCTCTGCCCCCGACCGCGACGAGCTTGCTGACGTTGAGCCGGACGGCGAGCCGCCCGACCGCGTCGTGCTCGGCGAGCGAGGCGTCGCCGAGCTCGGCCATGGGGCCGAGCACCGCCCACGTACGCCGGCCCTTCCCCATGGCGGCCAGCGCGCGCAGCGCTGCTCTCATGGATTCGGGGTTCGCGTTGTAGGCGTCATTGACGAACGTCACGCCGTCCGGACGCTCGGTGACCTCCATGCGCCAGCGGGAGAGGGTGCCCGCCTCGGAGAGCCCTTCGGCGATCTCGTTTGCGGACAGGCCCAACTCATGGGCGACGGCGGCCGCGGCGAGCGCGTTCGACACGTGGTGCTCACCGTACAGGCGCATGGTCACGTCGCTGCACCCGGTGGGTGTGTGAAGCCTGAAAGCGGGGCGCCCGTCGTCGGTGAGACGGACATTCTCTCCCCGTACGTCCGCATCCGCGGCTTCACCGAAGAGCAGCACCCGGGCTTTCGTACGGGAGGACATGGCGCGCACGAGCAGGTCGTCGGCGTTGAGTACGGCGAGGCCGTCCTCGGGCAGGGCCTCGACCATCTCGCCCTTCGCCTTGGCGATCTGCTCGCGGCCGCCGAACTCGCCGATGTGGGCGGTGCCGACGTTGAGGACGAGGCCGATCCGGGGCGGGACAAGGCCGGTGAGGTAACAGATGTCGCCGATGTAGCGTGCACCCATTTCGAGGACGAGGTGCTGGGTGTCCTCGGTGGCACGCAGTGCGGTGAGCGGCAGGCCGATCTCGTTGTTGAGGTTGCCCACCGGGTAGACAGTGGGCCCCTTGCGTTCGAGGAGCTGGGCGATGAGGTCCTTGGTGGAGGTCTTGCCCGCGGAGCCGGTGAGGGCGACGACGGTGGTACCGAGGCGGCCGACGACGGCGCGGGCGAGCGCGCCGAGCGCGGCCACGACGTCGTCGACGACGATAGCCGGAACACCGACGGGGCGGGCGGCCAGCACGGCTGCCGCGCCCGCCTCGACGGCGCCCTGCGCGAAGTCGTGGCCGTCGACCCGCTCGCCGGCGAACGCGACGAACAGGCTGCCTTGCTTCACCTCTCGGGAGTCCATGACGACAGGCCCGCTGACGGTCGCTGCCGGATCCGGTATGTCGTACGACTGCCCGCCGACGATTTCGGCGATCTCGGCGAGGGAAAGGGCGATCACTTGGTCATCCCTGACTGTTGTTCTCGTGGGTGTGGGCGCGGTGGGCGGCGCTCTTGCTGCTGCTCTGCCCCAGGGACCGCTCGATGGCCGCGCGCAGGACCACGCGGTCGTCGAAGGGGCGTACCACGCCATGGATGTCCTGGCCCTGCTCGTGGCCCTTGCCGGCGATCAGCACCGTGTCACCGGGCTCGGCGCGGGCGACCACGGCTGCGATGGCGGCGGCCCGGTCGGCGTCGACCAGGACGTCGCCCCGCTCGTGGACGGGCACCTCGGCGGCGCCCGCGAGCATTGCGGCGAGGATTCCGAGGGGGTCCTCGGATCGGGGGTTGTCGGAGGTCAGTACTGCGGTGTCGGCGAGGCGGGCCGCGGCGGCGCCCATCGGGCCGCGCTTGGTGGTGTCGCGGTCGCCGCCGCAGCCGAGGACGATGTGCAGCCTGCCCTCGGTGACCTTCCGCAGGGAGCGCAGCACGGATTCGACGGCGTCGGTCTTGTGCGCGTAGTCGACGACCGCGAGGTACGGCTGTCCGGCGTCGACGCGTTCCAGGCGGCCGGGGACGCCCGGAACGGCGGCGACACCGTCGGCTGCGGTCTGCGGGTCGAGGCCCGCGACGGTGAGCGTGACGATCGCGGCGAGGGTGTTGGCGACGTTGAACGGGCCGGGCAGCGGGGCCCTGGCGGCGATCCGCTCGTCCTTGGGGCCGACGACGGTGAAGGTGGAGCCCAGCGGCCCGACTTCGACGTCCTCGGCGCGCCAGTCGGCGTCCGGGTGGCCCTCGGCGGAGAAGGTGACGACCGGGACGGACGCCTCGGTGATCAGCCTTCGGCCGTACTCGTCATCGAAGTTGACGACGCCCTGTCGGCTGCGCAGCGGGGTGAAGAGCTGCGCCTTGGCCTGGAAGTAGTCCTCCATTCCGGAGTGGAACTCCATGTGCTCCGGGCTGAGGTTGTTGAAGACCGCGACGTCGAAGACGCAGCCGTCGACCCGTCCGAGCACCAGAGCGTGGCTGGAAACCTCCATGGTCACCGAGTCGACGCCGCGTTCGCGCATGACGGCGAACAGCGCCTGCAGGTCGGTGGCTTCGGGGGTGGTGCGCTCGGACTTGATGCGCTCGTCGCCGATCCGCGTCTCCACGGTGCCGATCAGCCCGGTGGCACGCCCGGCGCCCTGGAAGCCGCCCTCGATGAGGTAGGCGGTGGTGGTCTTGCCGGAGGTTCCGGTGATGCCGATCTGGAGCAGGTCGGCGCCGGGCCGTCCGTAGATCTCGGCAGCGAGTTCGCCCATCCGGCCGCGCGGGTCCTCGGTGACCAGCACCGGCAGTCCGGTGGCGGCGGCGCGCTCGGCGCCGGCCGGGTCGGTGAGGATCGCCGCCGCGCCGAGGCCGGCGGCCTGGGCCGCGAAGTCGGCGCCGTGGAAGCGGGCGCCCGGCAGGGCCGCGTACACATCACCGGGGCGGACCGCCCGCGAGTCGTGGGTGATGCCGGTGACCTCGCCGGTTCCCGGCGGTGCGACTCCCAGCCGGGCTGCCAGCTCGCCTAGGGGCGTCGGCCTGAGCCGATCCGGGCGGGGCGCTCCCGGGTAGTTCACAGGGGCGTCCTTCTGGGTGGTTTGGAACTGATCAGCGTGGGGCACGGCGGTGAGCGTACCGGGCCCACCCGGCCTCTCGCGAAGTGAGGGGGCGGGGCTCTGGTGGTTCCCGTTCCGGTTCCCGGGATCGGGGGTGATGGTTGTCACTGGCTGGTTTCCCCGTGTTCACTCGCCGGGATTGAAGGACACCGGCAGCCGGGCTGGCTTGCTGCCGGACGGTGGGGTCTGGAGGGTCTTGAGTGCGAACTCCATGACCTTCTTGTAGATCGGTCCGCAGATCTGGCCGCCGAAGTAGCTGCCCTTGGTCGGGTTCTGAATCGCGCAGTAGACGGTGATCTGCGGGTTGTCGGCGGGAGCGAAGCCCGCGAAGGACGCCGTGTAGCCGTGGTAGCCGCCGCGTACCGGATCGACTCGGTTGGCCGTACCGGTCTTGCCCGCCACCCGGTAGCCCGGGATCTTGGCCTTCGTACCGGTGCCTTCCTCGTCACCGACCACCGACTCCAGCATGGCGGCGAGCGACTTGGCGGTCTTCTCGCTGACCACCCGGGTCCGTTCGGGAGCGGCGGCGGCCTTGAAGTGGCCGTCGGGGCCCTTGGTGCCACGTACCAGCGTGGGCGCGACGCGCACCCCGCCGTTGGCGATCGTCGAGTAGATGGAGGCGGCCTGCATGGCGTTGAGCGAGAGACCCTGGCCGAACGGAATCGTGTACTGCTGCGAGGTCGACCAGTCCTCGGGCTTGGCGAGGATGCCGGAGGTCTCGCCCGGGTAGTCGAGACCGCTCGGCGAGCCGATCCCGAATTTGCGCAGGTAGGAGTAGAGGAC
The DNA here is from genome assembly GCF_044741025.1 of Streptomyces sp. NPDC088246. Taxonomy (NCBI): domain Bacteria; kingdom Bacillati; phylum Actinomycetota; class Actinomycetes; order Kitasatosporales; family Streptomycetaceae; genus Streptomyces; species Streptomyces sp. NPDC088246. The sequence goes on from NZ_JBIURV010000003.1 coordinate 318,900, forward strand.
CTTGTTGGCTTCGGCCTGGGTCCTGCCGAGTTCTCCGGTGGCCAGGATCGTGCCGATGTTGCTCGACTTGGCGAGTACGCCGTTGAGCGTCAGGTACCAGGTGGGGTGGTCGATGTCGTCCTTGAAGAGCCGGTCGCCGCGGTGCAGCCGGTTGGGGACGGTGACATGGGTGCCGGGGGTGGCGGCCCCCTCCTCCAGCACGGCGGCCATGGACATGACCTTGCTGGTGGAGCCGGGCTCGTACACGTCCTGGAGCGCCGCGTTTCCCAGCGATGCCGCGTCGGCCTGCGAGAGGTCGTTGGGGTCGAAGCCGGGTGCGTTGGCCATGGCGAGGACCTCGCCGGTCCTGGTGTTCTGCACGATCACATAGCCACGGTCCGCCTTGGACTTCTTCACCTGGTCGGTGATGGCCTGCTGAGCGGCCCACTGGATATCGCGGTCGATGGTCAGCTCGATGTCGGACCCGGCGACGGCCGGGACCTCCTTGGTACCCGCGGTGGGTACCCGCCGGCCGCCGGACTGGGCATACTTGATCTTGCCGTCCTCGCCCGCGAGCTCCTTGTCCAGCTGCGATTCGAGGCCGCCTGCGCCCTTGCCGTCGGTGTTGACATAGCCCAGTATCCCGGCGGCGAGCCCTCCGTTCGGGTAGACCCGCTTGGTCGTCGACTCCTGGAAGACCCCGGCCAGCACATTGGCTCCGGCGCCACCGGCCGCCTTGTCCTTCGCGGCCTTCTCGGCGAAGACGGACTTGAGGTCCTTGATCTGATTCCAGACCTGCGGGGTCCGGCGGCGGGCCAGGACGGTGTAGCGGCCCTTCTTGGACAGCTTCTCGGTCAGTTCGGAGGCGTCGGCGCCGAGGATCGGGGCGAGGAGCGCCGCCGCCTGCTGGGGCGCGTCGGGGGCCTTGCTGATCTCCGGCGTGAACATCGACGGGTCGGCGGTGATGTCGTACGCGTCGACGCTGGTGGCCAGCGCGATACCGCTGCGGTCGGTGATCTCGCCGCGCTCGGCGGAGATCGTGTAGCTGAGGTAGCGGTTCTCCTTGGCCTTGGCCGCGTACGCGTTGGCGTCGACGGCCTGGACCTGGAGGAGGCGGACGACGAACGTCAGCATGACGAGCGTCAGGGCGAGACTGACCAGGCGTAGCCGGGGACGCGGGCTGCCGAGGCGGAGGGGGCGCGCGGGTCGGCTGCGGGGAGCACGGGGGCGCGGTGCCGGGGACGACGGGCGGCGGGTGGCGGGCCGGGGGCGTCCCTGGCCGCCTGCGGCGCTGCGGGGGCGCGCAGGGCCGGGGACCCGGCGGCGCGGTGGTTCCTTGGAAGGCACTGCGTCACCTGCCGGGGCTCGTCGAGGGCTGGTTTGCCGGGGCACGCGGCCCGGCGGGCGGGGCCGCGGAGGTGCTGGGCTTCGCGGCGGCGCCCGAAGGGGCGGCCGACGTCGAGGGAGAGGGCGAGCCGGCGGCCGGAGTCGAGGCGGCGGACGGTGCGGTCGCGGGGGGCGCCTGGGGGGTTCCGGGATTCCGCGGCGGCGTTGCGGGGGTCGGCTCGGCGCTGGTCTCGGCGGCTACGCCGCGGATCTTGCCGTCCGGATCGAGGAAGGCGGGGCTGCCGCCGGGCACCATGCCCAGCTTGCGGGCGCGCCGCTCCAGGGCGTCCGGCTCGGAGTAGCTGTCGACGTCGCGCTGGAGGGCCTGCTGCTCGTCCGTGAGCTCGGTAGTCCGTTTCTTCAGCTCGCTCAGCCTGAACGATCCTTCGTTGAGGGCCGAGTTGAGGACCAGAAGCGTGATGAGCCCGCCGCCGAGGAGCAGCACGACCAGCAGGACGAAGGGGGTACGGGCCGCTTTGCTGGGCCCGGACGGCATCAGCCGGGCGAGCCGCGCTGCCCGCCCTTTCAACTGCCCGGCCGGTTTGCTCACCACGCCGCCCCGGGCGTCGCCGGTGTCCGGGTTCCCGGACGCCGGATGGTCATCGTTCCTCCTCGCGGATCCGCTGGGCGCCGCGCAGCCTGGCGGGGGCGGCGCGCCGGTTCTCGGCGACCTCCTCCTCCGTGGGCAGCTCCGCGCCGCGGGTCAGCAGCTTCAGCCGGGGCTGATAGCGCTCGGGCACGACCGGCAGTCCGGGCGGCGCCGTGGTGGCGGCGCCCGCCGCGAAGACCTGCTTGACCAGCCGGTCCTCCAGCGAGTGGTACGAGAGGACGGCGATACGGCCGCCGACCGCGAGGCTCTGCACGGCGGCCGGAATGGCCCGCTCCAGGACGGTGAGCTCGCCGTTGACCTCGATGCGCAGCGCCTGGAAGGTGCGCTTGGCAGGGTTGCCGCCGGTGCGCTTGGCGGCCTGCGGCAGCGAGTCACGGATCAGCTCGACGAGCCGGGCGCTGTTGCTGAACGGCTCCTTCTCGCGCTCGCGCACGATCGCGGAGACGATCCGCTTGGCCTGCTTCTCCTCGCCGTACGCCCGCAGGATCCGTACCAGTTCGCCCGGCGGATACGTGTTGAGTACCTCGGCCGCGCCGATGCCGGTCGTCTGGTCCATGCGCATGTCGAGCGGGGCGTCCTGGGCGTACGCGAATCCGCGGTCGGCCTCGTCCAGTTGCATGGAGGAGACACCGAGGTCGAACAGGACACCCTGGACCTTGGGGATGCCGAGTCTGGCGAGCACCTCGGGCAGTTCGTCGTAGACCGCGTGCACCAGGGTGGCCCGGTCTCCGTACGGGGCGAGCCGCTCGCCGGAGAGCCGCAGCGCCTCCTTGTCACGGTCCAGCGCGATCAGCCGTGCGGAGGGGAAGGAGGAGAGCAGCGCCTCGCTGTGTCCGCCGAGGCCGAGGGTGCAGTCGACCACCACGGGCTGCGGCGGGCCGGGCGCCTCCAGAGCCGGGGCCAACAGGTCCAGGCACCGCTGGAGCATCACCGGGACGTGTCGGGTCTGGCTCATGTGCCCTCTCAGGCTCAGGTCCCGTGTGGCTGCACGTACGGCCTGGTCCCCGCCCGCTCAGAAGGGGAGGTCGGCCGGCGCCGGGGAAGGGGCGTCGGTCGACCGGCGAGCGGGAGAGGGCCGGACCGTACGCACGCCGCACACACGGGGGAAATCTACGGAATGTGCAGGGTGTCGGTAACTTCCCGTCACTTTAGTCCACCCTGCCATTCGATCGATTCCCGATCAATCAACCGGGCAGCGCGTCGCCCTGCCCGCCGTTCACTCGGTCGAATGAACAGCTGTGAGGCCTGTGGGTTACCTCACAACAAGCCTCGTTGACGTTCTTTGTCCCTTCTCACAGCACGACGGCACCAGGAGTGAGAGCTAACGTCATATCCATGTCGACTTCCGCGCACTCCCCCGTCGAGCCTTCCGTGCCCGCTGCCGACCAGGCCCGCACCGGGGGCACAGTCACCGACCGTCTCGTCGAGGCGAACGTCCGGTACGCCGCCGAATTCAACGACCCGGGCATGGACGCCAAGCCGGTGCTGCGCGTCGCCGTGGTCGCCTGCATGGACGCCCGGCTCGACCTGCACGACGCACTCGGTCTGTCGCTCGGCGACTGCCACACCATCCGCAACGCGGGCGGCGTGGTCACCGATGATGTGATCCGTTCGCTGACCATCAGCCAGCGGGCTCTCGGCACCCGCAGCGTCATACTCATTCATCACACGAATTGCGGCCTGGAATCGATCACCGAGGAATTCCGCCAAGAGCTGGAGGTGGAGGTCGGTCAGCGTCCGGTCTGGGCGGTCGAGGCGTACAAGGACGCCGACCAGGACGTACGGCAGTCGATGCAGCGCGTGCGCACCTCGCCGTTCCTGCTGCACACCGACGACGTCCGCGGCTTCGTCTTCGATGTGACCAGCGGCTTGCTGCGCGAGATCCTTCCCGTCTCCTGACCGCCCGGACGGGTGTTCGTCGGGAACCGATAACCCCACCGACCCCGACATATCGCCCCCACTTGTCCACAGGCGAGTGACACGAAGCGGTAACGGCAACAAGAATGCGCATGTGGCATCCCGCCGGAGGTTTCCGGAGGGGTGTCCGTGTTTCGGGGTGGGCCGGGCCGCTGCATGCGCGTCGGCCCGTGAATGGGGTATCCCCTGCTCCTGGAGAGCGTGGGGCAGGGCCGAGGAGGGCCGGGTGACGACCTATGACGATCGAGCGAGCCTCACAGATCTGACCACGACTGCGGAGCGGGTGCGCAGGTCGGTGGAGAGCGTGATCGAGGGCAAGCCTGAGGTCGTACGGCTTTCGCTGACCGTGCTGCTGGCGGAGGGGCATCTCCTCATCGAGGATGTCCCCGGGGTCGGGAAGACGATGCTGGCCAAGGCGCTGGCGCGGTCCATCGACTGCTCGGTGCGGCGCATTCAGTTCACACCGGACCTGCTGCCTTCGGACATCACCGGTGTGTCCATCTTCGACCAGCAGCGGCGCGACTTCGAGTTCAAACCGGGCGCGATCTTCGCCCAGATCGTGATCGGCGACGAGATCAACCGGGCCTCGCCGAAGACCCAGTCGGCACTGCTGGAGTCGATGGAGGAGCGCCAGGTCACCATCGACGGGCACACGTACGAGCTGCCCGACCCGTTCATGGTGGTGGCCACCCAGAACCCGGTGGAGATGGAGGGCACCTATCCGCTGCCCGAAGCCCAGCGCGACCGGTTCATGGCCCGGGTGTCGATCGGCTATCCGAGTGCGGACGCCGAGCTGCAGATGCTCGATGTGCACGGCGGGACCTCGCCGCTCGACGATCTGCAGCCGGTGGCGCACGCGCACGACATCGTGAAACTGATCGACGCGGTACGGACGGTCCATGTGGCCGACGCCGTGCGGCGGTACGCGGTGGAGCTCGTCGGGGCCACCCGCAGCCACCCCGATCTCCGGCTCGGCGCCTCGCCGCGAGCCACCCTGCATCTGCTGCGCGCGGCGAAGGCCTCCGCGGCGCTGAGCGGCCGGGACTACTGCCTGCCGGACGATGTGCAGGCGCTGGCGGTCGCGGTGCTCGCGCACCGGCTGCTGCCGACGGCACAGGCCCAGCTGAACCGTCGTACCGCCGAGCAGGTCGTGCTGGAGATCCTGCAGCAGACACCGGTACCCACCGCCGGCGGCGCCGCCCAGGTGCAGCCCCAGCACCAGCCGGGCCGTCCGGTGTACAGCCGGCAGCAGCCCGGCGTACGGCGGGTGTGATGACCTCCGGGGGGCCGGCCGCGATGGACGACGGTGACGACAAGGGCGGTCTGCGGGCCGCTCTGAGCGGGCTGACCACGCGCGGGCGCTCCTTCCTCGCGGCCGGTATCGCCGCGGCGATCTGCGCGTATGTGCTGGGACAGGCGGATCTGCTGCGGGTCGGGCTGCTGCTCGCCGCGCTGCCACTTGTCTGTGTCGTGGTGCTCGTCCGCACCCGATACCGGGTCGCGGGCACGCGGCGGCTCTCGCCGTCCCGGGTGCCCGCGGGCACGGAGGCGCGGGTCCATCTGCGGATGGAGAACGTGTCACGGCTGCCGACCGGGCTGCTGATGCTGCAGGACCGGGTGCCCTATGTGCTCGGGCCGCGGCCCCGGTTCGTGCTGGACCGGGTGGAGGCGGGCGGCCGTCGCGAGGTCTCCTACCGGGTGCGGTCGGATCTGCGCGGGCGCTATCCGCTGGGTCCGCTGCAGTTGCGGCTGAGCGATCCGTTCGGGATGTGCGAGCTGACCCGTTCCTTCAGTGCGTACGACACCCTCGTCGTCATTCCGCGGACCGAGCCGCTGCCGCCGGTACGGCTGGCGGGTGAGGCCTCCGGGTACGGCGAGGGACGGCAGCGTTCGCTCGCGCTGGCCGGTGACGACGACGTGATTCCGCGCGGCTACCGGCACGGCGACGATCTGCGCCGGGTCCACTGGCGCTCCACCGCGCGCTACGGCGAGCTGATGGTGCGCCGCGAGGAACAGCCGCAGCGGGCCAGGTGCACGGTGCTGCTGGACACCCGGCGGATCGCGTATCAGGGGACGGGGCCCGACTCCGCCTTCGAGTGGGCGGTGTCCGGTGCGGCGTCCGCGCTGGTGCACATGCTGGAGCGCGGCTTCGCGGTCCGGCTGCTGACCGACGACGGGAACGCGGTTCCGGGCGAGGGCGAAGGAGGCTTCGCCGGATCGACGCAGGAGTCCGCCGACTCCGCGGGGCTGATGATGGACACCCTGGCGGTGGTCGATCACTCCGACGGGGGCGGTCTGTCACGTGCGTACGACGTGCTGCGCGGCGGCAACGAAGGGCTGCTGATCGCGTTCTTCGGTGATCTGGACGAGGAGCAGGCGGCGGTGGCGGCCCGGATGCGGCAGCGCAGTGGCGGCGCCGTCGCGTTCGTACTGGACGGCACGGCCTGGGCGCAGGGCGCCGCCGCGCCCGAGAGGGCGGACACGGCGTTCGAACGGCGGCTGCGGCTGCTGCGCGAATCGGGCTGGACGGCGGTGGCGGTGGCGCCGGGGACCGGTCTTGCCCGGTACTGGCAGCAGGCGGGACACCAGGGCCTGGCGACGCAGTCCGCTGCCGTCGGCGGCACCACAGGTGGCACGACAGGTTTCTCCGGGGGATGGTCATGAGCGGTCGTGGTCGGCTGACGCTGTGCGCGTTCGCGGCGACGCTGATGGCGGCGGGCTCGATGCTGCCGCTGGTCGAGCCCGCCGGGTGGATCCTGCAGGCCGCGTTTCTGCTGGCGGTCCAGAGCGGGATGGGCGCACTCGCCCGCCGGGTGCCCATGCCCCGGATGCTGATCGTCGCGGCGCAGACACTGGTCACGCTGGTTCTGCTGACGGTGGTGTTCGCCAGGACTCAGGCGTTGGCCGGTGTCCTGCCGGGTCCGGAGGCCGTCCAGCGGCTCGCGGATCTGCTGACGTCGGGCGCCGAGGATGTCGGGAGGTACGCCGCTCCGGCGCCCGTGACGGACGGCATCCGGCTGATGCTGATCGGCGGTGTGCTGCTGGTCGGCCTGGTCGTGGACGCCCTCGCTGTGACGTTCCGCAGCGCGGCCCCGGCCGGTCTGCCGCTCCTCGCGCTGTACTCGGTGGCCGCGGGACTTTCCGAGGGCGGAGCGGACTGGCTCTGGTTCCTGCTCGCGGCCGGTGGCTATCTGCTGCTTCTGCTGGCCGAGGGCCGGGACCGGCTCTCCCAGTGGGGGCGGGTCTTCAGCGGCGCGACCAGCCCCCCTCGCGGTCCGGCGGTCGGTACGGCGTTCTCCGACGGCCGCCCGACGGCCCCGGTCCGCACCGGACGCCGCATCGGCGCGCTTGCGCTGGGGATCTCACTGGTCGTACCGGCGGCGCTGCCCGCGCTCGACAGCGGTCTGCTGGCCGGTACGGGCGGCACGAACGGCAAGGGGAGCGGCGGAGGCACCATCTCCGCGGTCAACCCCCTGGTCTCGCTGCAGAACAATCTGAACCAGCCGGAGAACCGGGAGGTGATGTCCTACCGCACCAATTCCGGTGACTCGCAGGGCTTCTATCTGCGGATCCTGGCCCTGGATCAATTCAACGGAAGCGAGTGGCGGCCCTCCACGCGCCGTCTGAAGGATGTGCCGAAGCGGCTCCCGACCCCCGAGGGCCTCGGTCCGGACGTCATTGCGACGGAGATCAGGTCGAACATCTCCGCGTCCCGTTCCTACCAGCAGACCTATCTGCCGCTCCCCTACCCCGCGACCGAGGTCAGGATCGACGGGCGCTGGCGGTACGAGCCGACGGGACGGACGCTCGTCGGTGACCGCGGGGAGACGACCCGCGGTGCGCAGTACCAGGTCTCCAGTCTGATGGTCCAGCCGACCGCCGAGCAGCTCGCCGCGGCAGGCACCGCGCCGGCCGCTCTGGAGCGCGAGTACACCAGCGTTCCCGACTCCCTGCCGAAGGTGGTCAGGCAGACCGCGGACAGGGTGACGAAGGGCGCCGCCAACAACTACGAGCGGGCGGTGAAGCTGCAGAACTTCTTCGCCTCGGACGGCGGCTTCATCTACGACACCTCGGTGAACTCGGGCACCGGGAGCGCGGCGATCGGCCGGTTCCTGAAGGACAAGCGGGGCTTCTGCGTCCACTTCTCGTTCACGATGGCCGCGATGGCGCGGACGCTGGGCATTCCGGCCCGCGTCGCGGTGGGCTTCACTCCCGGCACTGCGCAGCCGAACGGTTCGGTCTCGGTGGGGCTGCGCGATGCTCATGCCTGGCCCGAGCTGTATTTCGAGGGCATCGGGTGGACCCGTTTCGAACCGACCCCGACGCGGGGCACCGCCCCGTCCTACACCCAGTCGGACGCCCCCGCCGGCGGCACGTCCGACCCGGCCCGGCCCGAGAAGGGCGCCTCGGCCGCTCCGACGGTCGCGCCGTCCGTCTCGGACAGCTGCCCGGCACAGATGCGCAAGCAGGGCGAGTGCGGCAGCTCGGTGGCGCCGGGGGTAGCGGCTCCGACGGATTCCGGGACGCCGGCAGGCACCGTCCTCGGTCTGGTCCTGGCCGCCCTGGTGGTCCTGGCGCTGCCGTTGCTGCCCATGCTCTGGCGGGTTCGGGCGCGCAGTCGCCGGCTGAGTTTCTCCACCGGGCGTACGCCGGCTGATGCGACGGCCAGAACGCTGGCGGCCTGGCAGGAGATCATCGACACGGCGTGGGACCACGGCATCGAGCCGGATGACTCCCGGACCCCGCGCAAGGCGGCGGCCCGGGTGGTACGGCTGGGGCAGCTCGGCCCCGACGGGGCCGCCGCGGTGCACCGGGTGGCGGGGGCGGTGGAGCAGGTGCTCTACGCTCCGGAGCCCCGGTCGGGTACCGGGCTCGCCGAGGACGTGGAGACGGTGCGTGCCGGACTGCGGGCGTCGGCCGGGCGGTTCGCCCGGATCCGCGCGGTCGCGGCACCACAATCGGCCATTCGGGTGATCTGGGCAGCCTCGGATCGCTGGGCGGCTTTCACGGGCAGGTGGGCGGCGCGGTGGGGCCGGGACCGGTGGGCTGGTTGGCTGCGACGGCCTTCCCGCCAGCAGGGGTGACGGAGGCCGCCTGCGACCCGCCTGTGTCCTCAATCGCCGGACGGGCCGGCAGGCGCCCCGGGCTCGCCCGGCAGCCTTTCGCCCCCGGCAGCGGACGGACTTGAAGCTTCCTGGGGCCCGCCCCTGACAGTCTCTGGCCCTGAATGGCCGGACAGGTTTGGAGCTTCCTCGCACTGCCCCGGATGAAGTGCGCCCTCAAGCGCCGGGCAGGCTCGGTTTTCGGGCCTGCCCGAGCATGTGAGGGCAGCCGCGGGCGAAGGCCGACCCCGGCACACGTGAGGGGCGACCGCAGAGATGCGGCCGCCCCTCACCCAGGATTGTCCGAGGACCTATTGGCCCTGCTCGTCACGGCGACGCTGCCACCGCTGCTCGATCCGATTCATCACGGTCCGGCGTTGCCTGGGCTGACGGCGCTCGCCGCCGCCTCCGGCTGCCTGTCGCTCGCCCGGCTTGGGCGCTTTGCGCCAACCTGTGACCGCAAGGACCGCGCAGCCGAGCATGACGAGAAACCCCACCACGCTGATCCAGATCTGCTGGGCGACCATTCCGGCCATGAGGAGCGCGATACCCACCAGGAAGCCTGCGACCGCCTGGTAGACCCGTCGCCGGGTGTACGTACGCAGCCCGCTTCCCTCGAGCGCTGTCGCGAACTTGGGATCTTCGGCGTACAGCGCTCGCTCCATTTGCTCGAGCATTCGCTGCTCGTGCTCCGAGAGCGGCACGGAGTCCTCCTCGTCGTCGGCCGCGGGGGGCGGCCGGTATGCGGCCCTTCCAGGATAGGCAGGGATTCGCCCCCGTGAAACCCGCCCTCTTTGCCAATCAGCCAGTCCGGGCCGCCATGACGGCTCAGCTGCTGAGGCGTTGATTCCCCAACCTCCGATCCGTCATGCCGGATGGTGTCCCCCGATCATACGTGGCGAAGCCCCCGATCGGGGGTCCTGGGGCGTACTCCATCTGCGGCTGCGTCCCTGATCAGCCGCGCTACAGCTGAGCTACCACCGGTCGGCGGCCGCGCGCTCAGGCGCGCTTCGTGCCCAGAACGTGCAGCTGCGTCGCGACCGAGTGGAAGGCGGGCAGTTCCGCCGCGGCCGCCTCCAGCTTGAGCAGGGCCTCCATGGCACCGGGCTCGGTGTCCACCAGGACGCCCGGCACGAGGTCGGCGAAGACCCGTACGCCGTGGACCGCGCCGACCTCGACGTCCGCCGCGGAGACCAGCTCGGTGAGTTGTTCCGCGGTGTAGCGCCGGGGCACCGGGTCCCCGGCGCCCCAGCGGCCCGCCGGGTCGCTGAGCGCCTGCCGCGCCTCGGTGAAGTGACCGGCGAGCGCCCGGGCCAGGACCGCACCACCGAGCCCGGCGGCGAGCAGGCTGAGCGCACCGGACGGACGGAGCGCCTCGACCGCGTTGCGCACACCTTCGGCGGGGTCGTCCACGTACTCCAGGACTCCGTGACACAGCACCGCGTCGTAACCATCGCGCTCCACCACCTCGAACAGGCCGTGGATGTCGCCCTGGACCCCGCGGACCCGGTCGGCGACCCCGGCCTCGGCGGCTCGGCGCTCCAGGGCGAAGAGCGCGTTGGGGCTGGGGTCGACGACGGTGACCCGGTGGCCGAGACGGGCGACCGGCACCGCGAAGTTGCCGGTGCCGCCGCCGGTGTCCAGGACATCCAGGGCGTCCCGGCCGGTCGCCTTGACCTGGCGGTCGAGGGCGTCCTTCAGGACCTCCCAGACCACGGCGGTACGGAGGGAGGCGCGGGGGCGCAGCTGGTCCGACACGGCAGATGACTCCTCGGCACGGTGCCGCCGCTGACGGCGGAGCGTGAACAGTGCAGGTGGTACAGGTGCTGTCCACCCTATTGCCTCGCGCCCCCGTCGCCGTCATCCTGCGTCGGGCCGCTCCCTCCGGGCCTGCGGGAGCACCGGCTGAAGCGCCAGCAGCCGCTCGACCAGGCGCAGGAACATCGCCGCGTCACGCAGCAGATCGTCGGCGTCGCGCCGGCTGGCCGCGCCCGGGATACCGGCTTCCGCTCGGGCCCTGCGACGGGCGCCGGAGGCGAACAATGCGCTCCATTCGGTCAGCTCGGGGGCTATTTCCGGGAGAACCTCCCAGGCGCTACGGATCCGCTCCCGGCGCCTCCGGGAGGTCTCGGGGCGGCCCCGCACGGCGAGCACGGCGGCAGCGGTGCGCAGCGCGGCGAGGTGGGCGGTGGCATACCGCTCGTTCGGAACGTCGAGAACGGCGGCCTCGTCGAGGCCGGTGCGGGCCTGGGCGAGCAGATCGAGGGCGGCGGGCGGCGCCATGGTGCGGCGCGCAACGGGATGGACATCGCGCGCCGGACCGGTCAGTGAGGGGGCAGGGCCGTCTGCGCGGCGCCGGGGTGCGGCTGCTGCGGACGAGTGGGCCATGACGAAACCTCCTGTCTCGTGTAACGGCTCCGTAGCCGTATGTATCCATCGTGAGGGGCACCACTGACAATCGGGCCTGCCTACCCCCTGACCTGCCCTTTTGCTTCGATCGCGAGTTCAGGATACTTTTTAGACTGACCAGTCAGTTCAAAACGGGGAGGGTCTGTGGACAGCCCGCACGGGGCAGCTGTCACCGCCGAGGATTTCGGGCTCAAGGGACCACGCGGCTGGGCCTTCCGGGGTGTAGGCATCAAGGCCGGGCCCGGCTCACTCGTGGCGATCGAGGGCCCGTCCGGCTCCGGCCGCACCTGCCTGCTGCTCGCCCTCACCGGCCGGATGCGCCCCACCGAGGGCCAGGCGGAGATCGGCGGACTGCGCCTGCCGCGCCAGATGGCCGCCGTACGCCGCATCAGCGCACTGGGCCCGGTGCCCGGTGTCAGCGAGCTCGACCCGGCCTTCACCGTCGCCGAGCACCTGCGGGAGCGGGCCTTGCTGCAGCGCCGCTTCGACGGTTCGCTGCGCGCTCTGCTGCGTCCGCGCGCCGAGCGCGTCGCCGCCGCACAGGAACGGATCGACGCGGCACTGGACGCCGCCGGGCTCGACCCCGCCGCCCTGCCCAAGGCCGAGCGGACCTCCGTACGGGATCTGGAACGGCTGGAGGCGCTGCGGCTGTCCATCGCCCTCGCGCTGATCGGCCGGCCCCGGCTGCTCGCGGTGGACGACACCGATCTCAAGCTCTCCGACGCCGAACGGGCCCAGGCCTGGGAGCTGTTGCGGTCCATCGCCGACAGCGGGACGACCGTGCTCGCCGTGTGCAGCCAGGCACCCGAGGGCGCCATCACCGTACGTACCGACACCACGGCCGCACCGGCGGACGCGCAGGACACCGCAGCCGAGGAAACCACGACCGAGGAGGGACCGGCCGATGCGTTCGCCGAGACTGGCCGCGCTTGAGCTGAAGCGTTTCGGCAGGGGAAAGCTGCCGGTCGCCGCACTGATCGCGCTCCTGCTGCTGCCGCTGCTCTACGGCGCCCTGTACCTGTGCTCCTTCTGGGACCCGTACAGCCGCCTCGACAAGATCCCGGTCGCGCTGGTCAACGACGACAAGGGCACCACCGTCGCCGGAAAGCACCTCGCGGTCGGCGACGAGATCACCGGCAAGCTCCTCGACTCCAAGACCTTCGAGTGGCACGAGGTGAGTTCCGCCGAGGCGCACAAGGGCGTCGAGGACGGTACGTACTACCTCTCGCTCACCATGCCGTCGGACTTCAGCAAGCGGATCGCCTCCAGTTCGGGCGACTCCCCCGAGACCGGCGCGCTCCAGGTGCGGACCAACGACGCCAACAACTACATCGTCGGACAGATCTCCCGGACGGTGTTCTCCGAGGTGCGCACCGCCGCGTCGACCAACGCCTCGCGCAGCTTCCTCGACCGGATCTTCATCAACTTCTCCGACCTCCACGACGCGACGGCGAAGGCCGCCAAGGGTGCCGACGACCTCAAGGGCGGCATCGGCAGGGCGAAGAAGGGATCGCAGGATCTGGCGGACGGGCTGAAGGACGCCAAGGCCGGCAGCAGCAGTCTGGCCGATGGGATCGTCAAGCTGAACAAGGGCGCGGGCGACCTCGAAACCGGCTCCCGGCAGGTCGCCGACGGCACCCAGCTGCTCGCAGACAAGGTCAACGGGGTGGCGGCCGACGTCCGCCCGTTCCTGAAGGACAACGGCAAGTCGATCGGCGACACCGCCCGGCTGGTCGCCGATTCCTCGCAGACCGTACGGGACAACCTCGACCTGCTGGTGAAGTCGGCGCCCGCCGCGGCCACCGCCGCCCACACGGCCTCCGACGAATTGACCGAGGTCTACCGCACCAGCTGCACGGAGCAGCCGCTCGCCGACCCCACCGTCTGCCCGCCGCTGAAGCGCGCAAAGACCGCGGCGGCCGATGTCGCGAAGGTCGCCGACGATGTGAATGTGCTGGTCACGAACCAGAAGGGCGATCTGAAGAAGCTGCGCGCCCAGCTGACCACGCTGCAGCAGCAGGCCACTGACCTGGCCGAGAGCGCGCCGCACCTGGACGAGGACCTCAAGTCCGCCGTGAAGAAGGTCAACGCGCTCAACACCGGCGCCCACAAGGTCGCCAAGGGAGCGGACGAGCTGCACACCGGCCTGGCCACGGCCAAGACCGGCTCCACCGACCTGGACACCGGGGTGAGCAATCTCAAGAAGGGCGCCAACGACCTGGACGGCGGGCTGATCCGGCTGGGTGACGGCTCAGCCACCCTCGCCGAGGGACTCAACGACGGCGTGGGCAAGATCCCCGACTACGACAAGAAGGACCGCGACGCGCGTACGGAGGTCATGGCCGATCCGGTGCAGCTGGCCTCCAAGTCGCTGCACGCGGCCCCCAACTACGGCACCGGCTTCGCCCCTTACTTCATCCCCCTCTCCCTCTGGGTCGGCGCGATGGTGGCGTACATGCTGATCCAGCCGCTCAACCGGCGCGCACTCGCCGCCGGGGCCTCCGCCTGGCGGATCGCCTTCGCGGGCTGGCTGCCGGTGGCCGCGATCGGTCTGCTGCAGGTGGCCGCACTGATGTCCGTACTGCACTGGGGCCTCGGTCTGCAGATGACCCGTGCCGCCGGAACGATGGGCTTCCTGGCGCTCGTCACCTGCTGCTTCGCAGCGATCGTGCAGTGGCTCAACGCCCGGTTCGGGGCTGCGGGACGCATCCTCGTGCTGGCAGTGCTGATGCTCCAGCTGACCTCGGCCGGGGGTACGTATCCCGTCCAGACCAGCCCCGGATTCTTCAACGCGATCCACCCCTACCTGCCGATGAGTTACGTCGTCGAGGGGCTGCGCCGGCTGATCACGGGCGGCGGTCTCGGTCCCGTCTGGCAGGGCTGCGCCGTGCTGCTGGCCTTCACAGCGGGGGCGCTCGCACTGACGGCGCTCTCCGCACGCCGCAAGCAGGTGTGGAGTCTGGACCGCCTTCACCCGGAGCTGAGCCTGTGAGAGCGCCCGGACCTGTGAGAATCAGGGGCATGGAAAGCAGTAGCACCACGCGCCGCCAGGCCACCCGGCAGAAGCTCTACGAGGCGGCGGTGACTCTCATCGCCGAGAAGGGCTTCTCGGCGACCACGGTGGACGAGATCGCCGAGCGCGCCGGGGTCGCCAAGGGCACGGTCTACTACAACTTCAAGAGCAAGACCGAGCTCTTCGAGGAGTTGCTGCGCCACGGCGTCGGGCTGCTCACGGCATCGCTGCGCTCGGCGCAGGAGGAGACCGAGGTGCGCGGCGGCACCCGGGTCCAGGCCCTGGACGCGATGATCAGAGCCGGTCTGGTCTTCATCGACCGCTATCCGGCCTTCACTCAGCTGTACGTCGCGGAGCTGTGGCGCACCAACCGGGCCTGGCAGTCGACCCTTTTGGTGGTGCGTCAGGAGGCCGTCGCCGTGGTCGAGGAGGTGCTGCGCGAGGGCGTGAAGAACGGTGAGCTCAGCGAGGAGATCGACATCCAGCTGACGGCTGCCGCCCTGGTCGGCATGGTGCTGGTGGCGGCCCTGGACTGGCAGGCGTTCCAGCCGGAGCGGTCGATCGACGATGTGCACTCGGCGCTGTCGCTGCTGCTCCACGGGCGCGTCAGCGGGCGCTGACGCCCGAGGGGCCGGCCCTGAGAGCCTGTCGGGTGACCTCCGATCGGATAGCGGACGCGGTCTGGTGCGTGCGATTCCAAGGCGGAGGAGGGAGTCGACGCGAAGGGGGTCCCCCATGCCTTCAGCTATGGGGGAGTCGGTGACTGACGACAACGCGGGAAGCGTGCGTGCCAGGGCGTGGCCGCCCGGTCGGAGGTCACCCGACAGGCTCTGAGGCGGGGTCGGCCCCCGCTGCCGGGCCACCCCGCCGCGGCCGCCCGGACCGACGCACAACAGACGCCGGTCCGGCGAGGCTCGATCCCCCCGAGCCTGCGCCGGACCGGCGTCTGTTGTGCAGCCGGAGAACCTTCCCCCGTGACCCCCGTCTTCCCCCGTGGTCCCCGGGCTCTCCGCCGTGCCCCCCGCTCCGGAAGGAGTGCCGTGTCCGTTCCGCCGCCCCGTGTCGGCGGTGCCGGTGCCGCGCCCCTGTCCGTGGGCTCCAGTCTCCCGTCCGCGCAGGTGGGAGCCCATCCGCGCACCTACTCATCTCGTTGCCTAGGTACGGATACTCAGGGCTGCGCACCGAAGCCCACTCCGGGCCGATCGCCGTCTGGTTACGATCGCGTCCGTGTCCGTACTCCCTCTGGTGTTCACAAGTGGCTGGGCGAGCGGGATCAACGCCTATGCGGTGGTCCTGCTGCTCGGTGTCTTCGGCGCGACCGGGATCACCGACGAGGTGCCCGCATCGCTGCAGCGCACCGATGTCCTCGTCGTGGCCGGTGTGCTCTTCCTGTGCGAGGTGGCGGCGGACAAGATCCCGTACGTGGACTCGGTCTGGGACTCGGCGCACACCGTCATCAGGCCGGTCGCCGGTGCCGTCGTGGCGGCGCTGCTGGCCGGCGAGAGCGGTTCGCTGCCGGAGCTCGCGGCCGGGGCCATCGGCGGTTCCACCGCGCTGATGAGCCATCTGGTGAAGGCCGGCACCAGGATGGCGGTCAACACCTCGCCCGAGCCGTTCAGCAATATCGCGGTGAGCACGGCCGAGGACCTGGGCGTCGCAGGAATCGTCACGTTCGCGATATTCCATCCGCTGGCGGCCGCGGTCATCGCCGCGGCACTGCTGCTGCTCGGCATGGTGATACTGGTCTTCCTGGCCTCCCGGATCCGCCGGTTCCTGCGCCGCAGGGCCCAGCGCCGCGAGGAGAAACGCCTGGCCGGGACCGGTTCGCACTGGCCACTGGACTGATTGTCACAGGCGGCCGTTAAGGTCACTGACATGGCACGAATTGCGGTGATCGGCGCCGGGATGGGCGCGATGGCGGCGGCCGCCCGGCTCGCCGTGGCAGGCCACCGGGTGACGGTGTACGAGCGGTCGGAGACCTTCGGCGGCTCGGTCGGCCGGTATGCCCATGAGGGCTTCGCCTTCGATACCGGTCCCACGCTGCTGCATCTGCCCGCGGTCTACCGCGACTTGTTCGTGAAGACGGGCAAGGAGCCGCTGGAGCAGTGCGTCGCGATGACCCAGGTCGATCCGGCTAGCCGCCACATCTTCGCGGACGGCACCGCGGTCTCGCTGCCGAATGCCTCACGGGCCGGGGTGGTCGCCGCCCTGGACACCGCTCTCGGGGGTGGCGCGGGCGCGGCCTGGGGCGAGTTCCTCGACCGGGCGCGCGATGCCTGGGACCGGTCCCGGCGTCCGCTGCTGGAGGAGCCGTTGCGCTCCGACTGGCAGGTGCTCGGCCGTGATCCGTATCCCGCGCTCCGGCAGCGCCGGCTGCTGCGCTCGGCCCGTCAGGCGGGCACGGTGACGGAGGTCGGCGCGTGGGAGCTCTCGGACCCCCGGCTGGCCGCCCTGTTCGACGGGTACGCCCTGTCGTACGGGCTCGACCCGCTGCGCGCCCCGGCGGCGGCCGCCCTGCTGCCGTACATGGAGGAGACCTTCGGCAGCTGGTACGTCTCCGGCGGGATCCGGGCCCTGGCGCAGGCGGTGTACGAGCGGTGTCTGGCCCGGAAGGTGGAGTTCGTCTTCGGCGGCGAGGTGGCCCGGGTCGTCGAGAAGGACGGCCGGGCGGCAGGCGTCGAGCTCCTGGACGGGACGGTTGCCGAGGCCGGCCATGTGGTGCTGGGGGCCCGTCCGCATCCGGGCCTGGTGCCCGGTCAGGAGCTGTGGCGGGACGGCGACGTGGCGGTGCAGCCGCGGCCCGGACAGGGTCAGGGGGCGGTGCCGGGCCGGTTCCTGGTCCTGTTGTCGCTGCGCGGCGCCCGGCCCGCGGATGCCGTGCACCGGACCCTGGTGCACCCGGCGGACGGCGGGGCGGAGCGCGAGGCTGTGTTCGGCGGAAGACTCGCCGACCGTCCCACGGTGACGGTGCTGCGCCCGGACGACCCGTCGACCCGCCCCGACGACGCGCACGAGGCAGTGACGCTGATGGCGACGGTCGCCCCGCACGGCGCGGTGGACTGGACGGACGCGGCGCTGCGCGAGCGGTGCGCCGACGCGCTGCTCGAAGCGGCCGGCGAGGCCGTGCCCGGCATACGGGAGCGGCTGCTCCACGCCGAGGTGCGGACGCCGGCCGAGACGGCGGCCGACACCGGCGCCGAGGGCGGCTCGGTGCCCGCGCCCGCGCTGGCCGGGGCGGGGGGCGCGTATCTGCACCCGGGCAATCGCACCCGGCTGCCGGGGCTCTACGTCGCGGGCGGCTGGTCGCACCCGGGTGGCGGGCTCGCCCACGCGGGTATGTCGGGGGCGCTGGTCGCCGGGCTGATCGTGGAGGGGGACGGGTTCCGGGGCTCCCAATGAGGGAGAGGCCGCCGGCCGGCGGCGCCACCGGGATGCCGGGCAGGTCCGATCGCCGCCCTGCCCTCGGTCACTTCCGCACCACCCTGCTCCTGCCGGTCCGCGGTCAGTAGCGGTACTGCTGGTCGTTGTGGCCGGTGTCGTAGCCGTTCGGGTACGGGGCAGGCTGTGCGGGCTGCTCCGGAGGTGCGGACGGGTACTGCTCGCCCTCGCGCTGCTGCGGCACCCAGACACCGCCGGGCGGGGTCTCGGGGGCGTACTGCTGGGCGTACGGATCGGCGGTGTACTGCTGCCGGCCGTCGTAGCTGTCGTAGCCGTTGCCGTCACTGTCGTACGAGGCGTACTGCGCGGAGCCGCCGGTGGTGCCGGTCCCGACGTACGGGTCGGAGTATGCGGCGTACTGCTGCTGGCCCGTGCCGTAGTCGTACTGCCCGGCGGACGAGTCCTGACCGGCGTACGCCTCCTGGCCCGGCGCCGCGTACATGGAGTGGTCGGCGTAGGGGTCGTACGCCGCGTACTGGGACTGCTGCTCGGGCTGCCGGCCTTGGTTCTGTCCCTGCTGCGACTGCGGGTGATCGCTGTAGATGCCGTACTGCCCGGTGTCGTCCGGCAGCGGCTCCGGCTCGTAGACCGCGGCCCCCGGTGCCGCGGCGTCCGCCCGCTGCGGGACCTGCCCGTCGTACTCCATCTCCAGGTCCGACACCTCGAGCTTGGGCTCGCGGGTGTCCCTGTCGCCCCCGCCCCGGCGGCGACGGCTCTCGCCGGGGCTGCCCCCTATCGCCCAGCCGGTCGAGAAGCCGCGCCTGAAGGACAGCGTGACGTACGTCTGCCCGGTTGCGAACGCGATCGCGCCGACGGCGATGACGAACACGGACGGCATCAGTACGCCGACGACCACACAGCCGAAGCCTCCAAAGGCGAGCAGACGCCAGCGAAGGCGCGCCTTGTACTGCAGGAGCACCTCGCCGAGCAGCCACAGCGCGACAATTCCGAACGCGATGTAGAGGACTGTCCAGCCCATGCCCGCCCCCTCCTACGGCCACCGCCCCGGGTCGTGGCGGGTACGGCCGGTCAGGACTGCTTGTGCAGTCCGAGATTCTCGTAGATTTCGAGCGTCGCCGTCGAGTTGTTGAGCGTGATGAAGTGCAGTCCGGGCACACCCTCGGATCGCAGCCTCGCGCAGAACTGCGTTGCGAAGTCGATGCCACTGGAGCGTACAGCGGCGGGATCGTCCTTGGCGGCGAGGATGCGTTCTTTCAGCGCCGAAGGGAAAGACGCGTTGCTGAGCTGCGCAAACCGTTCCAACTGCTTGACGCTGGTCAGCGGCATGACCTCGGGGATGATCGGGGTTTCGCAACCCGCAGCGACCACCCGGTCACGCATCCGCAAATAATCCTCCGGATTGAAGAACATCTGCGTGATCGCATAGTCGGCACCGGCGCGGCACTTGTCCACGAAATGCCGGATGTCGGTGTCCCAGTCGGTCGAGCGCGGGTGCATCTCGGGAAATGCCGCGACGCCGACACAGAAATCTCCGGATTCCTTGATGAGCCGGACGAGATCGGCGGCGTACCGCACACCCTGCGGGTGCTCGACCCACTCGCCCATCGGGTCGCCGGGCGGGTCTCCGCGCACGGCGAGGATGTTCCGGATTCCGGCGTCGGCGTACTGCCCGATCATGTTGCGCAGCTCGGCGACGGAGTGGTTGACCGCCGTGAGGTGCGCGACCGGGGTGAGGGTGGAATCGGCGGCGATCTGCTCGGCGACCCTGACCGTACCTGCCCGGGTGGAGCCACCCGCCCCGTACGTCACGGAGACGAAGCTCGGCCTCACCGCCTCGACGCGGCGCAGCGCACTCCAGACGTTCCGCTCGCCCTTCTCGGTCTTGGGCGCCCAGAACTCGAACGAATACGAAGTCTTGCCGGTCGCGAGGAACTCACGCACCGTGCGCGCGTGATCTGTCCTGGTAGAAGGTGTGCCAAGGGCCATACGGGCAGGTTAACCAGAGCGCGACGACCACAGGACCAGACCAGCGGTAATTGCCCGAATTGACTGGTTGTTTGTCCACCCTTCGGACATCTGGCCGGATCACGCTCCGGTGCGCACCCGGATTCGCTTGGCCAGCTCGGTGGTGGCGGCGGCCGGGTCGGCGGCCTCGGTGATCGCCCGTACGACGACCACCCGGCGCGCTCCGGCGTCCAGCACCTCGTCGAGATTGCCCGCGTCGATCCCGCCGATGGCGAACCACGGACGCCGCTGGTCGAGCGAGGCGGCGTACCGCACGAGGTCCAGGCCCGGGGCGTGCCGGCCGGGCTTGGTGGGGGTGGGCCAGCAGGGACCGGTGCAGAAGTAGTCCACCCCGGGCTCGGCGACGGCCGCGTCGACCTCGGACTCGGCGTGGGTGGAGCGGCCGATCACGACATCCTCGCCAATGACGGCGCGGGCGGCGGGGACCGGCAGGTCGCCCTGGCCGAGGTGCAGCACATCGGAGCCGATGGCGTGGGCGACGTCGGCCCGGTCGTTCACCGCGAGGAGCTTGCCGTGGCGCCTGCAGGCTTCGGCGAAGACCGCCAGGTGTTCGAGCTCCTCGGCCGCTTCCATGCCCTTGTCGCGCAGCTGGACGATGTCCACCCCGCTGGAAAGGACGGCGTCGAGGAACGCGGGGAGGTCACCTTGGCGCCTGCGGGCGTCCGTGCACAGATAGAGCCGGGCATCGGACAGCAGCGCGCGAGGCGTGGACATGGTGCGCTTCCCCCTGGAGAGCGTTGCGGAGCGGTTGTCGGTACGGCGTGGGGGTGCGGGCCGCGCACTGCTGCACGGCCCGCCCCTCACATACGGACTGCGGTCAGACGGCGAGCGCCTGGGCGCGGCGCTTCACCTCCGTGCCGCGATTCTCGCTCAGCGCCTGGGCAGGGGTGCCCGGCAGGGTCGGGTCGGAGGTGAAGAGCCATTCCAGCATCTCTTCGTCGGTGTAGCCGTCGTCCCTCAGGAGCGTCAGGGTTCCGGAGAGACCCTTGACCACCTTGTTGCCGTCGATGAAGGCGGCAGGCACCTGGAGCGTCCGGTTCTCACCACGTCGTACGGCGATGAGCTGGCCCTCCTTGACCAGCTGCCGCACGCGCGTCACCTCGACATCGAGCATTTCGGCGATGTCGGGAAGGTGGAGCCAGGCGGGGACGAGAGCATCGATCTTTGCGTCAATCTCGGTCACAGGGACAAGCGTGCCATCCCGGACCGACAGTCGGTACCCGGACTCAGCCCTTCAGGGCATCGCGGACCACGTCCGCGACGCGGCAGTGGCTCTGCCGGTCGCGGGTGACCCAGCCGTGCGCGGTCGTCAGGGAGCGCGAGTAGCAGGCTCCGGTGTCCGTGGTGCCCTGGTACGTCTCGGTCGAGGCTCCGTCGGCGGACTGGACGACACCGCCCGTGCGGGCGATGCTGCCGGTCGAGTCCACCGTGTCGTCCGTGACCGCGTCCGTGTGCCACGCGTGCGCGGAGCCCTTGCGGGACGTGTCGACGAGCACACGGCGCTGGGTGACGGCGGCCCTCATGTCGTAGTTGTTGTAATCGCCGTACAACGGGATGTCCATGTCCACGTCGATGGGGTAGGACCAGGTGTGCCGCTGCGCGTCCGTGCGCCCGTGGACCTGGGTCGTCACCGTGGTGGAACCGTGGTCACGCTGATGCATCACCTGATGACTGCCCGTGCGGGAGACGTTGTCCGTGTTGGTGTACGCGAACTTCTGCTCGACGGTGGTGGTGACCCGGCCCTTCGAGGTCTCGACATAGCCCGAGATCTTCCAGGAGCGGCCGGTCGACACGGAGACGTCCGTGGAGCCGTCCTTGCCCGGGGTCTGGACGGTCTTCACGACCGGGGTGTGGCTGAGCGTGTTGGTGGTCACCTTGCCGCTCGTGCGGGACGCGTGCGCGTCCGTGTCGAGGAAGAGCGAACCATCGACGGTCCAGCCGTCGGCCGCACCGTACGGGGTGATGCTGATGGCGTGCGGCTTGCCGTCGGCCAGCAGACCCGCGAAGGGGGTGAGGTCGATGTCGTACGCCTCGGTCTTGAACTGGTCGATGGCCGGGATCGGGCGCCACAGGGTCGGTACGATGCCGCCCGAGTACACCACGGGGTACGGCTGGGCGAGGCCGGCGGGCTGTCCGTCCACCGCGACCTGCACCTCACGGTAGGGGCCGCCGCCGCAGAGATAGTCCGGAGCGGTTTCCGCCAGGTCGCTGGGGACCGCGTCGAACCACTGCTCGTCGCAGCCGCCCCCGCGTGCGTAGACCTCCAGGCGCGCGTTGGTCAGATTGCGCGGGAAGGTGACCTCGGTGCGGGTGGAGCCGCCCTTGCCGACGTTCATCCAGGGGGCGCCGCCGGAGCCGGTGTCACCGAGCGGGACGATGCTGTCGGCCGTGGTGGCGGCCGGGTGACGCTGGTCGGCCTGGTAGTACGTGACCGTCAGCTTGATCTTGTACACGCCGGTGTACGTCTCGTTGACGACATTGCCCAGTTCGAGCTGGAGCTTCTGCGGGTCCTTGAGGAGCGGCGCGAAGTCGGTGATGTCCTTGGCGACGTGCCAGCTGATGCCGTCGTCGTCGGGTTCGGCGGTGCTGGTGCGGAAGACCTCCGCGCCACCGATGAAAACCGCGGCGAGACGGTCGTACTGACGCCCCTTCACGCTGCCCGACCAGTCGAGGACGACCTTGTTCCACGGCCCCTTGCACTTCTCGGGCGGGGTGAGCGTGGTGGTGTACGGCGGTCCGCCGAGGGTGTAGCCGAAGTCGTGGTCGACGGCCGTCACTGAGCAGTGTTTGGTGTCCGGGCGGGAGACCGGCGGCAGCGCGTCGATCGGGTCCTGGTAGTCGACAGCCGGGTTGGAACCGGGCTGGGGAGCGGTGCCCGCGTACGCCGGGGCGGCGAGTGCGCCTCCGACGAGGGCGATCGACGCCGAGGCCATGGAGATTCCGCGCAGCGCGCGGGCCCATCTGTGTCGAAACATGCGCATCCTTCGAAGAGACATGAAATGAGCACTCTAAAAGATGCACAGTGCACTAACTTTTACCTCCTCCCAAGGGGTCGTCCACATAGCGGACGTCAACGTTCGTTGCCCGTACGCCTACTGACGAGTCGCCGACTTCAGCGGTACGGACGGGTCACCGGCCCGCTCCGGATCGAGATGTGCCCCCGCCTCGATGAGCTTGCGCCCCTGCGCCAGATCGCGTGGCCGGCCGACGGCGAGGACCGCGACCAGGACGCCGTCCCGCAGCCAGCACACCGACCAGGAGGGACCGGCCGGATCGCCCCGCCACAGCAGGGTGTCGGCGCTCCCGTGGTGGCCCGCGTACTGCACGAACCGGTCGAACTGCTCGGACCAGAAGTACGGCACGGGGTCGTACGTCTGCGGCGCCGGGCCGTTCCCGGCCCCCGCCCCGATGATGTTGGCGGCGGCGGTCCGAGGGCCCTGCAGGGCATTGTCCCAGTGGTGGATGAGAAGGCGTTCGCCGTACCGCAAGGAGGGGAACGAGGCGCAGTCACCGACCGCGTACACATCGGGGAGCGAGGTGCGCAGCGCCCCGTCCGCGGTCACCGATCCGTCGGGGCCGAGCGCGATGCCGGAGCCGGCCAGCCAGCCGGTGGCGGGCCGTGCGCCGATTCCGACGACGACCGCTCCGGCCGGGATCGTGCGGCCGTCCGCAAGGATCACCCGGCCGGGTTCGATGCGGGCGACCCGGGCCCCGGTGAGGAGTTCGGCGCCGCTCTCGGCGTACCAGGCGGTCATCGGGGCGGCGACCTCGGCGGGCATGGCGCCCGCGAGGGGCCGGTCGGCGGCCTCGACGACGGTGACCTCGCAGCCCGCGGCGCGGGCCGCGGTGGCGAACTCGGCGCCGATCCAGCCCGCGCCGACGACCACGACGCCGTGCTGCCCGTCGAGTACGGGCCGCAGCCGTGCCGCGTCGTCGAGGGTGCGCAGCAGATGGACGCCGGGAACGCCCTCGGCGCCGGGCAGGACAACCGGTTCGGCGCCGGTCGCGATCACCAGGACGTCGTATGCAACGGGTCCTGACGGGGTGTCCAGCTCATGCGCGCCCGGCCGCACACCGGTGACTTCGCGACCCAGCTGCAGATCGATGTCCAGCGCCTCGAAGTCGACGTCGAAGGCGGAGTCCTCGGCCTTGCCGAGCAGTACCGCCTTGGACAGCGGGGGCCGGTCGTAGGGCTGGTGCGGTTCGGCGCCGATCAGGGCGACGGAGCCGGTGAAGCCCTGTTCCCTCAGGGCCACCGCCGTCTGCACGCCGGCCATGCCCGCGCCGACGATGACGACGCGGCGCCCTGCCTGCCGGTCCGGCTGCTCTGACTGCTGCTGCTCGCTCACCCGTACACCTTAATCATCTGACTGATCGTCAGGAAGGGGGAAGCTCTTCGACCGTGCTCGTACCGCTGCCCTCCTGCGACTCCCACTCCCACCGCTCGTCCAGCCGGACCCGGCCGTCCGCGAGGTCGACGACGGTGGAGACACAGTGACCCGAGGATGTCGTGCCGTGCTGCTTCAGCTGGACGGAGGGGGCACCTCCCATGCCTTTGAGGCCATGGGGGAGGAAGCCGAGGGTGTCGTCGACGCGAGTGCCTACGAGATTGCCGCGGACCACGTCGCCGCCCGCGTACTCGGCCCAGATCCGGCCGTCCTTCTCGTGGTACGTGAAGCGGGTACGGGTACCGACCTGGCCCGGGGCCTGGTCGGCGACCGGTGCCAGGACGAGTCCGTCGAGCGAACGGGCCACGGTGGCTGCTCCCTCACTGGGTCCGGGTGGCTGGGTTTAGGGTGGCCAACGTAAAACACTCGCGGGAGCCCGGACGCACCGGGCTGAGAGGGAGGCTGGGCGGCCTCCGACCGTACGAACCTGATCCGGGTCATGCCGGCGAAGGGAGGGGCTGGACGCCCATGCGTTCTTCTCGGAACGGAAACGGATCCGACGTCCTTGTCATCGGGGGCGGGATCATCGGTCTGGTGACCGCCTGGCGGGCCGCGCAACGCGGACTGCGCACCGCGGTCGTCGATCCCGAACCGGGTGGCGGAGCCGCCCGGGTGGCCGCCGGCATGCTGGCCGCCGTCACCGAACTCCACTACGGCGAACAGATGCTGCTGGGCCTCAATGTCGCCTCGGCCGCCCGCTATCCGGCCTTCACGGCCGAGCTGGAGGCGGCGAGCGGACAGGAGACCGGCTTCCGCGCCTGCGGCACCCTGGCCGTCGCACTGGACTCCGACGACCGTACCCATCTGCGGGAACTGCACACCCTGCAGCAGCGTTCGGGCCTGGAGTCGGAGTGGCTCACCGGCCGAGAATGCCGCCGCCTGGAGCCGATGCTCGCGCCGGGCGTCCGCGGCGGTCTGCGGGTCGACAGTGACCACCAGATCGATCCCCGCCGGCTGGCCGCCGCACTGCTGACCGCCTGCGAGCGGGCCGGGGTGGTCTTCCACCGCGGATGGGTGGAGCGCCTGGCGGTGATACGCGACCGGGCCGCCGGAGCCGTGCTCGCCGGGGGTACGGAGCTCGCCGCCGACCAGGTCGTGCTCGCCGCGGGCAGCCTCAGCGGCCGGCTCCCGGGACTGCCGGACGAGGTCGTGCCGCCGGTCCGGCCGGTGAAGGGGCAGGTGTTGCGGCTGACCGTGCCCGCCGCGTACGCACCGTTCCTCACCCGGACGGTCCGGGCCGTGGTCCGGGGAAGCCACGTCTATCTCGTACCGCGCGAGAACGGCGAACTGGTCGTCGGCGCCACCAGCGAGGAGATGGGGTGGGACACCACCGTCACCGCGGGCGGCGTCTACGAGCTGCTGCGGGACGCCCACGAGCTGGTGCCCGGCATCACCGAGCTGCCGCTCACCGAGACCCGGGCCGGCCTGCGCCCCGCCTCCCCCGACAACGCCCCGCTGCTCGGCCCCACCGCCCTGCCCGGCCTCCACCTCGCCACCGGCCACCACCGCAACGGGGTACTGCTGACCCCCGTCACCGGTGACGTCATGGCAGAGCTCCTCACCACGGGCGAGCTGCCCGAGGTGGCCCGCCCCTTCACCCCGCACCGTTTCTCGTCCGCCGCCGTCTCCGTACGTCAGGAGCAGCCCGCATGACCGATCCCGCACCCCTCTCCGAGCCCGCGCCCCTCTCCTTGTCCGTGAACGGCGAGGTCCGTCTCCTCGCCGCGGGCACCACCCTGGACACCCTTGTGGCCACCCTGACCGCCGCGCACTCCGGCGTCGCGGCCGCCGTCAACGAGACCGTCGTCCCGCGCAGCCAGTGGTCCACCGCCGCCCTCGGTGACGGCGACCGCGTCGAGGTCCTGACCGCGGTCCAGGGAGGCTGACCATGTCCGACGACCTCTTCACCCTCGGCGACACCGCCTTCGGCTCCCGGCTGATCATGGGAACCGGTGGGGCGCCCAGCCTTGACGTGCTGGAACGCTCCCTGACCGCCTCCGGTACCGAGCTCACCACCGTCGCGATGCGCCGCCTCGATCCGACCGTGCAGGGCTCGGTGCTCTCCGTGCTCCAGCGGCTCTCCATCCGCGTACTCCCGAACACGGCGGGCTGCTTCACCGCGGGCGAGGCCGTACTGACCGCCCGGCTGGCCCGCGAGGCGCTCGGCACCGACTGGATCAAGCTGGAGGTGGTGGCCGACGAGCGGACCCTGCTGCCCGACCCGATCGAACTGCTGGACGCCGCGGAGACCCTGGTGGACGACGGCTTCACCGTGCTTCCGTACACCAATGACGACCCCGTGCTGGCCCGCAGGCTCCAGGACGTGGGATGCGCGGCGATCATGCCGCTCGGCTCCCCCATCGGCTCCGGCCTCGGCATCCGCAATCCGCACAACTTCCAGCTGATCGTCGAGCAGGCCCGGGTGCCGGTGATTCTCGACGCGGGCGCCGGGACGGCCTCGGACGCGGCGCTCGCGATGGAGCTGGGGTGCGCGGCGGTGATGCTGGCGTCCGCGGTGACCCGGGCCCAGGAGCCCGAGCTGATGGCCGCGGCGATGCGGCATGCGGTGGAGGGCGGGCGGCTGGCGTACCGCGCGGGCCGGATCCCGCGCCGCCACTTCGCCGAGGCATCGTCGCCGGTGGAGGGGCGCGCGGTGCTGGACCCGGAGCGCCCGGCGTTCTGACCCACCGGACCGCCGCCGACGGCTGCGGCGCGCATGTCCCTGTCACGGCTCGGCTGCAGTACGGCCCCGGGTCCGCCCCGGCCCGTGGGCCGTGTCCGTGGCGGCTCGTAGACTCGCATGCGTGGATACGACCCTCCAGGACCCTCTCGTCGGGCAGCTGCTCGACGGCCGCTACCGCGTCGATGCCCGCATCGCCGTGGGCGGCATGGCCACGGTCTACCGGGCCGTGGACACCCGGCTCGACCGGGTGCTCGCCCTCAAGGTGATGCACCCGGCGCTCGCCACGGACGCCTCGTTCGTCGAGCGCTTCATCCGCGAGGCCAAGTCCGTGGCCCGGCTCGCGCACCCCAATGTCGTCGCGGTCTTCGACCAGGGCGCCCAGGGGCAGTACGTCTACCTCGCGATGGAGTACGTCGCGGGCTGCACCCTGCGCGACGTACTGCGCGAGCGCGGCGCCCTGCAACCGAGGGCCGCACTGGACATCCTGGAGCCGGTCCTCGCCGCCCTCGGCGCCGCGCACCGCGCGGGCTTCGTGCACCGCGACATGAAGCCCGAGAACGTCCTGATAGGGGACGACGGCCGGGTCAAGGTCGCCGACTTCGGTCTCGTACGGGCCGTGGGCGCCGTCACCAACACCACCGGGTCCGTCCTGGGCACCGTCTCCTATCTCGCTCCCGAGCAGATAGAGCACGGCACGGCGGACACCCGCACCGATGTGTACGCCTGCGGTGTCGTCCTGTACGAGATGCTGACCGGCTCCAAGCCGCACGCCGGGGACACCCCCGCGCAGGTCATCTACCAGCACCTCAACGAGGACGTCCCGGCCCCGTCGGCCGCCGTCCCGGGGCTCCCCCTCGAGCTCGACGACCTGGTGGCCTGCGCCACCGCCCGTAACCCCGAGGTCCGCCCGTTCGACGCGGTGGCGCTGCTCGCCGAGACCCGCGAGGCCCGCTCCGGCCTCACCGACGCCCAGCTGGACGCCGTACCGCCGCAGGCTCTCGCCGAGGTGCACGACGCCGCCGAGGACCGCACGAGCGTGATCCCGCGGCTGCTCCCGGCCGACCAGGGCGTCGCCCACCACACCAGCCGGCTGGAGATGCCCCCGCCGACGCCGACGCAGCCCGCGCCGCACGGCCTGCGCCGCCGCGGTCCGCGGCGCTCCGTCATCGCCGTGGTCGTCGCGCTGCTGCTGGCGCTGGGGATCGGCACCGGTGTCTGGTACATCAACTCCGGGCAGTTCACCCGGGTCCCCTCGGTGCTCGGCCAGACGGAGAAGACGGCCCAGGAGCGGCTCTCGGACTCCGGCCTGGAACTCAAGAGCGTCGAACGGGCCTACAGCGACACCGTCGAGCGCGGCAAGGTCATCAGCAGCGACCCCGAGTCCGGCGCCCGCATCCGGGGGAACGACGCGGTGACGCTCGTCGTCTCGCGCGGCCCGGAGATCGTGAAGGTGCCCGATGTCCAGGACCTCTCACTCGGGGATGCCAGGCGTGCACTGAAAGAGGCGGGTCTGGTGCCGGGCATGGTCACCAAGGAGTTCAGCCAGGAGACGGGACGGGGCGAGGTGATCCGCACGGACCCGGTGGCGGGCACCGAGCGCCACCCGGACTCCGCGGTCGCCCTCGTCGTCAGCAAGGGCGCTCCGGTCGGCGTCCCGGATGTCACCGGGCTGTCCGTCGAGGACGCCACCGCCGCGCTGGACGAGAAGGGGCTCAAGGCAAAGGTGCTGCCCGACCGGGTCAGCTCCCCCGAGGACGCGGGCGACATCGCCCGTCAGTCGCCGGGCGATGGCACCGAGGCCGCCGAGGGCGACACCATCACGCTCACGGTCTCCAAGGGGCCGCGGATGATCAACGTCCCGGACGTCATCGGGAAGGACGTCGACGACGCCAGGAGCGAGCTGGAGGACGCGGGCTTCGAGGTCAAGGTCGACCGCCCGTTCCTCTCCTTCGGCGACACCATCGACAGCCAGTCCGTCGACGGCGGCAAGCAGGCCCCCGAGGGCAGCACCATCACCATCAAGACCAAGGGACTCTAGATCCACATGCGCAACCCAGTCGGCGGCCATGTTCCCGTGGCCGGCGGCCTCGCCAAGGTCGGCCTCCCCTACGCCCGCGAGATGGGGGCGGAGGCCGTCCAGGTCTTCGTCGCCAACCCGCGCGGCTGGGCGACGCCCGCAGGCAACCCGG
This sequence comes from Streptomyces sp. NPDC088246, assembly GCF_044741025.1. NCBI lineage: Bacteria > Bacillati > Actinomycetota > Actinomycetes > Kitasatosporales > Streptomycetaceae > Streptomyces > Streptomyces sp. NPDC088246. Next base: position 348,060 of record NZ_JBIURV010000003.1, read on the forward strand.
CCCAGGACGAGCAGTTCCGCGCCGAGTGCGCCGCCGATTCCATACCGGCGTACGTCCACGCCCCGTACCTGATCAACTTCGGTTCGCACACCGTGGCCACCGTCGAGAAGTCCGTGGAGTCGCTGCGCCACTCACTGCGCCGGGCCCGCGAGATCGGCGCCCTGGGCGTCGTGGTGCACACCGGATCGGCAACGGGCGGCCGACCGCGCGAGCAGGCCCTCGCACAAGTACGCACGCACATGCGGCCGCTCCTGGACGAGCTGACGCACGACGACGACCCGTATCTGCTGCTGGAGTCGACCGCCGGGCAGGGGTTCTCGCTCTGCTCGCGGACCTGGGACTTCGGCCCGTACTTCGACGCGCTCGACGCCCATCCCAAGCTTGGCATCTGCCTCGACACCTGCCACATCTACGCAGCGGGCCACGATCTGGCGGGCCCGGCGGGCATGCGGCAGACACTGGACCTGCTGGTGGACACGGTCGGCGAGGGCCGGCTGAAACTGATCCACGCCAATGACTCCAAGGACGTGGTGGGAGCCCACAAGGACCGGCACGAGAACATCGGCGCCGGGCACATCGGCGAGGAGCCGTTCCGGGAGCTTTTCGCTCATCCGGCGGCCGCCGGTGTACCGCTGATCATCGAGACGCCGGGCGGCAAGGAGGGGCATGCGGCGGATGTGGCGCGACTGAAGGGGCTGCGCGACCGGGGCTGAGTGCCGCGCTCCGCACTGATTTCCCCGCCGAGGAATACCCCATGGGGGTATACGGTTCTTGCTGTCGGCAGGAACCGCTACTCGGCACTGGGGGATCGCCATGCAGCACGACACACACCATGAGCAGCACAGCCGCCATGAGCGGGGCGAGCAGCACGGGGAGGACGCAGATCACAGTCGGCGCGCAGACCACGGCGAGCACGCCCACCCAGGTCACGCCGACCACACCAGCCACACCGACCGCCACCTCGGCCAGGCAGGCTGGGCCATGGCCGCGCAGGCCACCCTGCACTGCCTCACCGGATGCGCCATCGGCGAGATCCTCGGCATGGTGATCGGCACGGCGCTCGGCTGGGGCAACATGGGGACGATGGTGCTCGCGATCGTCCTGGCCTTCTTCTTCGGCTACACGCTGACGCTGCGCTCCATCCGGAAGGCGGGCGTCGACTTCCGTACGGCCCTGCGGGTCGCCCTCGCCGCCGACACCCTCTCCATCGCGGTGATGGAGCTGATCGACAACGGCGTGATCGCACTGTGGCCGGGCGCCATGGACGCCACTCTCTCCGACACGCTGTTCTGGGGGGCGCTCGTACTCTCGCTCTGCGTCGCCTTCGTCGTCACCACACCGGTCAACAAGTGGATGATCGGCCGCGGCAAGGGCCACGCAGTGGTGCACCAGTACCACCACTGAGGGTGGACCGGGCCGGCCCGGGAGCCGTCAGGTCAGAGCTCGGGGCCGTCCCCGGGCTCTTCCTGGTAGGAGTAGCGCTGCTCGCGCCACGGGTCGCCGATGTTGTGATAGCCGCGCTCCTCCCAGAAGCCGCGGCGGTCGGCCGTCATGTACTCCACGCCCCGGACCCACTTGGGCCCCTTCCAGGCATAGAGGTGCGGCACAACGAGCCGGAGCGGGAAGCCGTGCTCGGCGGTGAGCAGCTCGCCGCCCTTGTGGGTGGCAAAAAGTGTTCGGTCCGAGGCGAAGTCGGAGAGCCGAAGGTTCGAGCTGAACCCGTACTCGGCCCAGACCATCACATGGGTGACGTTCGGCGCGGGTGGCGCGAGTTCCAGGACCGTGCGGGCGAGCACCCCGCCCCATTCGGCGCCGAGCATGCTGAATTTGGTGACGCAGTGCAGGTCGGCGACGACCGAGGAGAACGGCAGTACCGAGAACTCCTGGTGGCTCCAGCAGTGCTTCTCGCCGTCCGCCGTGGCGCCGAAGACCCGGAACTCCCAGCGGTCGGGCTTGAACTTGGGCACGGGCCCGTAGTGGGTAACCGGCCAACCACGCTGGAGCCGCTGTCCCGGCGGAAGCTCTGACTGCTCTGACGCGCTGTTTTCCCGGCTTTCCGGCTGACCCATGACTCCATGGTGACAGACAGGCAGGGGTGGTCCCGACCAGAGCAAGGGCAATTCAGGCATCTCGTACTAAGCATGTACTTACTGGACGATCACTGGGTGCGGTGCGAGGATGCGGCCAACTTGCCCCGTTCACCGGTTGGAAGGAGCCTCTGCGATGCAGGGCGACCCCGAGGTCCTTGAGTTCCTGAACGAGCAGCTGACCGCCGAGTTGACCGCCATCAATCAGTACTTCCTGCATGCAAAGATGCAGGACAACTTCGGCTGGACGAAGCTCGCGAAGTACACCCGCTCCGAGTCGTTCGACGAGATGAAGCACGCCGAGATCCTCACGGACCGCATTCTCTTCCTCGATGGACTGCCCAACTACCAGCGGCTGTTCCACGTACGGGTGGGTCAGACCGTCACCGAGATGTTCCAGGCCGACCGCCAGGTCGAGGTGGAGGCGATCGACCGCCTCAAGCGCGGGATCGAGCTGATGCGCGGCAAGGGCGACATCACGTCCGCAAACATCTTTGAGTCGATCCTGGAGGACGAGGAGCACCACATCGACTACCTCGACACCCAGCTGGAACTGGTCGAGAAGCTCGGTGAGCCGCTCTACATCGCCCAGCAGATCGAGCAGCCCGACAGCTAGTCAGGCAGGGCGCTGAAGATCTTGGCCGGATCAGGGAGCGGCGTTCGGTGCGTGCAGCTGCAAGGCGCCGGAGCGTCCTCGAATGGGTTCTCCCCTGCTCGAACGAAGCCGAGAGCTCGGGGAAGGAGCTACTGGGGCGTTTCGGCAACGCCGCAGATGCGCGTGCCGGGCGTCGCGAGCCCGGCCGAGATCTTCAGCACCCTCCCAGGGCCCGTGCGGCGGATCAGGCCGCTTCGGGAAGCCGGATGCCCGGGGCCGCGCCCGGGGCGATGCCGGGAGCGATACCCGGATCGACCTCGGGGACGGTGTCCGTCGCGGTGTCGGCGGCAGTGCCCGGCGTCCGCTTCCGGTCGATCAGCTCACGGCGCGGGCAGGCACCGCGGCCGAGGACGGCCTGGATCGCGCGGACGCAGCCGCCGCAGTCCGTTCCCGCCTTACAGGCGGAGGCTATCTGCCGGGGTGTGCACGCCCCGGCTTCCGCATGTTCCTTGACCTGCTTCTCCGTAATGCCGAAGCACGAGCAGACGTACATGCGGTTCACCTCCCAGCGGGATCGGTCGTCGACGCCACCCCGTCAATCGGTGAGGCTAACCTAACCTTACCCGGCGCTCCAAGCCCTTGAAAGCCTCCGAACGCCCAGTGGGGCACGGATCACATCGATCCGTGCCCCACAGTCGCACGCCCACTGCCTGCGGTGATGCCTACTGGTCCCGGTACATCTCGGCGACCAGGAACGCCAGGTCCAGGGACTGGCTGCGGTTGAGCCGCGGGTCGCATGCCGTCTCGTAGCGCTGGTGCAGATCGTCCACGAAGATCTCGTGCCCGCCACCGACGCACTCGGTGACATCGTCACCGGTGAGCTCGACGTGGATGCCGCCCGGGTGCGTGCCGAGACCCTTGTGCACCTCGAAGAAGCCCTTGACCTCGTCAAGGACATCATCGAAGCGACGGGTCTTGTGGCCGGAGGCGGCCTCGAAGGTGTTGCCGTGCATCGGGTCGGTCACCCAGGCCACGGTGGCGCCGGAGGCGGTGACCTTCTCGACCAGGTCGGGGAGCTTGTCGCGGACCTTGTCGGCGCCCATGCGGACGATGAAGGTCAGCCGGCCCGGCTCGCGCTCGGGGTCGAGGCGTTCGACGTAGCCGAGCGCCTCGTCGACGGTGGTCGTCGGGCCGAGCTTGATGCCGATGGGGTTACGGATCTTCGAGGCGAACTCGATGTGAGCGCCGTCCATCTGGCGGGTGCGCTCACCGATCCAGACCATGTGGCCGGAGGTGTCGTACAGCTCACCGGTGCGCGAGTCGGTGCGGGTCAGCGCCGACTCGTAGTCCAGCAGCAGCCCCTCGTGCGAGGAGTAGAACTCGACCGCCTTGAACTCGGCCGGGTCCGTACCGCACGCCTTCATGAAGTTCAGCGCGTTGTCGATCTCGCGGGCGAGCGCCTCGTAGCGCTGGCCGGACGGCGACGACTTCACGAAGTCCTGGTTCCAGGCGTGCACCTGGCGCAGGTCGGCGTAACCGCCGGTGGTGAAGGCACGGACCAGGTTCAGCGTGGAAGCGGATGCGTGGTACATCTGCTTCAGCCGCTCGGGGTCCGGGACCCGGGCTTCCTCGGTGAAGGCGAAGCCGTTGACGGAGTCGCCGCGGTAGGTCGGCAGGGTGACGCCGTCGCGGGTCTCGGTCGACTTGGAGCGCGGCTTGGAGTACTGCCCGGCGATCCGGCCCACCTTGACGACGGGCACGGAGGCCGCGTAGGTCAGGACGGCGCTCATCTGGAGCAGCGTCTTCAGCTTGGCCCGGATGTGGTCGGCCGACACGGCGTCGAAGGCCTCGGCGCAGTCACCGCCCTGCAGCAGGAACGCCTCGCCCTTGGCGACGGCTCCCATGCGGGCACGCAGCTGGTCGCACTCGCCCGCGAAGACGAGCGGCGGATACGACGCGAGGTCCGCGAGTACATCGCGCAGAGCCTCGGCATCGGGGTACTCGGGCTGCTGCGCCGCGGGAAGGTCTTGCCAGGTGTTGCCACCGGCGACGGAGGTATTGGCGTTCACGGTCACATCGACAACACTACGGGGTCCGGCGGTGCGTCCATCCGAAGGCTCAACAGTTGAGACGCGTGTTCGGATGACGTGGTCGTCCGTTAGGGTTCGGAACATGTTCGCGCAGACAAACCAGAACTGGTGGTGGACCGCTCATCCGGCGGCCCACTGATCGATCGCGCGCAACAGACCACGCGAAGGCCGCCCGAGGGGCGGCCTTCTCTGCGTTTCGGGAGCCGTTCCTCCATCCGGAAGGAACACCCCCAATGTCTCAGCCTCACCGCACCGACCTGGTCATCGAGAGGCTTCTCCGTGACGACTGCCCGCCGTTCGCGCTGCTGCGCCGGCTCACCCCCGGCCACGACCAGGACACCGTCGAGGTGCTGATCGGCCGGGTGCGGGAAGTGGACCGGCTCGCCGATCTCCCGGTCGGTGCGCTGCCCTCGCTCGCGCTGGTGCCGTTCCGGCAGATCGCCGAGCGCGGTTTCGATGTGCGCGACGACGGGACACCGCTGTCCGTGCTCACCGCGGAGGAGACGTACGAGCTGCCGCTGGCCGAGGTGCTGGACCACCTGCCGGTCCATGACGTGCGGGTCGAGGGCGGCGCCTTCGACGTCCCCGACGAGGAGTACGCCGGGATCGTCCGGCGAGTGATCGAGGACGAGATCGGGCAGGGAGAGGGAGCGAACTTCGTCATCCGGCGGACCTTCCGGGGCGAGATCCCCGGCTTCGGCCGGGCCGACGCGCTGGCCCTCTTCCGGCGGCTGCTGGCCGGTGAGCGTGGCGCGTACTGGACGTTCGTCGTGCACACAGGTGACAGCGGGCCCGAAGGGTCCTCGTCGTCGGGGCGGCGGGCGACGAGTGGGCGGACGCTCGTCGGTGCCAGCCCCGAGGTACATGTGCGGATGTCCGGCGGGACGGTCGTGATGAACCCGATCAGCGGGACGTACCGCTACCCCGCCGAGGGCCCGACCGCCGAGGATCTGCTGGCCTTCCTCTCCGACCGCAAGGAGAGGGACGAGCTCTCCATGGTGGTCGACGAGGAACTCAAGATGATGTGCACCGTCGGCGACATGGGCGGGGTGGTGGTCGGGCCGCGGCTCAAGGAGATGACCCATCTCGCACACACGGAGTACGAGCTGCGCGGGCGTTCCTCGCTGGATGTGCGGGAGGTACTGAAGGAGACCATGTTCGCGGCCACGGTCACCGGCTCCCCCGTGCAGAACGCCTGCCGGGTCATCGAGCGGTACGAGCCCGGCGGCCGCGGCTACTACGCGGGCGCGCTGGCGCTGCTGCGGCAGGAGCCGGGCGGTGCGCAGACCCTGGACTCACCGATCCTGATCCGTACCGCCGACATCTCGGCCGACGGGCATGTGCAGGTACCGGTCGGGGCGACACTCGTACGCCACTCCGATCCGGACAGCGAGGTCGCCGAGACCCGTGCGAAGGCGGCAGGCGTGCTGGCCGCGCTGGGGGTGCGGCCCGGCCGGCCGCGGGCCGAGGCGGCATCTCCGCAGCTGGCGGCCGACCCGCGGGTGCAGGCGGCACTGGACGCCCGGCGCGGCGGTCTCGCACCGTTCTGGCTGCGGATGCAGGAGCGCACGTACGAGCTGTCCGGCCATGCGCTGGTGATCGACGGTGAGGACACCTTCACCGCGATGCTGGCGCATCTGCTGCGCTCCTCGGGTCTGGAGGTGTCGGTGCACCGCTACGACGAGCCGGGGCTGCGCGAGCGCGTACGGGCGCACGAGGGACCGGTCGTGCTGGGCCCCGGGCCCGGGGACCCGGGTGACACCACCGACCCGAAGATGCGGCTGCTGCGCGAGTTCGCCGCGGAGCTGGTCCGTGATCACCGGCACGGGCTGCTGGGGGTCTGCCTCGGCCATGAGCTGATCGCGGCGGAGCTGGGTCTGGAGATCGTCCGCAGGACCGTGCCGTACCAGGGCACGCAGACCCGGATCGATCTGTTCGGGCGGCCGGAGACGGTCGGCTTCTACAACAGCTTCACCGCGCGCTGCGACGACGACGCGGTCACCGAGCTGGCGGCGCACGGTGTCGAGGCGAGCCTGGACGAGGCGACCGGGGAGCTGCACGCGCTGCGCGGTCCGGGCTTCGCCTCGGTGCAGTTCCACCCGGAATCGGTGCTGACACTGCGCGGCGCGACGATCGTGGCCGGGCTGCTGGCAGGGCTGCCGGTGGCCGGCTGAAGGGGGCTCGGGGACCCCGGAGGAGCCCCGGGGTCCCGGTTCACCGGGAGAGCACCGGGACGAGGACGTTGTCGCTGCGGCGGCCGGCCAGATAGTCGGCGACGTTCTGGACGGTGGCGTCGATGATCTGGGCCACGGCGTCCTGGGTGTAGTACGCCTGGTGCGAGGTCACGACGACGTTCGGGAAGGTGACGAGCCGGGCGAGCGTGTCGTCGTCGATGCCCTCCAGGGACTTGTCGAGGAAGAAGAGCCCGGCCTCCGCCTCGTACACATCGAGTCCGACACCCAGGAGACGGCCCGCGCGCAACTCGGCGACCAGCGCCGTGGTGTCGATGAGTCCGCCGCGGCTGGAGTTGATCAGGATCGCGTCGTCCTTCATGCGTGCCAGGGCGTCCTTGCCGATGATGTGGTGCGTCGAAGGCAGCAGCGGGACGTGCAGGCTGATCAGGTCCGAATCGGCGAGGAGCTGTTCCTTCTCCACGTACTCCATGCCGAGCCCGACGCAGGCGGGGTTCTCGACGACGTCCCAGCCGAGCAGCTTCATGCCGAAGCCGTGGGCGATCCGGGTGAAGGCCTCGCCGATCTTGCCCGTACCGATCACGCCGGCCGTGCGGCCGTGCATGTCCCGGCCGAGGAGGCCGTCGAGCCGGAAATCGAAATCGCGGGTGCGGCTCGCGGCCCGGATGATGCGGCGGTTGACCGCCATCGCGAGCGTCCAGGCGAATTCCGCGACCGAGTAGGGCGAGTAGTAGGAGACGCGGGCGACCCGCAGGGCGAGCCGCTCGGCGACGTCGAGATCGATGTTGTTGAAGCCGGTGGAGCGCTGGGCGATCATCTGTGTGCCACCCGCTGCGAGGGTCTGCAGGACGCTGCTGCCCAGGTCGGCGTTGACGCTGGTGGAGATGATCTCGTGGCCCGCCGCGATGGGGGCGGTGTCCTTGGTGAGGAAGACGTCCAGGCAACGGACCTCGTGCTGTCCGGCGAAGGCCTTCTCGAGCAGCGGCTTCTCGTCGGACTGCACACCGAATGCCAGGATTTCCATGACTTCTCCCGTTCATTGCGCAGATCAGGTGACATGGGCCGGTCATCGCGAATATACGACCCCTGCCCCCGGTGCGCCGCCCGGTCCCCGGTGCGCCGCTCAGCCGAAGAAGACACCTGCCTCCGCGTAGAGGGCCGGGTCGACGGTCTTGAGCCGGGCAGTCGCCTCCGCGATCGGCACCCGGACGATACCGGTGCCCTTCAGGGCGACCATCGTGCCGAAGTCGCCGTCCCGCACGGCATCGATCGCGTGCAGGCCGAAGCGGGTGGCCAGCCAGCGGTCGAAGGCACTGGGGGTGCCGCCGCGCTGGACATGACCGAGGACGGTCGTTCTGGCCTCCTTGCCGGTGCGGCTCTCGATCTCCTTGGCCAGCCATTCGCCGACGCCGGAGAGCCGGACGTGACCGAAGGAGTCGTGCGATCCGTCCTTGAGGATCATCTCGCCCTGCGCGGGCATGGCCCCTTCGGCGACCACCACTATCGGTGCGTAGCTCGCCCTGAAACGGGAGGTCACCCAGGCGCACACCTGATCGATGTCGAAGCGCTGTTCCGGGATGAGGATGACATTCGCACCGCCGGCCAGTCCCGAGTGGAGCGCGATCCAGCCCGCATGACGGCCCATCACCTCGACGACGAGAACTCGCATATGGGATTCGGCGGTGGTGTGCAGCCGGTCGATGGCCTCGGTCGCGATGCCGACAGCCGTGTCGAATCCGAAGGTGTAGTCGGTGGCGGAGAGGTCGTTGTCGATGGTCTTGGGAACGCCGACGCACTTGATGCCGTGTTCGTCGGACAGGGTCGCCGCCACGCCCAGGGTGTCCTCGCCGCCGATCGTGATGAGCGAATCGACCTCGTACTTGGCGAGGTTGTCCCTGATCCGGCGGACGCCGTGCTCCGCGCCGAGCGGATTGGTGCGCGAGGAACCGAGGATGGTGCCGCCGCGCGGCAGGATGCCACGCACCGCCGGAATGGAGAGCGGCACCGTCTCGCCCTCCAGCGGGCCGCGCCAGCCGTCCCGGAATCCGATGAAGTCGTAGCCGTACTCCTGCACGCCCTTGCGGACGATGGCGCGGATGACCGCATTGAGCCCGGGGCAGTCGCCGCCCCCGGTCAGTACTCCGACCCGCATGGAAGCATCCCTTCGCCGAAGTGAGCCCCCCGACCACCACGTTAATCGTGATCCAGGTCACTCAGGGATGGGGTGGAAGGTCAAATCCGTTGCGTTAAGGGGCGGTTGGTCTCACAGCTGCGGAGCTGCACGCTCCGGCGCGTTCAGGCGTCGTCGAGGCCGCGCTCGATCGCGTACCGCACGAGCTCCACCCGGTTGTGCAACTGGAGCTTGCCCAGGGTGTTCTGGACGTGGTTCTGGACGGTGCGGTGCGAGATGACCAGACGCTCGGCGATCTGCTTGTACGAGAGCCCCTTGGCGACCAGCCGCAGCACCTCGGTCTCGCGATCGGTGAGCTGCGGGGCCTTGGGTTCGTCGGAGGCGACGGGCGTGGGGTCGGAGGCGAGCCTGCGGTACTCGCCGAGGACCAGTCCGGCAAGGCCCGGGGTGAAGACGGGGTCGCCCACGGCGGTGGATCGCACGGCCTCGGTCAGCTCCTGCGTACTGGCCGACTTGAGCAGATAGCCGGTGGCGCCGGACTTGACCGCCTCCAGTACGTCGGCGTGCTCGCCGCTGGCGGAAAGCACCAGGACGCGCAGTCCGGGGTGGGAGCCGACGAGTTCCTTGCAGACCTGTACGCCGGGCATGCCGGGCAGGTTGAGGTCGAGTACGAGGACGTCGGGGATGGCGGCCTTCGCCCTGCGGACGGCCTGCGGCCCGTCACCGGCGGTCGCCACCACCTCGAAACCGGACTCGGAAAGATCGCGGGCGACGGCATCGCGCCACATCGGGTGGTCGTCGACGACCATCACCCTGATGGTCCGCTCCTCGGCACCCTGGATGTTCTCCGTGCTCATCCTGCTGATCCTGCCTTCCCCCGTGAAACCTTCGGAATCTTCAACTCGACCTCGGTGCCCTGGCCGGGCACCGAAATCAACTCTGCCGTGCCGCCCAGGTCACGCAGCCTTCCCCGGATCGACAGGGCGACCCCCATCCGCCCCTCCCCTTCGGCCTGGGCGAGCCGCCCCTCCGGGATGCCGGGGCCGTCGTCCCGGACCGTCACGATCACCTCGTCCGGCCAGTCCTCGACAAGGATCCAGGCCTGGGCATTCTCCCCCGCATGGACACGGACATTGTCCAGGGCGGCACTGACAGCGGCCGCCAACTCCTTCGCCGCCCCGGGAGCGAGCAGCACCGGTGCGCCGGGCTCCGCGAAACTGATCCGGGAGCCGGCGTGCGGTGCGAGCAGGGAGCGCAGATCGCAGTCGGCCTGCCCGGACGGTTCGTCGTCGACCTCGACGCTGCGGACCACGGCGCCCTCGGCGGCGTCCTCGGAGACCCGGGTGGTGGGCACCAGACCGCTGGAGACCAGGGTGCGCAGGGCGACTTCCTGCTCCCCGGCCATCCGGCCCAGTTCGGCGGCCTCGCCGCCCAGCGCCGTACCGCGCCGCTGCACCATCGCGAGGACCTGGAGCACGCTGTCGTGGATGTCGCGGGCCAGCCGCTCCCGCTCGCGGGTGGCGGCCTCGATCTCCAGAGCGCGGGCGAGGGTGCGCTCACTGGCCCTGGCCACCTCCACGACGTAACCGATGGCGATGGAGGCGACCCAGACCAGCAGGACGTTGTGGAAGGTGTCCCGGCTGGGCTGACCGCGCTCGATGATGTTGGCGACGGCGACGAAGGTGGAGGCGAAGGCCGCCCAGCGCCAGCCGCCCTTGATCGCGAAGGCCAGCACGGAGCCCGCGGTCCAGATGGACGGCAGCGTCGGACCGTCGACGATCTGGGCCTCGAAGTCGGCGAGCGGGGTGAGGAGGATGCCCACGAGGGCGAGGGCCAGGTCGGCGCCGAGGAAACGCTTGGTGCAGGCGACGGCGCCCGCGACCTTCGGGAGGGTGCCGAGCGTCCACGCCGCCATCACCACCAGGAAGGCGATGGCGACCCAGGGCCGGTCGTACCTGTCCCGGCCGAAGACGGCGAGCAGGATCGCGTAGATCATCGTCAGAATGCGGTACGCAGTCAGCGCACTCCACAGCGGCTGCTCGACCGACATGCGCACGACCCGCTCGCGCCTGGCCATTTCCCCACCCCCCGGACGGAAACGACGCGGTTACGCGCCGGACCGTTCCGTCACCCTTGCGTTCCGGACTCTCTGGCCGCGTGCTTCTGCTCCTCGGCGCGGCGCTTCGCCTCGTCCGCGATCTGCCGCTTGGCGGCGGTCGCGTAGATGTCGACGTACTCCTGGCCGGAGAGCTTCATGATCTCGTACATCACCTCGTCGGTGACCGAGCGCAGGATGAAGCGGTCCCCCTCCATGCCGTGGTAGCGGCTGAAGTCGAGCGGCTTGCCGATCCTGATCCCCGGGCGCATCAGCTTGGGGATCACCTGGCCCGGCGGCTGGATCTTCTCCGTGTCGATCATCGCGACGGGGATGACGGGCGCTCCGGTGGCCAGCGCCACCCGGGCGAGTCCGCCGGGCTTGCCTCGGTAGAGGCGGCCGTCGGGCGAGCGGGTGCCCTCCGGGTAGATGCCGAAGAGCCCGCCGCTCTCGATGACCTCGATGCCCGCCTTGATGGCCGCCTCGCCGGCGCCGCGGGCACCCGAGCGGTCCACCGGGAGCTGGCCGACGCCCTTGAAGAAGGCGGCGGTCAGTTTGCCCTTCACACCGGGCGCGGTGAAGTACTCGGACTTGGCGATGAAGGTGACCTTGCGGTCCAGGACGGCCGGCAGGAAGAAGGAGTCGGAGAACGACAGATGGTTGCTCGCGAGGATCGCCGGTCCCTGCGCGGGGATGTTCTCCAGGCCCTCCACCCATGGCCTGAAGGCGAGCTTCAACGACCCGCCGATGGAGAACTTCATTGCGCCGTAGATCAACTCTGGTGCCTCCTGTGTGCTGTCCGACAGACCTTAACCCCTGGGGCCGTCCGCGCTCCCGCCCGGCACGGAGCCGAAGCGGCGGCCGGGGCCGTGACGGCCCTGGTCGGTGTCGGTCCGGTCGCGTACGGTGAAGTAATCCTTCTGCACTCCCCCCTTTCGCTCCCCTTCGAGCCTCACGAACAGGAGACCCCGGTGCCGGTCCTGCCTGGAGCCGAGCCGTTCCGCCACGAGGGCGGAGAGGTCGGCGTCCTTCTCTGCCACGGATTTACCGGTTCCCCGCAGTCGCTGCGCCCCTGGGCCGACTATCTGGCGGAGCGCGGGCTCACCGTCTCGCTGCCGCTGCTGCCCGGGCACGGCACCCGCTGGGAGGACATGCAGATCACGGGCTGGCAGGACTGGTACGCGGAGGTGGACCGGGAGCTGCGCGCCCTGCTGGAGCGGTGCAGCCAGGTCTTCGTCTTCGGGCTTTCCATGGGCGGCGCGCTCACGCTGCGGCTGGCGGCGAAGCACGGGAACGCGATCAGCGGTCTGGTGCTCGTCAATCCGGCGAACAAGGTGCACGGCCTGTCGGCGTACGCGCTGCCGGTCGCCCGCCATCTGGTGCGGACGACGAAGGGGCTGGCGAGCGATATCGCCCTGGAGGGCTCCGCCGAGGTGGGGTACGACCGGGTGCCGTTGCACGCGGCGCATTCGCTGCGGAATTTCCTCCGCCTGGTCGACGTCGAGCTGCCCCAGGTCACCCAGCCGGTCGTCCTGCTGCACAGCCCGCAGGACCATGTGGTGCCGCCCGCCGACTCGGCCCGGATCCTCAGCCGGGTGTCGTCGACGGATGTCGAGGAGATCCTGCTGGAACAGAGCTACCACGTGGCGACGTTGGACCACGATGCGGAGCGGATCTTCGACGAGAGCTACCGGTTCATCGGCCGCCTCGCTCCGAGCGCAGGAAAGAAGGGGAGCACGTCAGGTGGCTGAGCACGACGCGGAGCGCGCGGGCAGCGAGGAGGGACGCGAGCCCCTGCCCGCGGAAGGAGCTGCTCTCCCCGCGGAGGGAGCGGCTCTTCCCGCAGAGGGAACGTCCGTCCCCGACGACGGTACGGGTCCGCAGGATGCCGCTGCCCAGAAAGTGCAGCCGGGCGCCGACGCCGAGCGGTCCGACCCGTCGATGGACGAGGACGCCGTGTGGAAGGCGATCGTGGCGGGGTACGGCGAGGAGCCGCCGGACCCGCCGGGCGCCAAGCCGTTCAGGTCGATCGAGGATCTCGCACTGCTGGAGGATGATCAGTCGGGGGTCCTGGATCCGGACAAGGGGGTCGGGAAGAAGACCCCGAAGCCGCCGGAGAAGCCGCTCGGCAGCTCGATCGTCTTCGCCCCCGGCGTCGCCGGTCCGCGCGACTACGAGGTCGAGGAGCCGAAGGACGGCGACATCGACGACAGCGACGAGGGGCATTTCGTCCCGCCGGAGCCGCCGCCGCTGCCGGAGGCCGATGTCACGGCGAAGTTCGCCTGGCTCGCGGTCGTCGGCGGTCCGGTGCTGATGCTGATCGCGGTGCTGCTGCGGTGGGACATGACCTGGTGGCTCACGACGGTCTGCGTCGGCGGATTCCTGGGCGGCTTCGTCACGCTGGTGGCGCGGATGCAGGACGACGACGAGGACGGCGACGACCCGGGGCGCGGAGCGGTGGTCTGAGACCGGGCCGGCCGAAGTGGCCTTGAGCTGCTGCCGCGCAGCAGCTCAAGGCCTGGTCACGGGTACCCGTAGTGCCGCCAGTACCGGCAGGTGGTCCGTGGCCGCCCGCAGGTCCGCGTCGGTGACACCGGGCAGCCCTTTGGGGACACCGCAGCCGAGCACCTCGATCCCGCCCGTCGCGAACACGGCGTCGATGCGCCGCCGCGGATGGTCCGGCGAGAAGGTGTTCTCGTCACCCCACGGCCTCACGGCCCAGCAGTCCTGGAGCCGCCCGGCCAGCCGCCTGAACGCGGTCCCGGTCGGTACGTCGTTGAGGTCGCCGGCCGCGATGGCGTGCTCGACGCCCATCGCGTCCAGCCGTTCCAGCAGCATCTGTGTCTGGGCCAGGCGTTCGTCGCGCTGCAGGCTCAGATGGAAGCTCAGCAGACCGATCCGGGTGCCCGCGATCCGCACCACCGATGTGGCGAAGCCCCTGCGGTGCAGTCCGGGGGTGAGTGGCAGCAGCACGTCCTGTGTCCGCTCCACGGTGGCCCGCAGCGAACAGAGCAGCAGTGGCCCGGCCGCCGTGGCGCCGCCGCTCAGGACGACCAGGTCGGTGCGGGCCGCGAGCCAGGCGGCACGCTTGCGCCAGCGGAAGAAGCGCGGGGCTTCCTGGATGAGGACGAGGTCGGGGGCGCAGGCGCTGATGACGCGGGCCAGTGCCTCGCAGTCGTCGCGCATCGACCGGACGTTGTAGCTGAGCACTCTGATGACGGCCGAACCATCCGGCTCGGTACGGGAGTCGGGCAGCGGCGTCAGGACCATGCGTCTCACGATACGACGGACGCCCGCCGCTCCCCAGGGGGGCGCGACGGGCGTCCGGCTCTGTGCGGTTCCGGGTGGTTCAGCCCTGGCGGGCCAGGTCGGCCGCGCCCACCAGACCTGCCTTGCCGCCCAGTTGTGCCGCGAGCACCTGGGCGTGCGGACGCCATTCGCCGCCGATCAGCCAGCGCCGGAACGACTTGCGGATCGGGTCGAGGACGAGGTCGCCCTCGTCCGACACACCGCCGCCGACGATGAACGCGGACGGGTCGAAGAGCGAGGCGAGGTCGGCGAGTCCGGCCCCGGCCCAGCGGGCCAGCTCGCGGAACGAGTCGATCGCCACCGGGTCGCCCTGCCGGGCGGCCGTGCTGATGTGCTTGCCCTCGATGCCGTCCACCGTGCCGTCGCCGAGCGACAACAGGATCGTGGCGTTCTCGGGGGTGGCGTTGGCACGCTGCTTCGCGTAGCGGACCAGGGCGCGCCCGGACGCGTACTGCTCCCAGCAGCCCTGGCTGCCGCAGCCGCAGAGCAGACCGTCCGGGACGACCCGGATGTGGCCGAACTCGGCGGCCACACCGAAGCGTCCGCGGCGCAGCTTGTTGCCGATGATGATGCCGCCGCCGAGACCGGTGCCGAGCGTGATGCAGATGACGTCGTCGTGGCCCTGTCCGGCGCCGAAGCGGTACTCGCCCCAGGCGGCGGCGTTGGCGTCGTTCTCGACGACGACCGGCAGGCCGACGCGCTGTTCGACCTTGTCCTTCAGCGGCTCATGCCGCCAGTTGATGTTCGGCGCGAACAGCACGGTGGCCCGCTTGTCGTCGACATATCCGGCGGCGCCGATGCCGACGGCGTCGATCTGGTGGCCCTCGCCCGCGCCGGACACGGCCGCCGCGATCGCGTCCACGATGCCTTCAGCCGTCGGCGGGGTCGGCACCTTGAACATCGAGAGGATCCGGCCCTCTTCGTCGACCACTCCAGCTGCGATCTTCGTGCCGCCGATATCGACGCCGATGGTGAGTCCCATGAATCCCTCAGTTTCGGTCGAGCCCCGCTGTGGCCAACGGTACCCGAGCCGGGGACCCGGCCCATCCGTGCCGGTCAGTCCAGATCGATGTGTTCGCCCGCTGCGGGGCCCTCGTCGCGCGGGTCGGTGGGGTCGTCGGCCTTCTTATCGGTGCCAGCGGGGGCCCCGGCGCCCTGGGTCCAGCGGCGTTCCTGGCCTTCCACGGCGGAGCGGTAGGCGGCGAGGAGTTCGTTGCCGGCCGCGGCGATGTGGTCGAAGACGTCCGGATTGCGTTCGATGACGGGCTCGACGACGGACTTGGCCTGCTTGATGATCTGCTGCACGGTGCCCTGGGCCGCCGCGCCGAACAGCGGCGACTGGAGGGACGAGACCTTGTCGGCCACGGCGTCGACCAGCTTGCGCAGCTCCTCGGCTGCGGAGCCGGGCGGCGGGCCGTGCTGGGCGCGGCGGCGGGCCTTCTCCGCTTCGAGGTCCTCGGCGCAGGCCTTCGCCCACGCGTCGTCGTCGACGGGGCGATCGGTGGCTTCGCTCATGGCGGACTCCTGCGACGTGGTTTGCCGGCGGCCCGGCATACGGGACACCTACTACCGACGTTACCCGAACCGTGATGCGCCGTTCAGCTCGTCCGGGGCCACAGACCCGGGTCCGGCGTGAACCGGACCCGGAGCACCCCGTCGGTGAGGGCGGCGCCGGAGACGGTGCAACGGCGCAGCCCGGACTCCAGGGGGACGATCCGGTGGAACGGTCCCACGGTGAGGAGCAGTTCGTCGCCGCGGCGCACCAGCTGGAGGTCCGACTTGACGACGCCGGGCAGGGGCAGGCACCAGACCAGAACGGAGTCGCCCTCGTCGGGCGGCGGGGCGGTCACGATCCGGCTGCCGGGCAGTAGCGCCCGCAGCTCGTCGAGGCCGTCCGGAGCGTTCGGGTCCTCGATCCACCAGGGGTCGTCGGCCCTGCCGGGGCTCCGGTCGTCCAGTTCCGCGGCGAGTCCGTCGCCCTCGAAGAGGCCGCCGCCGGTGCCCGCCTCCTCGAAGACGGTGGAGCCGGCTCCGGTGTCGAGAAGCGTGAGGTCGTCCAGGCCCCGCGGATCGCGGCCGAGGTGGGGCACTTCGCACAGGGCTGCCGCGGGCACCCATTCCTCGTACCAGTGGTCGATGGTCTTCTCCTGCTGCGCGGCGAGGGCCGCGAACCAGGGGTCGCCGGAGTGCCTGGGCAGTACCCGGTTCACCGCGAGGGTGTCGACGCGCAGTCCGTGCAGGGCGAGTCCGGTGCGGGCGGTGCGCAGAGCGTCCTCGGCGGCGGGGCCTGGTTCGGCGACCAGCCGCAGCGTGGTGTTGCGGTCCTCGATCAGAGCCTGGACGGCGGCCAGCTCGGCGTCCCTGCGGGCGGCGGCCTCGTACAGCCACTGGGCGGGCATGGGCACGCCGGCGAGCTGGGCGAGCATCGGGCGCAGGGCGCGTGCGGCCTGGCGTTCCTGGGGCAGCAGCCGGCGCAGATAGCGGCGCAGCTGTTCGGGCAGGGCGAGTACGGCGAGCGCTTCGCGCAGCGGCGGCAGGTCGACGACGAGGAGTTCGTAGCCGCCCGGCGACCAGTCGCCCCGGGCGGCGCGGCGCAGGGCGTGCAGGAGGGCGAGCTGGGCGCTGCCGGGGAGTTCGGTGAGCTCCTCACCGTCCAGCCGGTTCCCGCCGAGCAGGTCGAGCACGCCGGACGCCTGGTCCTGGAGGGTGAGCAGTTCGCTGCGGAAATGTTCGCCGGAGTCGATACGGGCGGACCACAGGCCGTCCGTGACCTCGGTGGGTTCCGTGCCTTCGGGGAAGCCGGGTATGGCGTCGGCGGAGAGCAGCAGGGTGCGACGCCCCCGACGGGCCGCGGCCAGCGCGGTCGCCGCCGCGACGGTGGTACGGCCGGCGCCGCCGGGGCCGGTGACGAGGACCGTACGCACCGGGTCAGGCCTTCGGGACGGACTCGACGCGCTTCTTCAGGCCGGCCAGGGCGCGGTCGATGATGACCTTCTCGGCCTTGCGCTTGATCATGCCGAGCATCGGGATCTTGACGTCGACGGTCAGCCGGTAGGTGACCTCGGTGCGGTCGCCGTCGCCGAGCGGGGCGAGCGCGTAGGAGCCGTCGATGGCGCGCAGCATCTGGGACTTGACGAGGGTCCAGCTGACCTCGTAGTCGCCGATCCAGGTGTACGCGAGGGTGTGGTCGTCCTTGATCGCTCCGGCGTCGAGGACGAGACGGACCTTCTCGGCGCGGCCCTGGTCGTCGGTGGAGAGGACCTCGGCCTCCTTGACCTCGCCGGTCCACTCCGGATAGCGGGCGAAGTCGGCGATCACTCCCATGACGTCGGCCGGCGCCGCCTCGATCGTGATGCTCGAGCTGGTGTGTTCAGCCATCGCCGTGGCTCCTCCAGTGCGGTGTACCGGTGCGTCGGCAGAGGCCTGCCGTCAGAAGGCTATCGCGTGTGCGCGGCACCTCGTTCCAGGGTCCGGTGCCGGTGCCGTCACCATTCCAGCGCCCAGGGCCTGCCGGTGGACGCGAAGTGGCCGACGTTCACGCATTCGGTGGTGCCGATCCGCATCCGGCGGACCAGCGGCTGGTGGACATGGCCGAACAGTGCGTACCGGGGGCGGGTCCTGCGGATGGCGTCGAGCAGGGCCCGGCTGCCGCGTTCGAAGCGGCGGGCCACCGTGTCGTACGTCAGCTCCGGCACATCGGGGGGAATGTGGGTGCAGAGCACGTCGACCGGGCCGACGGCCCCGATCTTGGCCGCGTACTCCTCGTCGTTGATCTCGTACGGGGTGTTCATCGGGGTCTTCAGGCCGCCGCCGACGAAGCCGAATACGCGGCCGCCGATCTCGACGCGGTCGCCGTCGAGGACGGTGGTGCCCGGGCGTGCGTACTCGGGCCACAGGTCGGGGATGTCGACGTTGCCGTAGGTGGCGTACGTCGGGGTGGGGAAGGCGGCGAAGAGTTCGGCGTACTGCTTGCGCACCGCCGAGACGATCGCGGCGTTGCGGTCCATGCCCGCCCACAGGCCGCGGCCGAACTCGCGGGCCTCCTCGTAGCGGCGAGCGGTGCGCAGTTCGACGATCCGGTCGGCGTTCTCCACGCCGAACAGATCGGGGAAGATGCCGCGCGAGTGGTCGGCGTAGTCGAGGAAGAGCACCAGGTCACCGAGGCAGATCAGCGCGTCGGCGCCGTCCCCCGCGCGGGCCAGGGCCTCGGTGCTGCCGTGCACATCACTGACCACATGAACGCGCGTGCGCCGTGCGGTCGAGGTTCCTCGGCTGTTCGGTCCGGCTGGCATGACGATCACCCTAGAACTCTGCTGCCCACCTGGGTAGAGGCCGCCGGACCTGCGACGACCTCCGGGCGGTGATCACAGTGGACTACTGTGCGCGCAAGGATCACCGTTGTGTGTGACGCATAAGACATCTGGCCGGAACCCCCTATCGGGAACCGAGTACTGGTGGGTAACGTCCGGGCAGTCCAGTCGTGCTCACCCCACTGAGCACCCGCCAGTCCTGGACCGCAGCCGGTGCGTCACACAGAGCCGTGGCACCGGAGCCCGATGAGGAGCAGCAGTCTTGCGCGAGTTCAGCCTTCCGGCCCTGTACGAGGTCCCCTCGGACGGCAACCTGACGGATCTCATCCGCCGCAATGCCGCTCAGCATCCCGATGTTGCGGTGATGAGCCGCAAAGTGGCGGGAGTGTGGACCGATGTCGACGCCACACAGTTCCTGGCCGAGGTCAGAGCCGTCGCCAAGGGCCTGATCGCTGCGGGCATCGAAGCGGGCGACCGGGTGGCCCTGCTCTCCCGTACGCGCTACGAGTGGGTACTGCTCGACTTCGCGATCTGGAGCGCGGGCGCGGTCACCGTCCCGGTGTACGAGACCAGCTCGCCCGAGCAGATCCAGTGGATCCTCGGTGACTCCGGTGCCACCCTGTGCATCGTGGAGTCGGAGGCGCACCGGGCCTCCGTGGTCTCGGTCCAGGCGGATCTGCCTGCCCTGAAGGGCATCTGGCAGATCGAGGACGACGCGGTCCGCCAACTGTCGGCGACCGGCGAGGACGTCTCGGACGAGACTCTGGACCTGCGGATGGCGAGCGCCAAGGCGGACGACCCGGCCACCATCGTCTACACCTCGGGCACCACCGGCCGCCCCAAGGGCTGCGTGCTCACGCACCGCAGCTTCTTCGCGGAGTGCGGCAATGTGGTGGAGCGGCTGAAGCCCCTCTTCCGTACCGGCGAGTGTTCGGTGCTGCTCTTCCTGCCCGCCGCGCATGTCTTCGGACGGCTGGTCGAGGTGGCCTCGGTGATGGCCCCGATCAAGCTCGGCTGCGTACCGGACATCAAGAATCTCACCGATGAACTGGCCTCCTTCCGGCCGACGTTGATCCTCGGTGTGCCGCGGGTCTTCGAGAAGGTCTACAACTCGGCGCGCGCCGGGGCGCAGGCCGACGGCAAGGGCAGGATCTTCGACAAGGCCGCGAACACGGCGATCGCGTACAGCCGCGCGCTGGGCACCCCTCAGGGCCCGTCCATGGGCCTGAAGTTCAAGCACAAGATCTTCGACCGGCTGGTCTACAGCAAGCTGCGGGCCGTCCTCGGCGGACGCGGCGAGTACGCGATCTCCGGCGGCGCACCGCTGGGCGAACGGCTCGGCCACTTCTACCGCGGTATCGGCTTCACGGTGCTCGAGGGCTATGGCCTCACCGAGACGTGTGCGGCCACCGCGTTCAATCCGTGGGACCGGCAGAAGATCGGTACGGTCGGCCAGCCGCTGCCCGGCTCGGTCGTCCGGATCGCCGACGACGGCGAGGTACTGCTGCACGGCGAGCACCTGTTCACCGGCTACTGGAACAACGAGGTGGCGTCGGTCGAGGCGCTGGCCGACGGCTGGTTCCACACGGGCGACATCGGCACGCTCGACGAGGACGGCTATCTCGCGATCACCGGACGCAAGAAGGAGATCATCGTCACGGCGGGCGGCAAGAACGTCGCTCCCGCGGTGATCGAGGACCGCATCCGCGGGCACGCCCTGGTCGCCGAGTGCATGGTGGTCGGCGACGGGCGGCCGTTCGTGGGCGCACTGATCACCCTGGACGAGGAGTTCCTGGGCCGCTGGGCCGAGGAGCACGGCAAGCCGGCCGGCTCGACGGCCGTGTCGCTGCGTGAGGACCCGGAGCTGCTGGCCGAGGTGCAGCGGGCGGTGGACGACGGGAACGCCGCGGTGTCCAAGGCGGAGTCGGTACGCAAGTTCCGCATCCTGGCGTCCCAGTTCACCGAGGAGGCGGGTCACATCACACCGTCGCTGAAGCTGAAGCGGAATGTGGTGGCGAAGGACTTCGCGGACGAGGTCGAGTCGATCTACCGGGGCTGACCGAAGCACGTGAGAGGGGGCCCGCACGGCGCGTGCGGGCCCCCTCTCACGTACTCGCGCGGGCTCCCTCGGCGTACCGCGTCACGTGGGCTCAGAGCAGCGCACGGAGCCTGTCGGCCAGCAGGTCCCAGCGCCACTTCTCCTCGACCCAGGCCCGCCCCCGCTCCCCCATCCGCTGCCGCAGCTCCGGGTCACGGAGCAGGGTGACGATCCGGTCGGCCGACTCCTCCACGGAGCCGCCGCGCACCACCCACCCGGTCTCGCCGTCGAGCACGGCGTCCGGCGCACCGCCCGAGTCGCCCGCCACCACCGGCAGTCCGGTCGCGGACGCCTCCAGGAAGACGATGCCGAGGCCCTCCACGTCGAGGCCGCCCCGACGGGTCCGGCACGGCATGGCGAAGACGTCGCCCGCGCCGCAGTGGGCAGGCAGTTCGTCCCACGGCACCGGCCCGGTGAAGCGCACCGAGTCGCCGACGCCCGTCTCCTCGGCCAGCCGCTTCAGCTCCTTGGCGTACGGTCCGCCACCGACGATCAACAGCACCGCGTCCGGTACCTGCGCCAGGATCGCGGGCATCGCGAGGATCAGCGTGTCCTGGCCCTTGCGCGGCACGAGCCGTGACACACAGACGACGACGGGCCGGTCCGAGAGCCCGAGCCGGGCCCTGATCAGGTCCCCGCCGGAGTCCGGGTGGAAGGTCTTCTCGTCGACGCCGGGCGGCAGTTGGACCATGCGGTCCGCCGCCTCGGGGCTGAGTGTGGTGGCGATCCGGGAGCGGGTGTACTCCCCCAGGTAGGTGATCGTGTCCGTGGTCTCGCCGATCCTGCCCAGCAGCTGCCGGGCCGCGGGCAGCTGGGCCCAGCCCGCCTCGTGCCCGTGCGTGGTGGCGACCAGGCGGCGGGCTCCGGCCCTGCGCAGCGCCGGAGCCATCAGCCCGAGCGGGGCGGCGGCGCCGAACCAGACGGATGTGCAGCCGTGTACGCGCAGCAGCTGCACCGCGCGCCGGGTGACCCGCGGGGTCGGCAACAGCATCGTCGTACGGTCTCGGACGACGGTGAACGGCTGCTCGGCGTCGAAGGCGGCGGTGGCCGCGATGCCTTCGGGGCTGCGCTTCCAGGTGGAGGTGTATACGACGATCTGTCCGGGGTCCAGGCGCAGTGCCATGTTGTGCAGGAATGCCTGGATGCCGCCGGGGCGGGGCGGGAAGTCGTTGGTCACGATCAGGGTCTTGTCCATCCCGGCCGACAGTACCGGGCGGCCGGGCCGATGGCTCTCGCACAGGCCCGGCGGGCATCATGGCTCGTCGTACCCACCGAGTACCCACTGACGAAACGGATGAGGCGTCCATGACGGGATCGACCGGCGCGCGGCTCGCTCTCGCGGTGTGGGCCCTCACCAGGGTCGCGCTGCTGCTCTGCGTCACGAAGGTGATCACGCTGCCCGGACCGGACGTGACCGGTGATGTCTCGGTGATCTACCACGGCTGGTCCGAGGTCCTGAAGACCGGTACGTACCCGCAGTCCGACGTCACCTGGCAGTACCCGCCCCTCGCCGCGCTCGCCATCCTCTCCCCCGCCCTGCTCCCGTTCCTGGACTACACCTCGGCCTTCTTCGTCCTCGCGTTCCTGTGCGACGGGCTGGTGCTGGGGCTGCTGCTGTACGCGGGCCGCCGGACCGGCCGGTGGACGGCGGGCGCCTGGGTGTGGGTGGCGGGGGTGCCGCTGCTCGGTACGACCGCGTACGCCCGCTACGACGTGATGGTGGCGGCGGTGGCGGTGTCGGCGCTGTTTGCGGGGGTTCGGCATCCGCGGGTGCTGGGGGTGCTGGCCGCCGTGGGTGCGCTGCTGAAGGTGTGGCCGGTGCTGATCCTGGCCGGTACCGCGCGTGGGCCGCAGACCCGCCGGGCGTGGACGGCCGCGGCGGTGGCGGCGGCCGGGCTGCTGGTGGTCTGCACCGTGGCGATGCCCGGCGCGCTGGCCTTTCTCGGCTTCCAGCGCGACCGGGGCACCGAGGTCGAGTCGCTGGGGGCACTGGTCTTCCATGTGTGGCGGCAGTTCGGCTGGCAGGGCCGGGTGGAGCTGCACTACGGCTCGATGGAGTTCCTGGGTCCGCAGGTGCCGCTGGTGAGCACGCTCGCCCTCGGCCTGTCCGTCGTGGCCTTCGGCTGGCTGCTGGTGTGGCGGCTGCGGGCCTGTGACTTCCGGGTGAACACCCCGGCCGACGCGGCGTTCACGGCGGTGCTGCTGTTCACGACGACGAGCCGGGTGATCAGCCCCCAGTACATGGTGTGGCTGGTCGGCCTGGCGGCGGTCTGCCTGGTCTTCCGCGACAGCCGGATGGGGCTGCCGGCCGTTCTGGTCCTGCTCGCCACGGGCATCACTCAGCTGGAGTTCCCGCTCGGGTTCGTCCATGTGGTGACCAGCGACGCGACGGGCGTGACGCTGATGTTCCTGCGCAACGGCCTGCTGGTCGCGGCGACGCTGATCGCCTGTCGGCAGCTGTGGCGGCAGACGGTGTCCGGGGTGCCGTACGAGGGCGACCGGCCGCCGGCCGCCCGGTCCGGCACCGGCCGGGAGGCTGAGCCGGTCGGCTCCTGAGCTCGTCTCGCTCGGAGCCTGTCGGGTGACCTCCGATCGGATAGCGGACGCGGTCCGGTGCGTGCGATTCCAAGGCGGAGGAGGGAGTCGACGCGAAGGGCCCCCCATGCCTTCAGCTATGGGGGAGTCGGTGACTGACGACAACGCGGGAAGCGTGCGTGCCAGGGCGTGGCCGCCCGGTCGGAGGCCACCCGACAGGCTCTCAGCCGAGCCGGGAGCGCAGATACTCCCGCCAGCGTGCCGTGAAGTCCTGCGGGGTCGTGGAGAGCACTTCCTGCATGGCCTGCTCCACCGCCCCGTCCCGCCCTGAGTGCCCTCCGACGGCCCGGTAGAAGGCGAAAAGCTTCTTCTCACCCCAGTGGTCGGCGATCAGCTCACAGGCCAGCCAGGCACCCTCGTACGCCCTCGCCAGGCGTGCGGGGTCCCCCGCGAAGCCGAAGTCCTCGTCCGTGGGGAGCTCGGCGGGCGGATCGCCGCGCAGGACGGCGCCGGCCAGTTCGGGCGCGGCCTGGGCGGCGGTACGGTCCTCGGCGCGGTAGGCCGCCCAGTCGGCGAAGCCCTCGGAGAGCCAGGTCGGGGTGGCGGCGGAGGTACGGGTGCGGGTGGCGACATGGGTGATCTCGTGGGTGAGGACGATCCGCTGTCCGAAGGTGCCGAGCATGCCGTACGCCTGCGGGTTGACGATCACCCGGTCCGCGGGCGCCCGGTCCGGACCGCCGGTCTGCGCGGTGGTGACGGCCGCGATGCCCCGGTAGTTCGCCGCCGGTGACCCCAGCAGATCCGCCATGTCCTCCATGGTGTGCGGTACGAGCACCACCACACGGCCTGCCCAGCGTTCCGGCCAGGCGTCCGAGACGGCGGGCACCGCACGGTCCGCGGCCCGGGCGATCCGGCGCAGCTCCTGCTCGGTGCGCCCGACCCCGAGGACGAGGCTGTGCTTTCCGTCCACCACCTGGACATCGCCCTGCTGCCAGAGCTGCCGGCCGCTGTCCTTGGCCGCCCGGTCGCCGACGATGTACCAGCGGTCGTCCGCGCTGTCCCGCCTCAGATCGAGCACCCGGTCCGCGGCGACCGGTGCGGCGTCGTAGCCCTTGATCCGGTAGCGCAGCTGTATGTCCGCGGTCGCCCGGTCGGTGCCCTGTCCGGTCACGTCCGTCAGCCGGTACGACCATGAGCTCAGCGGTACGTCCGCGAGGTTGTCCAGTTCCCGGCGCTGGGCCGTGCGCAACCCGGTGGCCCGCGGGTCTATGGCGGCCAGATAGGCGTCCGTGTCGTGGTCCAGCACGGCGGCCGCGCGGCGGTCCAGGGTGGCGCGGATACCTCGGGCGGTGGAGTCCGGGGCGGCGCCGTCGTCGGGGGCCGCGCAGGCGGAGACGAACAGCAGCCCGGCAAGCAGCACTCCCGCCGTACGCCGTCCTCCGATACGTCCCCGCCGTGCGGTACGCCGTCTGTCAGCCACCCGGTCGAGGGTACGGGTCAGATACGGGTGACCGAGGAGACGGGCATCATGCCGACGGGGTCGTGGCGCACCGGGGCGCCCGGGTACGGGGCGTGGATCACCTGGCCATTGCCGACGTACATGCCGATATGGCCGGCGTCCGCGCGGTAGGCGACCAGATCGCCGGGGCGGGCCTCGGAGAGCGGCACCATGTGTCCCGCGTACCGCTGGGCCTGTGAGGTGCGCGGCAGGCTGACTCCGGCCTGGGCGTACGCCCACTGCATCAGCCCGGAGCAGTCGAATCCGGCCGGCCCGTTGGCCCCCCAGATGTACGGGCGGCCCAGTGCCTGCCGGACCGCCATGACGGCTGCGGCCGCCCGTGCGGAGTCGGCCGGCAGACCGGCCGTGGCCGGGAACACGTCGTCGCGGCCGGAGCGCGAGGACCGCTCGAAGTCCGCCCGGTCGGCGCCGGGCAGCGCGTCCAGCAGCTGCTTGGCCCGGGCGAGCTTGCCCTCGACGGTCCGTTTGTGGCGGGTGGCGGCCGCCCTGTTGCGCTCCAGATCGGCCAGCGCCCGGGCGGCCTCCGCGCGGGTCTGCGCGAGAGAGCGCTGAGCCTGCTGGAGCCGGCGCAGCTCGGTGGCCTGATGCTCGGTCAGCCGGTCCAGGGTGGCCGCCCGGTCGAGGTAGGTGTCCGGGTCGGAGGAGAGCAGCAGAGCGAGCGAGGGATCGAGGCCGCCCGAGCGGTACTGAGCGCTCGCCACCGAACCGAGCGCCGTACGCATCCGGTTGAGGCGTTCCTGGTCGCGGGCCGCCCGGTCCTGAATCCGCGTCAGCTCGCCACGCAGCCGGTCGGCGTTCTCACCGGCCTTGTTGTACTGCTCGGTGGCCCGCTCCGCCTCGCTGTACAGCCGGTCGAGCCGGGCCTTGGCGGTCCGGGGCGTGTCCTGCGGGTCGGCGTTCGCGGTGGCCGCCCCGAGGGTGGCGGCCGCGGTCGCCGCCGCGGCCGACAGAACAGTGACCCGGGCGCCCCGGTTGAGGCCGGGCTGTGTGGAACGGCGATGGGACACCACTGGACGCCGCACTCCCTTCCGCTGTACGCAGACGCGCGCAGCCCCTGCCGCCCGGGGCGGGCGGACCGACGACCGGGAGCTGCACGGCAGGCAGACAGTAGTCGGACGGTTACGGAGCGGCCAAAGGCCGCGCCGGGCGGCAGGGCGGCAGAAACGGCGACGCCCCGCCGGTGACCTGTGGTCTCCGGCGGGGCGGACTGTCTGCGCGGGCGCGGGAATTCGCCCGTTCGGGCGTCGTCAGCCGACGCGCACGCCGAACTGGAAGCTGCCGATGGTGTTCATCGACTCGTAGCGGACGAACGTGCCCGGGTACGGGGCGTGCAGGACGGTGTTGTTGCCCGCGTAGAGGCCCACGTGCTCGGTGTTGTTGAAGAAGACCAGGTCTCCCGGCTTCAGTGCGCTGCGCCCGATATGGACGCCGTCGTTGACCTGGGTGTATGTGACCCGGGAGATGCTGACGTTGGCCTGGGCGTAGGCCCACTGGGTCAGCCCGGAGCAGTCGAAGGATCCGGGGCCGGTACCGCCACGGCCGTACGGCTTGCCCACCTGGGTGGCGGCGGCGTTCAGGGCGGCGGAGCCCCAGGCGGAAGCGGGGGCCTCGTTGCCGAGTTCGACCCGGTCGCTGGCGGCGCGGCTGGCACGCTGGTCGTCCTCGCGCATCTTCGTGCGCTCGGCCTGGGTCATCGTGTTGAGCAGGCGCTGCGCCTCGGCCAGCTTGTCCTGGAGCTTCTTCTTCTTCGCGCCGAGCGTCTTGCGCACGTCCGCGAGGTCACCGAGCTTGTCCTGGGCCTCCTTGCGCTCCTGCGCGAGGACCCGCTGCTTCTCCTGGATCTCCCCCAGGGTCTCGGTCTGCTTGGCCGTCAACTGGTCGAGGGCCGAGGCCTCGTCGAGGAAGGTGTCCGGGTTGGACGAGAGGAAGAGCTGCACCGACGGGTCGATGCCACCGGAGCGGTACTGGGCGGCGGCGAGCGAACCGAGGCCGTTGCGCAGGTTGTTGATCTCCTGCTGGCCGCGGGCCACCTTGTCCTGCAGCGCGCCGACTTCCTTCTCCAGCTTCTGCTGCTTCTCCTTGGCGCCGTAGTACTGCTCATTGGCCGCGCCGGCCTCGTGGTTGAGCTTGTCGACCTTCGCCTTGACCTCGCCCTTGGAGGGCTTCGGATCGGCGTGGGCGGCCTGGGAGGTCAGGGCCACGGCCGCGGCGGCGGTCACGGTGAGCACGGTCACACGGGCGCGGCTCGGCTGCTTGGGACGACGGTGGGACGCCACGGAGGCGAGCTCCTTCTTCCTCGAGCCGCCTACCGGGCTGTGGGGGACATGAATCCCCGGCTCCGTGCACGTCACGGACTCGGCGGTGCCTTCGCCGTCACCCCGAATGGGTGATCAACCGTGCGAAGGTTCGAGGCCTGACCCTAGTGACCAACTTGTGATCAGTTCAAATCCTCACAAGAAAAATCTCGTCACAGGCCGCACTTCTTTACCCACGACACACGGGGTGTAGCGGTGACTTGACGGTCCGTTCCCTGAATTCCACCGAGACCCGGCAAGTGCCACTAGACGCGCGAAAGGCGCTTCAGGAGCAAGACGGACGCAACGGGCCTGGCGCCCGCCTTGGCCACTCCGTCGGCGACTTCGCGGTCGGTGGAGACCACCACGACGGGCCGGCCCGGCGGTTCGGCGCGCGCCAGCTGACGGATGAGTTCATCAGCGGTCACACCGGGCTTGCTGAACAGCACCCGGACCCCGCGCGGCGGTGCGAGCAGCACCGGGGCGGCCAGTTCGGCACCGTCGAAGACACAGGTCATCTCGGCACCGGTCTGCGCCGCGAGCACCGCGAGACCGCCCAGCAGCCTCAGCCGCTGCTTCTCCAGCGGCAGCTGCGGATAGCCGGTCTTGGTGACGTTGTAGCCGTCGACGATCAGATGCGCCTGCGGCAGCGCGAGCAGCTGGTCGAGCAGGGCCGGGTCGGTCTCCGAAAGGGCCCTGGCGGCAATGTCCTTGGGCGACATCCGGCCCGGCTCCACCGCGTCAACACTGTCCGCGGGGCGGATGGAGGAGGGCGGCAGGGCCAGTTCGCGACGGAGCCCGCGGGCCGCGTCGAGCACCGTGTCCAGCAGCAGCCGCAACCGCATGTCCTCGACCGAGCGGCCCTCCCTGGCGGCCCGGCGGCCCGCCTCTACGGACGCCTCGGCCTCACCGAGCCGCGCCTTGAGCCGACGGCTCTCGCTCTCGGCCGCGGAGACCTGGGCGGCCGCCTCGGACCGTACGGCGTCGGCCTCGGCCCGGCTGCGGCGCAGCGCGGCCTCGCCGCGCTTGACCTCGTTGACGACACTGCGCAGTTTGCGCTGAAGGGATTCGACTTCCTTGCGGGCCGCGTCCAGCTCTCCGCGGAGCCGTTCGGTCTCGCTCTTCGTCTGGGAGCGGGCCTGGGCGAGTTCCTCGCGCAGCCGTTCCAGCTCACGGCGGCTCTCCTCGTCGGCGCGCTCGGCACCGGCCCGCCGAGCCTCCTCGCCGGCGGCGGTGACCAGCTTGACCCAGCCGGCCGGGCGCAGCACATAGGCCGCGGCGGCCACATCGACGGGGTCGGCGGCGGCGGGCGGCGAACCGGCCTCCAGCGCGGCCGTCAGCTCCGGCTGCCCCTCCTTGAGCCGTTCGCCGATGCGCCGGCGGAACAGTGCGTCGCCCTCCAGCGCGGCCGCCATCGCGTTCCCGGCAAACTTGGCGCGCCGGGTCGGGGTGAAGCGGGCGTACTGCCTCAGCTGGGCCGGCAGTTCGGTGACCGTCAGGTCGCCGAACGCGTCCGAGACCAGCGCGACGACCCGTCGCCGTACACCTTCGGGCAGCGGGCGGTCGAGCGCCTCGACGGCGTCGTCGGCCGCCTCGGCCGACTCGGCGCCGCTAGCGGGCTGCTCCACCATCCGTCACCCCAAATTGTCTGTCCGCCCGGCCCCGTCAGGAGTCGGCACCCGGCCTGTCCACCAGTTCGATCTGATCCACCGCGTTGCACCACCGGCAGCGCACCGACTCGATGGTCTCACTGACCACCTCGCGTTCCTCGACGGTGGACTCCCCGGCCAGGTCGAGATGGACGTATTCGATGACCTTGGAAGAACGCGTCACGTCGAACCGTGTGAGATTTCCGCAGAGCGTGCAGCGCCAGCGGGTCCCGTCGGTCGGCTGGGGAACCGTCGTCATCGTGCGTCCTCTTTCGTCGAGCCTCGTGCTGCCTGCTTCAAGGATCTCGCGGTGCGCCGTCGAACTGCGGATGTCCTGCCGTAACCCTACGGCCTGGCCACGTCCCCCCGACACGGCGAGGCGGTCTGTCCCGTTCCCTCCGCTTGCGTCATGCTCTGTTCATGATCGATCGGCGGGCTGCGGCCGCCAGATTAACCAGTGGACTCCTACGGACGCTCACCTCGGGCGGACCGCCCGTGGCCTATGCCCTGATCGCCCTGTGCTGTCTGGTCTTCCTGATCAGTCCGCTCTCCGGCTTCAACCCGTCCTACGGCACCGCCGACGCCCTGCTCGCCGCCCAGGCCGGATACTTCGAACGCTGGGGCGTGATCCCGAGCGAGCTGTGGGACGGCTCCGCACGGGCCCTGCTCACCCCGCTCACCGCCCTCTTCGTGCACGGCAGCTGGCTGCATCTGCTCGGCAACATGCTCTTCCTGTACGTGTTCGGGGCGATGACCGAGGAGCGCATGGGCCATGCCGAGTTCACCTTCTTCTATCTCGGCTGCGGCTATCTCGCCCTGGTCTCCTACGCTGCCGCGCACGCCACGTCCGACCAGACGCTCGTCGGTGCGTCGGGGGCGATCTCGGCGGTGCTGGGGGCGTTCCTCTACCTGTTCCCCAGGGTCCGGGTCACCAGCCTGTTCCCGTTCCTCTTCTTCCTGCCGCTGCGCTTCCCCGCCTGGATCGTGCTGATCTTCTGGTTCGTCCTGCAGTGGCTGGCGGTCCGGGGCGCGGGCAGCGGGGGCCCCGGCGTGGCCTATCTGGCCCATGTGGTCGGCTTCGCTCTCGGCTTCCTCTACGCCTGGGGGCGCTACCGGCGTACGGATAGAGTGAAGACTCCAGCCACGGCCACCGAGGGAGAAAGCCAGCCGTGATCACCGCGATCGTGCTCATCAAAACCAGCGTGGACCGGATTCCCGAGATCGCCGAGGCCATCGCAGCGCTGGACAGCGTCAGCGAGGTCTTCTCGGTCACCGGTACGTACGACCTGATCGCCATGGTCCGGGTGGCCAAGCACGACGATCTGGCGGACGTCATCCCCGGCCGGATCAGCAAGATCCCCGGCGTCGAGGCCACCGACACGCATGTGGCCTTCCGTACGTACTCGCAGCACGACCTGGAGGCCGCCTTCGCCATCGGCCTCGACGCGTAGGTACGCCCCTTATTACGGCGTAGCACTTCGGCGGGGGACGGGCAGCCGAGCCCGTCCCCCGCCGAACTGTTGCACGCCCGTCAGAGCTGCGCTGCGCCCCGGTCCGGGACGCAGCGGCCGTCCTCGGTGCGGTACTTCCACTGGGCGCCCTTGCTCACCAGTTCCTTGACCGCGCGCACGAATCGCTCGATGTGCTCGTCCGGCGTGCCGGCGCCGAAGCTCACCCGGATCGCGTTGAGCGAGGGGGTCCCCCCGGTCGAGTCCGTTCGGGACTGGGGGAGTTCGCCCGGCTCGGCCTCCGGCGCACCGCACTCGCCGGCCTCCTGCGGGTCGCTGCCCAGCAGGGTGCGGACCAGCGGATGGGCGCAGAACAGTCCGTCGCGGACCCCGATGCCGTACTCGGCGGAGAGCGCGGCGGCGAAGTGCGAGCTGTTCCAGCCCTCCACCACGAAGGAGATGACGCCGACCCGCGGGGCGTCGTCGCCGAACAGCGAGAGCACCTTGACCTCGGGGACTCCGGCGAGTCCGGTCCGGACCGCGGTGACGAGCTGCTGCTCCCGCGCGACCAGGTTGT
Organism: Streptomyces sp. NPDC088246; assembly: GCF_044741025.1. Lineage (NCBI taxonomy): Bacteria > Bacillati > Actinomycetota > Actinomycetes > Kitasatosporales > Streptomycetaceae > Streptomyces > Streptomyces sp. NPDC088246. Next base: position 378,989 of record NZ_JBIURV010000003.1, read on the forward strand.
CGAAGCCCGCCTCGGTCAGCGCCTTGCAGGCGGAGGCGATGGAGTACACCCCGATGACGTTGGGGGAACCGGCCTCGTGGCGGGCGGCGGTGGAGTGCCACTCGACGTCCACGCCGCCGTCGGTGCGACGGGCGACCTTGCGCGAGGCGCCGCCGCCGGCCAGGTAGGGCTCGGCCTCCTGCAGCCAGTCGGCGCGGCCCGCGAGGACGCCCGAGCCGAACGGCGCGTACAGCTTGTGTCCGGAGAAGGCGACCCAGTCGACGTCCAGCTCTGCGATGTCGACGGGGTGGTGCGGGGCGAGCTGCGCGGCGTCCAGCACGATCCGGGCACCGTGCGCGTGCGCGGCGGCCGCCAGTTCCTTGACCGGCCACAGCTCGCCGGTGACGTTGGACGCGCCGGTGACACAGACCAGCGCGGGGGCAATGGGGCCTCCCCTGCTCGAACGGAGCTGAGAGCTTGGGGAAGGGTCACGGTCGGCGAGCGCCCGCTCCAGCGTCTCGACGGCCTGGGCCGGGGTGCGCGGGGCGTTCAGGTAGGTCACCCGGGCGTCGCGCCACGGCAGCAGCGAGGCGTGGTGCTCGGTCTCGTACACGAAGACCTGGCAGTCGGCGGGGACGACGGCGGCCAGCAGGTTGAGGGAGTCGGTGGTCGAGCGGGTGAAGATCACCTGGTCGTCGGCGCGGCAGCCGAGGAACTCCGCGACGGTCGCGCGGCTGTTCTCGAAGAGGTCCGTGGAGAGCTGCGAGAGGTACCCGGCGCCGCGGTGGACGCTGCCGTAGTACGGGGCGTACGCGGCAACGTCGTCCCAGACGCGCTGCAGGGCCGGGGCGCTGGCGGCGTAGTCGAGAGCGGCGTACGTGACTTCACCACCCGTGACCAGCGGAACCGTTACATCCCTGCCCAGAACCGGCAGAGGGGCACAAAGCGACTGGTCGGCGGCAGCGGTGAAGACAGACATGGCGAACTCCCGTAACAGGCAGGCGAATTGCATGCGCCGGCGGATGCGCGGCAGCGCAGCAGAAGGTGAAAAAAGGGTGTGCGGAGAAGGGCCGACAAGCCCTATCGCATTCGCTTGCTCACAAGAGACTCCCTAGGGACCAGGACCCCGGGGGCTGGCATTCACAGATGCCGAGGGGCCCGCGCTTGCCGCAGACCTCGCTGCCTACGGCCTGGTCTTCACCCGGGGCACCCCGCCACGGACGGAGGGTTGCCGGACAGCGGGCCGGGGCCGTAGTCGCTGTCACTCATGACCTGCCCAGCATCTTGCCATACGCGCGTCAACGCGCAAGGCGCGGTCCAAGATCTGGACCGCGCCCTGCGTCACATTCCGTCCGGTCAGGCGTTGCTGACCGCCACCCAGCGCTCCAGCGCCTGCCGGGCCGCCCCCGAGTCGATGGACTCTGCGGCCCTCGCGATCCCTGCGGCGAGCTGTTCGTTCAGCGTGCCGTCCGTCGGGTCCAGCGCGACCAGCGCCGCTGCCGAGTTGAGCAGCACGGCGTCCCGTACGGGGCCTCGCTCCCCGGCCAGCACCCGGCGGGCCACATCCGCGTTGTACGAGGCGTCGGCGCCGCGCAGCGCCTGTACCGGCACCAGCTCCAGACCGACGTCGCGCGGGTCGAACGCCTCCTCGCGCACCGATCCGTCCCGGACCACCCAGACCCGCGAGGTCGCGGTGGTCGTCAGCTCGTCCAGGCCGTCGTCACCGCGGAAGACCAGCGCCGAATTGCCGCGCTCGGCGAGAACGCCGGCGACGATGGGCGCCATCCGCAGGTCGGCGACGCCGATGGCCTGGGAACGCACCTTGGCCGGGTTGGTGAGCGGCCCGAGGATGTTGAACGTGGTCGGGGCACCGAGTTCCTTGCGGGCCCTGGCCACGTACCGCAGGGCGGGGTGGAACTTCACCGCGAAACAGAAGGTGATGCCCGCCTCCTCGGCGACCTCGACGACCCGCTGCGCGCTGAGCTCCAGATTGACGCCGAGCTTCTCCAGCACATCGGAGGAACCGCTCGCCGACGAGGAGGCGCGGTTGCCGTGTTTGACGACCTTGGCGCCGGTACCCGCGATGACGATCGCCGACATCGTGGAAATGTTGACCGTCTTGGCGAGGTCGCCGCCGGTGCCGACGATGTCGACCGTGCGACCGGGTACGCGGATCGTGTTGGCGTGCTCGTACATCGCGCGCACCAGGCCGGACACCTCGTCGACCGTCTCGCCCTTGGCGCGCAGGGCCACCGCGAAACCGGCGATCTGCACATCGGTCGCCTCACCGCTCATGATGCGGTCCATCGCCCATGCGGTGTCGTCCGCGGTCAGGTCCTCGCCGCGCAGCAGCGGGTTCAGCACGCCGGGCCAGGAACGGTCCGCCACGCTGTCGCCGCCGACCGGGGTCACAACGTTCATGGTCCGCTCCTGGGGGTCCATAGCCGATAAAAGGGGTTGCCCCCCACCCTATCGAGCGCCACGGACAGCGAAGAGCCCCGTCCATCGGATGGACGGGGCTCCTGCTGTGGCGATCAGTTCAGGCGATCAGTGGTGACCGTGGCCGCTGGTGATCTCCTTGTACTCCTCGGCGGTGGGCTTGGCGATCTGGTTGTCCTCGCCGTAGTAGCCCTTGCTGAGCCTGGCCCGCAGCTTCTGCAGTACGGGCACCTTGCGCTCGACACCGTTCTCGTCGACCGTCGGGCCGATCTCGACCGGCTTGTACTGCTCGTGCGCGGTGAGCGTGTGCAGCTGCTCGGGGCCGAGCGGCTCGTGGATCTCGACGAACTCACCGTGCGGCAGGCGCTTGATGATGCCGGACTCGCGCCCGTGCAGCACCTTCTCCTTGTCGCGGCGCTGGAGGCCGAGGCAGATCCGCCTGGTGGCGATGAACGCGAGGACCGGGCCCACGAAGATGAAGATCCGGACGAACCAGGAGATGGCGTTCAGCGACAGGTGGAAGTGCGTGGCCCACAGGTCGTTGCCACCGCCGATGAAGACGATGACGTACTCGGTGATCCAGGCGACACCGAAGGCCGTCCGGGTCGGGGCGTTGCGCGGGCGGTCCAGGATGTGGTGCTCGCGCTTGTCCCCGGTGACCCAGGACTCGACGAACGGGTAGACCGCGATGATCGCGAGTACCAGTCCGAAGGCCATCAGCGGGATGAACACGCCCAGGACGAGCGTGTGACCCCAGAGATTGATCTCCCAGCCAGGCATCACTCGGATCAGACCCTCGGCGAAGCCCATGTACCAGTCGGGCTGGGCGCCGGTGGACACCTGGTCCGGGCGGTACGGGCCGATGGCCCAGATCGGGTTGATCGAGGCGATGGCCGCGATGACGGCGATGATGCCGAAGACCAGGAAGAAGAAGCCACCGGCCTTCGCCATGTACACCGGCAGCAGCGGCATGCCGACGACGTTCTTGTTGGTGCGGCCGGGACCCGCGAACTGCGTGTGCTTGTGGTAGAAGACCAGGATCAGGTGCGCCACCAGCAGGCCGAGCATGATGCCCGGCAGCAGCAGGATGTGGATCGAGTAGAACCGGGCGACGAAGTCGTGGCCGGGGAACTCTCCGCCGAACAGGAACATCGAGATGTACGTGCCGACGATCGGCATCGACAGGATCGCGCCCTGGGTGAAGCGGACACCCGTACCGGACAGGAGGTCGTCCGGGAGCGAGTAGCCGGTGAAGCCGGTGAACATACCCAGCACGAACAGCAGGAAGCCGAACAGCCAGTTGATCTCACGCGGCTTGCGGAACGCACCCGTGAAGAAGACGCGCATCATGTGCACGAACATGCCGGCCAGGAAGATCAGCGCGGCCCAGTGGTGGATCTGGCGAACCAGCAGACCACCGCGGACGTCGAAGCTGATGTCCAGCGTCGAGGCGTAGGCCTCGGACATCTTGATGCCCTGCATCGGCTCGTACGAGCCGTGGTACACGACTTCGTTCATGCTCGGGTGGAAGAACAGCGTCAGATACACACCCGTGAGGATGATGATGATGAAGCTGTAGAGGGCGATCTCACCGAGCATGAAGGACCAGTGGTCCGGGAAGATCTTGCGCATGTTGGCCTTGGCCAGGGAGTAGATCCCGAGCCGGCCGTCCGCCCAGTCGGCCACCCGCTCACCGGCGGGCGCCTTGCGATTGCCCGGTGCGGCAGCACCGGATGTGTTCGTGGTCGCAGTACTCATCCGCGCTCCCAGAATGCAGGACCGACGGGCTCTTCGAAGTCACCGAGCGCCTCGAGGTTGCCCTCGCTGTTCACACCGATCCGCAGCTGCGGAAGGGCGTGACCGGCCGGACCGAAGATGACGCGGGCGCCGTCGGAGAGGTCGAAGGTGGACTGGTGGCACGGGCAGAGCACGTGGTGCGTCTGCTGCTCGTACAGGCTGATCGGGCAGCCGACGTGGGTGCAGATCTTGGAGAAGGCCACGATTCCCTCGTGGGCCCACTCACGCTCGCGCTTGTCCTTGATGTTGGCCGGCTCGATGCGGATGATCATCAGCGCGGCCTTGGCGATCTGGTTCTGGAAGTCCTCCGCTTCCTCCGTCAGCCCCTCGGGCATGGCGAAGGTCAGCGAACCCACGGCGACGTCCTCGGGACGCAGCGGCTCCATCGTGTTCATGTTGATGAGCTGCTTGCCCTTGGCCCACAGGGTGTTGCGGAGCTTCTTCTCCGGCAGCGGTCCGAGGTCGCGCAGCAGCATCACGCCGGAGAGCGGCACCAGGGCCAGCGCGCCGAACATGGTGTTGCGGATCAGCTTGCGCCGGCCGAACGCGGACTCCTCGGCACCCGCCGCGAAGTCTGCGAGGACCTTCGCCTTGACCTCGGGCTCGGCCTCGATGGCGTGCCGGTCGTCGGCGACCTCCACGTCGGACATCAGGGTGCGCGCCCAGTGGACGGCCCCGGCTCCGATCGCGAAGAGGGCCACGCCCAGGGTCAGACCCAGGGAGAAGTTGAGCGCGCTCACATGGCCGAAGGGCCAGATGTACACGATCTTGTCGACCGGGAAGATGACGTACGAGGCGATGAAGCCGACCGTCGCCAGCATGGACAGCGTGAACATGAACGCCACGGCGCGCTCGGAGCGCTTCGCGGCCCGTTCGTCGATGTCCTGGATGCGCGGCTTGTGGGCCGGCAGCCCCGGGTCGGCGAACGGGTCGTCCGCGACCTTTACCGCGCCGTGCGCGGTGTCCTGCTCAGCGGGCAGGTTCTCGTCTGGAATCTCTTGGCTACTCATGACTTCTTGGCCTTAGCGGTGTGGGCCGCGACCCAAATGGCAACTGCGATCAGTGCGCCGAGCCCGAAGATCCAGGCGAACAAGCCCTCGCTGACCGGCCCCAGGCCGCCCAGCTTGAGCCCACCCGGGTTCTCCGACTGGGCGCTGTTCACGGTCTGGATGTACGCGATGATGTCCCGCTTCTGCTGCTCGGGCATCGTCGTGTCCGGGAAGGACGGCATGCTCTGCGGGCCGGTCTGCATGGCCTCGTAGATGTGCTTCGGGTCCACGCCTTCGAGGCTGGGCGCGTACTTGCCGTTCGTCAGCGCACCACCCTCACCGGTGAAGTTGTGGCACTGCGCGCAGTTGGTACGGAACAGGTCGCCACCCTTGGCGATGTCCGCACCGTCAGGGCTGACCTGGTTCTTGGTCGGAACGATCGGACCGGCGCCGAGCGACGCGACGTACGCCGCGAGCTGGTCGATCTCGGCCTGGCTGTAGATGACCTTCTTCTTCGGTACCTGGGCACCCGGCTGCTGCGCCGGCATACGGCCCGTACCGACCTGGAAGTCCACGGCGGCGGAGCCCACGCCGACCAGGCTCGGCCCGTCGGTGCTGCCCTGACCGCCGGTTCCGTGGCAGCTGGCGCAACCGACGGAGTACAGCTTCTTGCCCTCATCGATGGCGAGGGACTGGGCGGTGTCGTCGGCCTGCGCCTTACTCACGGGCGCAAACGCGGCGTACAGCCCCCCAGTGGCCGCCAGCGCGAGGAGTAGTACGACGACCGCCGCCAACGGATGGCGTCGTCGTGCGGAGAGCTTTTTCACGGATTACCCCGGTGTCAGGATCTTCTGCGTCGATGCTGGATGTGGTTCGGGTTCGAGCCCGGTTACTTGATCATGTAGATCGTGGCGAAGAGGCCGATCCACACGACATCGACGAAGTGCCAGTAATAGGACACGACGATGGCAGCGGTCGCCTGTTCGTGGGTGAACCTCTTGGCTGCGTATGTCCTGCCCAGAACGAGCAGGAAGGCGATGAGCCCGCCTGTCACATGCAGCCCGTGGAAGCCGGTCGTCAGGTAGAACACCGAGCCGTACGGGTCGGAGGACAGCGAGAGGCCGTCCTTCTTCACCAGCTCGGTGTACTCGAAGACCTGGCCTCCGATGAAGATCGCACCCATCACGAAAGTGATCACGAACCAGGTACGGAGCTTCTTCACGTCGCCCCGCTCCGCGGCGAAGACGCCGAGCTGGCAGGTGAGTGAGGAGAGCACCAGGATCGTGGTGTTCGTCGCCGAGAACGGGAAGTTCAGGGCCGAAGCCATTTCCTTCCAGTGGTCCGGTCCCGTCACCGATCGCAGGGTGAAGTACATCGCGAAGAGGGCCGCGAAGAACATCAGCTCGGAACTCAACCAGATGATGGTTCCGACGCTGGTGAGGTTCGGTCGATTGACCGACGGGTGCGCGTGCCCGGTTTCTACTGTCGTTGCTGTCGCCACGACCGACATTATGTCGGTCCCTTATCCCGCCCTCACTCCGGGGGGTGCCGTTCGGTGTGTCAACAGGGTGTGCCCTCCCCGAACGGCCCATGAATCCGCTGTCCCGGGCGGTGCTGACAGCCCATCGGGCGGAGTACGATCCGCGCATCGGTTCATGCCCGGAAAGCCCCGAAGACACAGATGTCACGGAGGAACAATGCAGCCGACCGCCACGGTCCTGGTCTACAGCGACGACGCCAACACCCGTGAGCAGGTGAAGCTGGCAGCCGGGCGCAGGCCCGCGGCCGATGTGCCACCGGTGGAGTTCCTTGAGTGCGCCACCCTGCCCGCCGTCCTGGACGCACTGGACAACGGCGGCATCGATGTCTGCGTGCTGGACGGCGAGACGGCACCCGCGGGCGGCATGGGCGTATGCCGGCAGATCAAGGACGAGATCTTCCACTGCCCGCCCGTACTGCTGCTGATCGGGCGCCCGCAGGACGCCTGGCTGGCCACCTGGAGCCGTGCGGACGCCGCGGTGACGCTTCCGGTCGAACCGGTCGAGTTCGCGGACGCCCTGGCCGCTCTGCTGCGCAGCAGGGACTGCGTGGACGCCTGAGCCCTGCCGGGGCTCTGTCCGCGGTCCCGCTGAGGGGGCAGCGCGCTCCCCGGGCCGGTCAGACCTCGGGGCGCAGTCGCGCCGCCTGGAAAGTGTCTGTGCGGTCCGGGGTGTCGTTCTTGTGCAGAGCGCTGCCCTGCTGCCATTTGGCCCAGGAAAGGTTCCAGTCGCCGTAACCGTTGTCGAACGGCGTCATCGTCTCGCCCTGACTGCCGACGACCTGGACGATGTCGCCCGTGCGCACGGTGTTGAAGAACCACTCGGCCAGGCTGGTGCTCATGCCCGTACAGCCGTGGCTGACGTTCGCGTACCCCTGCGAACCGGTGGACCAGGGGGCCGCGTGCACGTACTCGCCGCTCCATGTGACGCGGGTCGCGTAGTAGACCAGCAGGTCGTACCCGTCGTCGGAATTCTCCGAGATGCCGATGGTCTCCCCGCGCATGCGTACGGAGTACTCCTTGCTCAGCACGACCTTGACGCCGTTTCGGGTGGAGAAGCCGGGTTTGCCGGTGGTCACCGGAATGGTATTGATCACTTTCCCGTTGCGTTTGACGGTCATCGTGTGCGCTGCGGCGTCGGTGATGGCCTCGACACGGTCGCCCGTGGTGAGCTTCAGCGCCTTCGCGGGGGCTCCGTACAGCGTGTCGTTGACCTTGATGCCCGTCAGGCTGCTGGTGACCTCGATGGTGGCCTTGGCGGGCCAGTAGTCCTTGGGGCGGTAGTGCAGGATCTTGTCGTCGACCCAGTACCAGGAGCCGGTCACGGCGGGCGTGGAGCGGACCCGCAGGGCACGCTCCACGATGGCCCTGGACGCCTTGTCCTTGACCGGAGCGCTGAGTTCCGCCGTAATGGGCTGTCCGACGCCGTAGGTGCCCGCCTGAGGGCCGAAGGTGACCTTCAGGAGCTTCTTGGCCTTGGCGGAGGCGGTCTCGAAGGAGAGCGTGCGGCCGCCCGGGTCGCCGTCGCCGTCCTCCATGCTGACCCGGACCGTGTAGCGGGCGCCGGCGGCGAGCGGGGAGGTGGAGTGCCAGCGCTTCCCGTCGGCATCGAGCTCGCCGGCCAGATGGCGTCCGATCGCGTCCACTGCCGACACGTCCGTGATCCGGCCGTCGTCGTCGTTGACGGTTACTTCGAGCGGCTTGTCGGAGTCGGCCTTCTCGTCACCCTCGGGAACGTTGGAGGAGATCTCGTCCGCCGCGTCGTAGGGTTTCGCCGCAAGCGGGTGGCCATGTGACCCGCCGCAGGCGGTCACTCCTGCGACCAGGGTCACGACCAGCAGAGTGCAGCTCACTACGGGGCGGAAGCGCGGCGCGTGGTTCATGAACACACGCTATGAAGATTCATCCCTATAAGCGCGCAATGTGACTGCAAACGGGGGATTTGCACTTCTTTTGGCGGAGAAGTACACGCCGAACGGGGGGCCTGCACTTCCCTTGGTGGAGAAGTACAGGCCCCCCGTCAGGTGGAGCGGTGACTCGCTGTCACTGGGTGCGGTTCTCGCCGCGGTAGTACTCGAAGACCCAGCCGAACAGGCCGATCAGGATCACCGGGAGCGAGAAGTAGAGCAGCCACCAGCCGAAGACGATGCCCAGGAAGGCCAGGGCACCACCGACGGCCAACGAGAGCGGCTGCCAGCTGTGCGGGGAGAAGAACCCCACCTCGCCGGCCTCGTCCGCGACATCGGCTTCCTTGTTGTCCTGAGCCATGGCGTCGACCCGCTGCGCCGTGAAGGCCAGGTAGAAGCCGATCATGACGCTCAGGCCGAAGGCCAGGACGAGCGCGGTGGTACCGGCCGGCTCCTTCGACCACACGCCGTACGTGATGGCCATGGCGAGGATGAAGACGCTCAGCCAGAGGAACATCTTGCCCTGGATCTTCACTTACCGGCCTCCTTGCCACCAGCGAGGGCCTTGTCATCCGCGAACTGGTGCTCCAGCTGCTCGAGCGCCGCGATCTCCGGGTGATGCAGGTCGAACGCCGGGGATTCGGAACGGATCCGCGGCAGCGTGAGGAAGTTGTGCCGCGGCGGCGGGCAGGAGGTCGCCCACTCCAGCGAACGGCCGTAGCCCCACGGGTCGTCGACCTCGATCTTCTTGCCGTACTTCGCGGTCTTCCACACGTTGTAGAAGAACGGCAGCATCGACAGGCCGAGCAGGAACGAGGAGATCGTCGAGATCGTGTTCAGCGCGGTGAAGCCGTCGGCGGCGAGGTAGTCCGCGTAACGACGCGGCATGCCCTCGGCACCCAGCCAGTGCTGCACCAGGAACGTGCCGTGGAAGCCCACGAACAGCGTCCAGAACGTGATCTTGCCGAGCCGCTCGTCCAGCATCTTGCCGGTGAACTTCGGCCACCAGAAGTGGAATCCGGAGAACATCGCGAAGACCACGGTGCCGAAGATGACGTAGTGGAAGTGCGCGACGACGAAGTACGAGTCCGAGACGTGGAAGTCCATCGGGGGCGACGCCAGGATCACACCGGTCAGACCACCGAAGGTGAAGGTGATCAGGAAGCCGACGGCCCAGAGCATCGGTGTCTCGAAGGACAGCGATCCCTTCCACATCGTGCCGATCCAGTTGAAGAACTTCACACCGGTCGGTACCGCGATGAGGAATGTCATGAACGAGAAGAACGGCAACAGCACACCGCCGGTGACGTACATGTGGTGCGCCCACACGGTCACGGAGAGGCCTGCGATCGCGATCGTCGCGCTGATCAGACCGATGTAGCCGAACATCGGCTTTCGGCTGAACACCGGGATCACTTCGGAAATGATTCCGAAGAATGGCAAGGCAATGATGTACACCTCTGGATGGCCGAAGAACCAGAAGAGGTGCTGCCAGAGCAATGGGCCGCCATTGGCCGCGTCGAATACATGCGCACCGAACTTGCGGTCCGCCTCCAGCGCGAAGAGCGCGGCGGCGAGGACCGGGAAGGCCAGCAGGACCAGCACACCGGTCAGCAGGACGTTCCAGACGAAGATCGGCATGCGGAACATCGTCATGCCGGGAGCACGCATGCAGATGATCGTGGTGATGAAGTTGACCGAACCGAGGATCGTACCGAAGCCGGAGAAGGCCAGACCCATGATCCACATGTCGGCACCGACACCCGGCGAGCGGACGGCGTCCGAGAGCGGGGAGTAGGCGAACCAGCCGAAGTCGGCCGCACCCTGCGGGGTGAGGAAGCCGGCCACCGCGATGATCGAGCCGAAGAGGTACAGCCAGTACGCGAACATGTTCAACCGCGGGAACGCCACGTCGGGCGCGCCGATCTGCAGCGGCATGATCCAGTTCGCGAATCCGGCGAACAGCGGCGTCGCGAACATCAGCAGCATGATCGTGCCGTGCATCGTGAACGCCTGGTTGAACTGCTCGTTCGACATGATCTGCGTGCCGGGACGGGCCAGTTCGGCGCGCATGAAGAGCGCCATCAGACCGCCGATGCAGAAGAACGCGAACGATGTGACCAGGTACATCGTGCCGATCGTCTTGTGGTCAGTGGTGGTCAACCACTTGATGACGACGTTTCCCGGCTGCTTCCGCCGGACCGGCAGCTCGTCCTCGTACGAGTCGTCTGCTGCCGCGGCACCCTGAGGTTCGTTGAGGATGCTCACAGTTTGTTCGTCTCCGCATTCCTGGCCGGGTCAGTCTGCGCGATGCCGGCCGGCACGTAGCCCGTCTGGCCCTTCTTCGCCAGCTCCTTGAGGTGCGCCTGGTAGCGCTCCGGAGAGACGATCTTGACGTTGAAGAGCATCCGGGAGTGGTCGACGCCGCAGAGCTCGGCGCACTTGCCCATGAAGGTGCCCTCCTGGTTGGGAGTCACCTCGAAGGCGTTGGTGTGGCCCGGAAAGACGTCCTGCTTCATGAGGAACGGCACCACCCAGAAGGAGTGGATGACGTCACGCGAAGTCAGAACGAAGCGGACCTTCTCGCCCTTCGGCAGCCACAGGGTCGGACCCGGGTTGCCGTTCTGCGGGTTCCTGGTTCCCGGGACGCCGTAGTCGTAGACGCCTTCAGCACCCTTGGGGAAATCCTTCCGGAACCTGTCCGGGATGGCGTCGAGTTCCTTGGGGATCTCGTTGCCCGTGGCGGTGGACCCGTCCACGTTCTCGATGTAGTTGAAGGCCCAGCTCCACTGGTAGCCGACCACGTTGATCGTGTGGGCAGGCTTCGGGGAGAGCGAAAGGATCTTCGATTCATCGCGCGCGGTGAAGTAGAACAACACCGAGACGATGATCAGAGGGACCACGGTGTACAGCGCCTCGATGGGCATGTTGTACCTGGTCTGCGTAGGAACCTCGACCTTGGTGCGGCTGCGCCGGTGGAAGATGACACTCCACAGGATCAGGCCCCAGACCAGCACGCCCGTGGCGAGCGCTGCCGCCCACGAGCCCTGCCAGAGGGAAAGGATCCGTGGTGCCTCTTCCGTTACCGGCGTAGGCATACCGAGGCGGGGGAAGTCCTTGTATGTGCAACCGGTGGCGGTCGCCAGGATCAGGCCCGCAGTCAGCACCTGCGGCAGCTTCCGCCGCATCGGGCGCCGCGACGAGCGGTCGGAGCCGTTGGGACTCACGTAGCGCCTTCCCGAGAGTCTCGCCCGCGCGGTCGGCGCGGCCGTCTGTCTGGTCGGTCGCCGCCCTGACGCGGGCAGGGGTTTGGATGTTTATGCGGACCAAACCCTACTGGACGCTATTTGGGGTCGCGCGGGGAGGGTGCCCAACGCGCCGTCCGGCACCCCGAAGGGGTGGAATACGGGCCTCCGGCCGCCATCTGACGCCCCCTCTCCTGGCTGGGCGGGCGGCCCGCCCCCGGGTGCGGGCCCGGCGCGGGCTAGCGTGGCCGCGTGCCCTACTTCGACGCCGCATCCTCCGCCCCCCTGCACCCCGTCGCCCGCCAGGCGCTGCTTGCCGCGCTGGACGAGGGGTGGGCCGACCCGGCCAGGCTCTACCGCGAGGGGCGGCGGGCCCGGCTGTTGCTCGACGCGGCCCGGGAGGCCGCCGCGGCGGCCGTCGGGTGCCGTCCGGACGAGCTCACATTCACTCCTTCGGGTACGCGGGCGGTGCACTCCGGAATTTCGGGGGCTCTCGCGGGGCGTCGGCGTGTCGGCCGCCATCTGGTCTTCTCCGCGGTGGAGCACTCGTCGGTGCTCCATTCGGCCGCCGCCCATGAGGCGCAAGGCGGATCGGTCTCCGAGGTCGCGGTGGACCGGTCGGGGGCGGTGAGTGCGGAGGCGTACGCGGATGTGCTGCGCGAGGACACCGCGCTGGCCTGTCTGCAGTCCGCCAATCACGAGGTCGGCACCGAACAGCCGGTGGCCGAGGTCGCGGAGGTCTGCCGGGCGGCGGGGGTGCCGCTGCTGGTGGATGCCGCGCAGTCGCTGGGCTGGGGGCCGGCGCCGGACGGCTGGTCGCTGCTGGCGGCCAGCGCGCACAAGTGGGGCGGCCCCTCGGGTGTCGGGCTGCTGGCGGTACGCAAGGGGGTGCGGTTCGCGGTTCAAGGACCGGCCGACGAGCGGGAGTCGGGGCGGGCCGCGGGGTTCGAGAATCTTCCGGCGATCGTGGCCGCGGCGGCATCGCTGCGGGCGGTGCGGGCGGAGGCGGCGGCGGAGTCCGTGCGGCTGCGGGCCCTGGTGGACCGCATCAGGGCCCGGGTACCGCAGCTGGTGCCCGATGTGGAGGTGGTCGGCGATCCGGTGCGGCGGCTGCCGCATCTGGTGACCTTCTCCTGTCTCTATGTCGATGGAGAGACACTGCTCCATGAACTGGACCGGGCCGAATTCTCCGTATCGTCCGGTTCGTCCTGCACCAGCAGCACGCTGACGCCGAGCCATGTGCTCAGGGCGATGGGGGTGCTGTCGGAGGGGAACGTACGGGTGTCGCTGCCGACCGGCACCGCGGACGAGGAGGTCGAGCGCTTCCTGGACGTGCTGCCGCGGGTGGTGGCAGAGGTACGGGAGAGGCTGGGCGCTCCCGTTTCCGCGCCCCCCTCCCCTGCCGTGACCGCGTCCCTGGTGGTCGACGCCCTCGGGAAGCGCTGCCCGATCCCTGTGATCGAGCTGGCAAAGGTGATCGGGCAGGTACCGCTGGGCGGGACGGTGACCGTGCTCTCCGACGACGAGGCGGCGCGCCTGGACATCCCGGCCTGGTGCGCGATGCGCGAGCAGGAGTACGTGGGCGAGGAGCCGGCGGACCGTGGCTCGGCCTATGTGGTCCGCCGGCTGACCTGACTACGCGAGGTGGGCGCGGACCTCGGCGGCGGCGTCGTGGCCGTACGCCTTGGTGAAGCGGTCCATGAAGTGGGCGCGGCGCAGGGTGTACTCCTGGGTGCCGACCGTCTCGATCACCAGGGTGGCGAGCATGCAGCCGACCTGGGCGGCGCGCTCCAGGCCGACGCCCCAGGCGAGACCGGAGAGGAAACCGGCCCGGAAGGCGTCGCCGACACCGGTCGGGTCGGCCTTGATCTCCTCCTCCGGGCAGCCGACCTCGATCGTCTCCTGGCCGGCCCGCTCGATCCGGACACCGCGGGCGCCCAGCGTGGTGACCCGGTGGCCGACCTTGGCCAGGATCTCCTCGTCGCTCCAGCCGGTCTTGGACTCGATGAGCCCCTTCTCGTACTCGTTGGAGAAGAGGTACGTGGCGCCGTCGAGGAGGATCCGGATCTCGTCGCCGTCCATCCGGGCGATCTGCTGCGAGAAGTCCGCGGCGAACGGGATTCCGCGGGTGCGGCACTCCTCGGTGTGGCGGAGCATCCCCTCGGGGTCGTCGGCGCCGATCGAGACGAGGTCGAGGCCGCCGACGCGGTCGGCGACGGCCTTCAGCTCGATGAGCCGGGCCTCGCTCATCGCGCCCGTGTAGAAGGAGCCGATCTGGTTGTGGTCGGCGTCCGTCGTGCAGACGAACCGGGCGGTGTGCAGGACCTCGGAGATCCGTACCGAACCGGTGTCGACGCCGTGGCGGTCGAGCCAGGCACGGTACTCGTCGAAGTCGGAGCCCGCGGCACCGACCAGGATCGGGTTGGTACCCAGCAGACCCATACCGAAGCAGATATTGGCGGCGACACCGCCCCGGCGCACGTCGAGGTTGTCGACCAGGAAGGAGAGCGAGACCGTGTGCAGCTGATCCGCGACCAGCTGGTCGGCAAAACGGCCGGGGAAGGTCATGAGGTGATCGGTGGCGATGGAGCCGGTGACTGCGATTCGCACGGGGAGACTGCTCCTGTGGAGATCGGGGGGAACGGGTGACTGCGTTCCCGGGGCGGCGTGACAGTTCACGCTACCCGCTCCCCGCACTCGCCCTGAAGGGGGGAAAACTACCCGATAGTAGGGCTTTCTTCCTGAGGCGTGCGATGCCTACGGTGCGGATATGTCGAACCACATCGCCACACGCGAGTCCGAGATCAGCCTGGCCGAGCTGCGCGGTGACTGCGCACGGATGGCTCCCCACTGGGTGGTCCCCGCGAAGTCCGCCCCCGTTCGGGTGGCGCCGTCCCTGATTCACGGGGTCACCGTGCCCGCCGCCTCCGCCCGGCTGATCGACGCCATGTCCGAATACGGCGACTGAGACCTGCACCGATCGCGTCCGACACCTCCCGAGGGAACCGTGCGCTCCTGTGCCCCGTCCCACCGTTGTCCCCACCCGCGGGACGGACGGCAGGCCGGGTGACGGCCTGTGACGGCGATGCAGGCGAAGGAGCGATCCGGTGAGCACCGAGCGACCCGACAACGATGTGACCGGCCCCCGGCGGCGTTCACCGCTCGCCGTGGCCTCGGTGGCGGCAGCAGTACTGCTGGCCGGGGGCGGCGGTGCGTACTGGGTCGCGACCGCCGCGGACGGGGAGGGCGGGAGCAGCGGCAGCGCGGAGCGAACCCCTCCCCCGCTTGCCCTGGACGAACGCGCGGGCGACCCGACGGCGCCCGACGGGTCCTCGCCTGGCACCCCACCCGGCATCGCACCCGGCGAACCCGATCCGCACGGCGGTCAGGTGGTCTACCGCGCGTCCGGCAAGCTGCCCGAGGGGCCGCGCACGGCCGCGGTGCAGCGCGCGGAGGGGACCGTCTCCGCGACGGAGGTGGCCCGGCTGGCGAAGGCGCTGGGGGTGCAGGGCACGCCGCGGGCGGAAGGCGCTTCCTGGAAGGTCGGGTCCGACGGGGACGGCTCGGGCCCGGTCCTGCGGGTGAACAAGCAGGCTCCGGGCACCTGGAGTTTCGCCCGGTACGGCTCGGGCGGTACGGACAACTGCGAGAGCACCACGGTCTGTTCGGACCGGAAGGCGGACCCCGGCGACAGCGGCTCCGCAGTGAGCGAGAGCGCCGCCAGGGCTGCCGCGACGCCGGTCCTGAAGGCGGTGGGACAGGACGACGCCGCCCTCGACGCCCGCCAACTCATGGGTTCGGTACGGGTGGTGAACGCCGACCCGAAGGTGGACGGCCTTCCCACCTACGGCTGGTCGACCGGGATCCAGGTGGACGCGGGTGGTGAAGTGGTCGGTGGCAGTGGGCAGTTGAAGGGCCTGGAGAAGGGCGACAGCTATCCGGTGATCAGCGCGAGCGAGGCGCTGAAGCAGCTGAACGGGGCGGCGTCCCGGACGGAGGGGCGCACGGACATCGGCGGGTGCGCCACTCCCGTACCGCTGCAGGATGGCCTGAAGTCGCCGAAGGTCCACTGCGGGACGCGGACCGGGGCGGAGCGGCCGACGACGACCGTGACGGTCGACAAGGCGGTGTTCGGACTGACCGAGCAGTACGTGGCGGGCAAGCAGACGCTCGTACCGTCCTGGCTCTTCTCGGTGCGGCCGGCCGCGGGCGGCACGGGTGACACCGTGTCGCAGATCGCCGTGGACCCCGCGTATCTGGCGAAGGACGTACCGGCGACGCCCCCGCCCCCGGGGGACACGGAGAAGTCCCGGCGGCAGATCCTGTCGTACAGCGCCGACGGTCGAACCCTGTCGGTGACGTTCTGGGGCGGGGTGTGCAGTAAGTACGCGGCGAGCGCGACCGAGGACGGGAAGACGGTGCGGGTGACGGTGACGGAGTCGCAGCCGGCCGAGAAGAAGGTCTGCATCATGATCGCCAAGGAGCTGACCCGGACGGTGACCCTGGACGCCCCGCTCGGTGACCGGACGGTGGTCGACGCGGCGTCGGGCGGCGATGTGCCCCGCGCCTGACGCTGAGCCCCTGCGTACGACAACGGCGGCGGCCCCGGATTCCGGGGCCGCCGCCGTTTTGCTGTTCTGTCGCTGCCTTCAGGGCCTAGCTGAAGGAGTCGCCGCAGGCGCAGGAGCCCGTGGCGTTCGGGTTGTCGATCGTGAAGCCCTGCTTCTCGATGGTGTCGACGAAGTCGATGGAGGCGCCACCCAGGTACGGAGCGCTCATCCGGTCGGTGACGACCTTGACACCGTCGAAGTCCTTCACGACATCGCCGTCGAGCGAGCGCTCGTCGAAGAAGAGCTGGTAGCGCAGGCCCGAGCAGCCGCCGGGCTGGACGGCGACGCGCAGCGCCAGGTCGTCACGGCCTTCCTGCTCCAGCAGGCCCTTGACCTTGGCTGCGGCGGCGTCGGACAGGAGGATGCCGTCGCTCACGGTGGTGGTCTCGTCCGATACGGACATCTGCTTCTCTCCCGGGTTGTACGGAGACTGCTTGCCGACGTTGCAACCGTCGGGACCGCGGATTCATTCCGGGCCGAGCGCTTGCCTGTTCCATTCATGCTCGCACACCGGCCCCCCGGGGGGGATGCGTCACATCGACACTATGGCCGTCGTCAAAGTGACGTGAACCGGATATGATAGATAACGTCAATTAGACGAAAAGGCTTTCCGCAAAGAAGAAAGGGTGCGTGACGTGACCACGGCCCACCCCGTCCAGGATCTCGACGTCCAGCCGACGCCCCTCGCCCTGCTCCTGCTCGGCCGTGAGGCCGACCCGAAGAGCGAGCGCGGCGTCGAGTGCCCCGGCGACCTGCCATCCCCGTCCGACCCGGACCTGGTGGAGCGTGCCCGCGCGGCCAAGGAGAAGCTCGGGGACAAGGTGTTCGTCCTCGGCCACCACTACCAGCGCGACGAGGTCATCCAGTTCGCGGACGTCACCGGCGACTCGTTCAAGCTCGCCCGGGACGCGGCTGCGCGCCCGGAGGCCGAGTACATCGTCTTCTGCGGTGTGCACTTCATGGCCGAGTCCGCGGACATCCTGACCACCGGCGACCAGAAGGTCGTGCTGCCGGACCTGGCAGCGGGCTGCTCCATGGCCGACATGGCCACCGCCGAGCAGGTCGCCGAGTGCTGGGACGTACTGACCGAGGCCGGGGTCGCCGAGCAGGTCGTACCCGTCTCGTACATGAACTCCTCCGCCGACATCAAGGCCTTCACGGGGCGGCACGGCGGCACGATCTGCACCTCGTCCAACGCGAAGCGGGCGCTGGAGTGGGCCTTCGAGCAGGGGGAGCCCTCGGCAGTCAAGGTTCTCTTCCTGCCGGACCAGCACCTGGGGCGGAACACCGCCGTCCGGGACATGGGAATGTCGCTGGAGGACTGCGTCCTCTACAACCCGCACAAGCCGAACGGCGGCCTGACCGCCGAGGAGCTGCGCAACGCCAAGATGATCCTGTGGCGCGGGCACTGCTCGGTGCACGGGCGCTTCTCGGTCGAGTCCGTCAACGATGTGCGCGAGCGCATCCCGGGCGTCAATGTGCTGGTGCACCCGGAGTGCAAGCACGAGGTCGTGGCGGCGGCGGACTACGTCGGCTCGACGGAGTACATCATCAAGGCCCTGGAGGCGGCCCCGGCCGGCTCGAAGTGGGCGATCGGCACCGAGCTGAACCTGGTGCGACGCCTGGCGAACCGGTTCGCGGCCGAGGACAAGGAGATCGTCTTCCTCGACAAGACGGTGTGCTTCTGCTCGACGATGAACCGGATCGACCTGCCGCACCTGGTGTGGGCGCTGGAGTCGCTGGCCGAGGGCAACCTGGTCAACCGGATCGAGGTCGACCCGGAGACGGAGAAGTACGCGAAGCTGGCGCTGGAGCGGATGCTGGCGCTGCCGTAGGGGGTGCTGCCCGCGGCATGGCCGTGAGGCCCGGTCCACCGGTGGACGGTCGGTGGACCGGGCCTTCCCCGTTCGGTAGGGGTACGGAACGTCCCGAGCCGCCTGGTTTCCTCCATATGGCACTCGAACAGCCCTCTCCGTAATTACGCTGCTTTATCCACGGCAGCAGCGCACATTCACGGGGGTACGGCGCCACATGACGTCTCGCAGCCGGGTCGACGACATGGTGGTCGTCGTCCCGGGCATTCTCGGCAGTCGGCTGGCGGACGCGGACGGGCACGAGGTCTGGGGCCTCTCGGGCCCGGCCCTCCTCCGCGGGATCCGTACCTTCGGCCGGTCCGTCACGGGCCTGGCGCTGCCCCCGGACCTGGGCGACGAGCACCCGGGCGACGGTGTGCGCCCGCTCGGTCCGATGCGCGACCTGCACGGACTGCTGGGCATCGGGACGCTCGTGGACGGCTACGACGGCTTCCTGGAGTGGCTGGAGAGCAACTTCACGCTCCGCCGCCGGGGCGAGAAGGACGAAGCGGACGCCCCCGCCAACCTGATCGGCTTCGCCTACGACTGGCGGCTGTCCTGCCGCTACAACGCGGACCGGCTGGCCGGGCGGGTGGACGAGGAGCTCGGCCGCTGGCGAGCCTCGGCGCCGGAGCGGGCGGAGGCCCGGGTCGTCTTCGTCTGCCACTCGATGGGCGGCCTGGTCACCCGCCAGTACGTGGAGCGGTGCGGCGGCGCGGAGGTGACGCGCCGCGTGATCACGCTCGGAACCCCGTACCGGGGCTCCTTGGACGCCCTGCTCTCTCTGGTCAACGGGGTGGGCCCGGCCGGTATCGGCGCCACCGCGTTCGCCCGCAGCCTTCCGTCCCTCCACCAGCTCGTCCCCGACTACGCCGCGCTGATCACCGCGCCGGGCGAGCCGCTGCGATACGCCCGTGAAGTGACCGGTCTGCCCGGGGCCGACGCGGCACTGCTCAAGGACGCCGCCCGCTTCCACGAGGCGCTGCGGGAGTCCGGGGCGGGGACGGCGTACGGAGTGGAGTACGTACCGATCAGCGGGGTGCTCCAGCCGACCCCGACCACCGCCGAGGTCCAGGGCGAGAAGCTGACCGGACTGCTCACGATCGGCGGGACCGAAGAGGGCGGCGACGGCCGCGTGCCCAGGCTCTCCAGCGCCCACGTGGGGGCGGCGGGGCGGCCCGCGTACACGCCCTGGGAGAAGCACGGCTCGCTCCAGAACAACACGGCGCTGCGCCAGGCCCTCTACAACTGGCTCACCCCGGACCCGCCGGTCCACCGGGGCCCGGAAGTCGCGGACATCCCGCTGGTGGTGGACGCCCCGGACGCGATCACCGAGGGCGAGGTGTACGAGCTGCGGGCCACGGTCCCGCCGGACATACGGGGCCACGACCGGGTGGCCGTCTTCGCGGCGGCCGAGGGAGGACCGGTGCGGACGCTGAACAACCTGGGCGGGGGCCGTTACGCGGCACGCCTGGCCGGGCTCCCGGCCGGGCCGCACCGGGTGCGGGTGGGTACGGGGAACGCGGGCCATGTCGTGATGACCGCGCTGGTGCTGGTACTGGAAGGCGGGGCGGGCGATGGTGCGTGAGACGGGCGTGACGGGCGACGACGGACGCGAGCCGGTGGGGACGGCGCTGTGCGTGGTGTGCGAGGAGTACGCCGACGAGCGGAGCTTTCCCCGGCTGACCGGGGCGGTGGCCCGGATGGAGGAGATCGCCGGACTGCTGGAGGGCCTGGGGATCGCGGCGCATGTGGTGGGCGGCGGGAACCCGTCCTGGGCGGCCTTCGACGAGGCCCTGCCCGCGTGGAGCAAGAACTGGTGGAAGACGGGTGCGGCGAAGCCGGCGATCATCGTCTGGTCGGGGCACGGGGTGCTGATCGACGGCGAACTGCGCCTCGCGCTGTCGGACCTCGACCTCGCCGACGACGCCACGGTCTGGGCACGCGCAGATGACCGTGGCGTCTCGACCGAGACGCTGGTCAACCATGCGGAGGCGTCGGGCGCCGACCAGATCCTGGTGATCATCGACACCTGCCACGCGGGAGACGCGGTGGGCCGGGGCCTGGAGAAGGCCCTGCGGCGTTGGGAGGCCACATCCACGCCGCCCGGGCAGGCCAAGTGGTTCGGGATCATGGCGAGCTGTCGGCGCAACGAGACGTCGGACGGCAGCGGCCCTCTGCTCACCGCGTTGGCGGAGGTGCTGAAGGCCGGCCCCGCCACCACCGAGTACCGCTCGGCGTGGAGCGCCCACAACGCGTTGGTCAGCGGCCCGGACCTGCTGGCCGCGCTGGGTGAGCGATGGCGCGGCGAGGGCCAGACACCGGTGCCCGCCGCCCTCGGCACCGGGCGGCCGGTCTTCCCGAACCCGCGCCATGTGCCCGGGGCCCCTGCCCGGCTGGTGGAGCACCTGGTGCTCGCGGCGCGCGGGGTCGGGTACCGCGAGGAGGGCTGGTTCTTCACGGGCCGGAAGGAGGTGCTGGGGCGGATCGCCGCGTGGCTGGAGGCGGTCGATGCCGGGCTCTTCCTGGTGACCGGCCCGGCGGGCTGCGGCAAGTCGGCCGTGCTGGGCCGGATCGCGACGCTCACCGATCCCGTGCGGCGGAAGGAAGCCGAGGCGCACGGGGGCCTGCGCGAGGACGACCCGGACCCGGGCCTCCGCCCCGACCGCTCACTCGCCTCCGTACACCTACGGGGCCTGAGTCCTCTCCAGGCGGCCTCGGATCTCGCCCGCCGGCTCGGACTGCCCGAGCCCCGCAACGCGGACGACTTCCGGGGCGAGCTCCGTGAGTTGTCCCCGCAGCCGGTGCTGGTCCTCGACGGCCTGGACGAAGTACCCGCCGAGCACCTCCGTGCCATGATCGAGGAGCTGGTCTTCCCGCTCAGCCGGACGACCCCGGTCCTGCTCGGCTCCCGCGACCGTGCGTTCCGCAGCCGCCTGGCGGAGGAAGGGCCGGGGGACGAGACACTTCCGGACGCCCTGGCCCGGCTGATCGGCGCGGGCGTCACCACTGCGGACCTGGAGCGGGAGCCGCACACGCAGGAGGACATCGGTGAGTACGTGTTCCGCCGGTGCGCGGCGGCCGGTGTCCCGGAGGACCGGGCGCGGGAGGCGGGCGACGCGGTCGCGGCCCGCGCCACGACGGTGGGCGGCGGGTTCCTGTTCGCGCGGCTGGTGACGGGCTCGCTGCTGGCAGGGGGTTATGTCGCCGAGGAGGGCCAGTGGCCGGCCGGTCTGCCGGGCTCCATCGAGGCCGCGTTCGAGGAGGACTTGCGGGCCGGGCCGGTACGGGTCCTGGCGGACGGCACCGAACTGCCGTCCGCCGCGCGGGATCTGCTGACCGCGCTGGCGTGGACGGTCGGGCGCGGGATGCCCGCCGGGGGCGTGTGGGAGGAGGTCGCCGGAGCGCTGGGCGGCGGTGACGTGTCGTACGACGAGAGCGACGTGGACTGGGTGCTGTCCGCGTACGGCCGCTACATCGTCGAGGACGCGGAGGACGGGCAGGCGGTGTTCCGTTTGTACCACCGCGAGTTCGTGTCACATCTCGCGGACCGGGAGGGGCCGGGGCACGCCGAGGCCGGGGAGGTGGCGTTGGCCGCGCTCATCGCGCACGTCGAGCGGCGAGCGGTGGGCGGCGGCTGGGGGGCGGTCGATCCGTACGTGGTGCGGGGCCTGGCGCAGCACGCGGCGCGGGCGGGTGCACCGGGGATCGGGATGCTGCGGGGGCTGGTGGAGCGGGGCGGGGCGAGCGCGGCGCTGTTTCTGGCCCAGGCGTTGCGTCGCTTCTCCGAGCGGCTCGGGGCGGAAGGGGATCTGGACGGTGCGCTGGGTGCGGCGCGGGAGGCGTTGTCCCTCTGGGAGGAGTTGGAGCGGCTGTCTCCCGGAACCCATCGAGCGGCAGTCGCCGGTGCTCTGCATATCGTTGCCAACCGTTGCGCCGCCATCGGCGATCGGAAAGGGGCCGTGGCCCCCGCCCGGGAGGCTGTGAAGATCCAGCAAGCCTTGGTCAGTTCCGGCGCCGATGCGTCACTCCCAGGACTGGCATCATCCCTTGTGTCCCTCAGTAATCGCCTGGCTGATATCGGTGACCATCACGAGGCCCTCGCGCGCGCCCAGGAGGCCGTTGGTATCTTCCGCGGACTCATCGTGCAGAGTCCGAAGGCGTTCCGCTCCGGCCTTGCCAGCGCCCTCGGCAATCTGGGGGTGCACCTGGGTGAAGGCGGGCAACTCCGTGGCGCCGTGCTGCCCGCCGAGGAAGCGGTCAGTATCTACCGCGAGCTCGCCGCACAGCACCCTGGCGAGTTCCTGAGCAACCTGGCCTCCGCCCTTCTCAACCTGGCCAGCAGCTTCAGCCGCCTCGGTGCCCACACGGACGCGCTGCCCCACATCGAGGAAGCGGTCCGCATCCGGCGAGGTGTGACCGAGCAGCACCCCACGGCTCTCCTGCCCGGTCTGGCCAACTCCTTGCACAACCTGTCCGTGGCACGCGCCTACGTCGGGGATCATGAAAAGGCCGTTGCTTCCGCACAAGAGGCGGTAGGCATCTGCCGGGAGCTCGACGCGCGTCACCCAGCCTCCTTCAGGCCTGATCTGGCCGACCTTCTTGGCAACCTGTCGGACCGGCTCGACGACGCCGGAGACCGTCAGGGTGCGCTCGCCCCAGCGCAGGAGTGCGCCCGCCTGTACTCCAAACTTGCCGTAGAGCATCCTGAAGCCTTCAGAGCAGACCTCGCCCTGTCCTTGGACACCCTGGCCAACCGGACCGCCTCCGCCGGAGACCGAGCCACCGCCGTGCCGTTCGCACGCGAAGCCGTACGGATCCAACGCGAGCTGGCCGCACACCATCAGACCGTGCACCTCCCTCGTCTGGCCAGCTATCTCCATAACCTCGCCTCGCACCTCGCCTCCGCCGGAGAACCCGTTGCTTCTCTGCCCCACATCGAAGAAGCGGTCGGCGTCTATCGACAGCTCGTCTCACAGGATCCGAGCCCGTTTCGCTCCAAGCTCGCCACCGCACTCGACACCCTCGGCATTCATCGCGCGTACGTCGGCAACGTCTCTGGGGCGCTCGACGCGACGCAGGAGGCCCTTGTCATCCATCGCGACCTCGCCGCACAACAGCCGGGCACCTTCCGCCCTGACCTGGCCACCACCCTCAACAACCTTGCCAACCACTTCAACAGCAACGGAGACCCTGCAGCAGGGCTACGGGCGGCGGAGGAGGCTGTCGCCATCTATCGCGAGCTGGCAGCGCAATACCCCGCCGTGTTCCGCCCCGTCCTCGCCACCGGTCTCCGCTCACTCGCGCAGAATCTCGCCGACGTCGGCAGTCCGAAAATGGCACTACCACCAGCACACGAGGCCATCCGCCTCCTGCGTGAACTCGTCGTCAAACAGGCCAAGGTCTTCCTTCCAGATCTGGCCCGGTCCCTCCACAGCCTCAGCAAGCACCTGGGGCTGAACCACGACGACGAAGGAGCCGTGAGCGCGGCAGAGGAAGCGGTCGCCGCCTACCGGACTCTGACGCTGGAGAACCCCGGTGCCTTCGAAAACGCCCTGGTCTCCGCTCTCGCCGACCTGGCACGGGCACTCGTCCGCACCGACGACCGTGCGTCGGCGATCCGGGAATTCGACGAGGCCGTGGCGGAGTTCGCCTCCGCCCACCCCGCAACCGCCCGGCGTCTCGGTGTCGAGCGGAGTGTTTTCCTGCTGGACTGTCCCGATCCCCAGGCCTCGATCGGCGTACGCGGGCTCGTGGCCTTCCTCGACGGGGACTCCGCGCCGGACGGCGGCGCGGACGTCGTGACCGTACGGGCTCGGCGGGCGCTTCGCGCCTTCAGCGACACCGACGCCGTACGCACCGCGTGGGAAGAAGAGACCTTAGCCCCCGCACCGGCCTGGCTCGCCCTGTCGCCGGAGACGCTGGACCTCGTCAGTTCCTGGATGTTCGCGGCCAACTGGCCCCAGTCACGCGATGTCTGGTCCCGGAATGCGGAAGTGCTCAGCGGCGAGGAGACAGCGACAGCCCTCGAAGAGCTGGCGCTCCTGGACGCCCGCACCGCACAGCAGCACGCCGCGCTCCGCGAGGCCGTCCTCGCCCACGGCGTGACCGCCGCCTACGATCCGCTGATCCTCGCGGAGCAGGTGGCGGAGTGGGTGGACTGCGCCACCTGGGCGGAGTCACGGGCCTTCCTCCAGGACCACCCCCGCATCCTCCAGGCCCAGCCGTCCGAGGCCACCCCGCTCGCGCACGTCGCCGTCCTCGATGTCGCCCGCACCGAAGGACTGGACGCCGCGTACCGCCTCGTCGAGGACCGCGACGCCCTCCAGGCGTACGTGGAACTGGCGTTGGCGGTCGGGGACGGCAACGCGCTGCTGCACGCGGCGGCCATCGAGGGGCAGGTCTTCGACGACAGGCTGTCCTCCCTCACCCACGCCCAGGCGGGCATGGTGCTCTCGGGGGTCGTCGAGGGCGTCGAGCCGGACGAGCTGGCCACGCTCCTCCCCCGCGCACCCGAGGCGACCCGTGCCCGGCTGCTGAGGGAGATCCTCGCCCTCAGCGTCCGGCACGCCCAGCCGCACGGCGAGACGTGGCTCCGGATCGTCCAGGCTCTCAGCGGGGCCGCCTGACGCTCACCGCCCCGCCGTCAGCCGGCGTTCCCGCCGCTCTAGCGGGCGGGCCTGTCGCTCGTGCAGCTCGCGGGCATCGATGGAGGGCTACCGGCCATGACCCACTCCCCCGAGCTGAGCACCGCCCACTGGCGCAGCAGCAGTTACAGCAACACCAATGGGGGCGAATGCGTCGAGATCAGCGACGACTTCCCCGGCATCGTCCCCGTACGCGACAGCAAGAACCCCGCCGGCCCGGCGCTCGTCGTCCAGGCTGCGGTCTGGGGCGCGTTCGTCTCCTCGCTCAAATAGCAGCAGCGCTCAAGCAGCAAGCGGAAACCCGAAGGGGCCTGTCCCACACGCTCGTGTGGGACAGGCCCCTCGTCATGCCAGGCGGGTCAGGCCTTCGCGGGCTCCGGCTCCTCGGAGGAGGTCTCCTCCGGCTCGGCCGGGGCCGGCACGCCGGCCTTCTTGGCGCGCTTGATGGCCTTCTTCTTCGCGCGGCGCTCCTTGCGGAGTTCCACCATCGCGTAGAGCGTCGGCACCAGGAGCAGCGTCAGCAGGGTCGAGGTGACCAGGCCGCCGATCACCACGACGGCGAGCGGCTGCGAGATGAAGCCGCCCTCGCCGGTGACGCCGAGCGCCATCGGGAGCAGGGCGAAGATCGTCGCCAGGGCGGTCATCAGGATCGGACGGAGCCGGTGGCGGCCGCCCTCGATGACCGCTTCGACGACGCCCATGCCCTGCGTCCGGTACTGGTTGATCAGGTCGATCAGCACGATCGCGTTGGTGACCACGATGCCGATCAGCATCAGCATGCCGATCATCGCCGGTACGCCCATCGGGGTGCCGGTGACCACGAGCAGGCCGATCGCGCCGGTTGCCGCGAACGGGATGGAGACCAGCAGGATCAGCGGCTGGACCAGCGACCGGAAGGTCGCCACGAGCAGCATGAAGACGATCGCGATCGCGGCCAGCATGGCCAGGCCGAGATTCAGGAACGCGTCGTTCTGGTCCTCGGAGACACCACCGATGGTGGCGGTGGCGCCGTCCGGGAGCTTCAGCGCGTTGATCTTCGTCTGGAGCGAGGCACTGACCGCGCCGGTGTTGTCACCGGTGGGCTTGGCGGTGATGGTGGCGGCGCGCTGGCCGTCGATCCTCGTCATCGAGACCGGGCCGGGGACCAGCTCGACGTCGGCGATCCGACCGAGCTTGACCGGGCCGAGGGAGAGGTTCTTCAGCTCCGCCATCGTGGTGGCCGGGTGGGCGGACTTGATGACGACATCACGCTCGGTGTCGTCCATGATCGCCTTGCCGGACGGGGTGCCGCGCACCGCTCCGGCGACGGCCGCGCCGAGCGTGGTCTGGTTGAAGCCGGCGTCGGCGGCCTTGGCGTTGGCCTTGACCGAGATCCGCGGCACGCTCTGCGCCAGGTCGCTCTGGACGTCGGTGACATCCTTCAGCTTGGCCACCTCGGCCCGTACCTCTTCGGACGCCTTCTTCAGGACGTCCGCGTCGGCGGCCTTGACCACGACGCTGAGGTCCTGGCTGCCGAAGCCGCCGCCCGCGGAGATGGTGGTGTCACCGATGCCGTCGAGCTTGCCGAGCTCCGTGTCGAGGCGCTTCTGCACGGCCTCGGAGTCGCCCGCGTCCTTCAGGGTGATCTGGTACGAGGCCTGGTTGGAGCCCGTACCGCCACCGAAGGCCGCCATGAAGCCGGAGGAGCCGACGGTGACCTGGTAGTCCTTGACGCCCTTGTCGCCGGCGAGGACCTTCTCGACCTTCTTCGCCGCCGCGTCGGCGGCCGCCAGGCTGGTGCCGGGGGTCAGCTCCTGCTTGACGGAGAGGACTTCCTGCTCGCCCTGGTCGAAGAAGTTGGTCTTCAGCAGCGGGGCCATGCCGAAGGTGCCGAACAGCACCACGACGGCGATGACGATGCTGGTGATACGGCGCCGGGTCGCGAAGCGCAGCACCGGGACGTACAGCCGCTGGAGCCGGCTGCGGGCTTCCTTCTCCTCGGCCTTGCGACGGGCCTCGTCCGGGTTCTCCGTGGCGCCCTTCGGGGCGCGCAGGAACCAGTACGAGAGGACGGGGACGACGGTCAGCGAAACCAGCAGGGAGGCCAGCAGGGCCGCGGTGACGGTCAGCGAGAACGAGCCGAAGAGCTCGCCGACCATGCCGCCGACGAGACCGATCGGCAGGAAGACGGCGACCGTGGTGAGGGTCGAGGAGGTGACCGCGCCGGCCACTTCCTTGACCGCGGTGATGATCGCGGACTGGCGCTCCTCGCCGTAGCCGAGGTGCCGCTTGATGTTCTCCAGGACCACGATCGAGTCGTCGACGACCCGGCCGATCGCGATGGTCAGCGCGCCCAGCGTGAGCATGTTGAGCGACAGGTCGCGGGTCCAGAGCACGATCAGCGCGAGGACCACGGAGAGCGGGATGGAGACTGCGGTGACCAGGGTCGAGCGGAGCGACGCGAGGAAGACCAGGATCACGATGACGGCGAAGAGCAGGCCGAGCGCACCCTCGGTGGTCAGACCGGAGATCGCCTTGGAGACGGCGGGGCCCTGGTCGGAGACGACGGTCAGTTCGGCGCCTGCGCCGAGGTCCTTGCGGAGGTCCGGGAGCTTGTCCTTGACGGCGTCCGAGATGGCGACGGCGCTGCCGTCCTTGTCCATCGTGGCCATCACGGCGAGGCTCGGCTTGCCGTTGGTACGGGTGATGGAGACCGCGGTGGACGGCTCCTGCTTCACCGTGGCGATGTCACCGATGCGGGCCGGCTTGCCGGACTTGCCGGTGGCCGGGTCCTGACCGACGACCCGCAGGTCCTCGATCTGCTTCAAGGAGGTGAATGCTCCGCCGACCTGGACGGTGCGGCTCTTGCCCTGCTCCGAGAACGAACCGGCCGGGACCGTGGCGCCGCCCGCCTGGAGGGCCAGGGCGAGGGATCCGGCGTTCAGACCGGCGGCCGCGAGCTTCCTGTCGTCGGGGGTGATGGAGACCTGGAGGTCCTGCACACCGTCGACGGAGACCTGGCCGACGCCGTCGATGTCCTCCAGCGCGGGGACGACGGTGCGGTCCAACTGGTCGGCGAGCGCCTGCTGGTCCTTGTCGGAGGTGACGGCGAGGACGACGGTCGGCATGTCGTCCGTCGAGCCGGCGACGACCTGCGGGTCCACGCTGTCGGGAAGCTGGGCGCGGGCGCGGTTCACCGCCTGCTGGATGTCGGCGACGAGCTGCTTGGTGCCCTCGCTGCCGAAGTCGAAGGTCGCCATGATGACGGCGTTGCCCTCGCTGGCGGTCGAGGTGGTGCCGGTGACGCCGTCGACGGCCTTGATGGCATTCTCGAGGGGTTCGACGACCTGCTTCTCGACCACATCGGGGGACGCACCCTGATAGGGGGCGAGCACCGACACCATCGGGAGTTCGATGGTGGGCAGCAGCTGCTGCTTGAGCTGCGGGATCGCGATCGCCCCGAATACGAGGGCGACGATCGAGATCAGCCCGATCAGGGCCCGTTGCGCGAGGCTGAATCTGGACAGCCAGGACATGGGTGGGTCTCTCTTCTGTGGCTTACGCGGCAGATGGGCGGGTGGCTGGGGGACAGACCCGGCCCAGCTATACGATCACCCATCCGCAAGACCGAAAGCGTCGGCCCCAGGTCGCTTTCTTATGCCGCGCATACCGCAGGTGGAGTACGCCGAATCTCCACCCGTCACTCCACCCTGGGGCGCACCAGGCCCGATTCATACGCAATTACTACCAATTGAGCCCGGTCCCGGGCTCCCAGCTTCGCCATCGCCCTGTTCACATGGGTCTTGACGGTGAGCGGGCTGACGACGAGCCGCTCGGCGATCTCGTCGTTGGAGTGCCCGCCCGCGACCAGGACCAGCACCTCGCGTTCGCGGCCGGTGAGCGCGGCGAGCCGCTCGGAGTACTCCGCGACGCTCGGCCCGTCACCGCCCGAACTGCCGCCCTGCGCAAGGAAGGTGGCGATCAGGCCCTTGGTCGCGGCCGGCGAGAGCAGCGCCTCACCGCCCGCGGCGATACGGATGGCATTGAGCAGTTCCTCCGGTTCCGCCCCTTTGCCGAGGAAGCCGGACGCCCCGGCCCGCAGCGACTGCACCACGTACTCGTCCACCTCGAAGGTGGTGAGCATGACGACCCGTACGTCCGCCAGTTCCGGGTCGGCGCTGATCATCCGGGTCGCGGCGAGTCCGTCCGTGCCGGGCATCCGGATGTCCATCAGCACCACGTCGGCACGCGTCGAGCGGGCCAGTTCCACGGCCTGTGCGGCGTCCGCCGCCTCGCCGACCACCTCCATGTCGGTCTCCGAGTCGACCAGCACCCGGAACGCGCTGCGCAGCAGCGCCTGGTCGTCGACGAGCAGCACCTTGATGGGCGGTGTCATGTGTTTTCCCCCGTCCGGCCCGCCGCGCCCGGCTCCTTGGGCTCTGCCGTGCGGGCCTTGACGGGCAGGATCGCATGAACCCGGAATCCGCCGCCGTAGCGGGGCCCCGCGGTGAGGGAGCCGCCGAGTGCGGTGACGCGTTCGCGCATGCCGAGGAGGCCGTGACCGCCGCCGTCCCCGTTGCGGACGCCTCCCCCCGAGCCGTTGTCGATCACGGTGACCTCGGCCGTGGCGCCGACCCGTACGACGCTCACCTCGGCCTTCGCCCCGGGGCCCGCGTGTTTGCGCACATTGGTCAGCGCCTCCTGGATCACCCGGTACGCGGCCAGGTCGACGGCCGCGGGCAGCGGGGACCGCCGGTCGGTGCAGGCCACCTCGACCGGGAGCCCGGCCCGCCGGACGGTGTCCACCAGTTCGTCGAGGACCGCAAGCCCCGGGGCCGGTTCGGTCGGCGCCTCCGGGTCGCCGGACTGGCGCAGCAGCCCGACGGTGGCCCGCAGTTCGTTGAGCGCGGAGCGGCTGGCCTCCCGGACGTGGGCCAGCGCCTCCTTGGCCTGGTCGGGGCGCTTGTCCATGACGTGGGCGGCCACCCCGGCCTGGACATTGACCAGGGCGATGTGGTGGGCGACGACGTCGTGCAGTTCGCGGGCGATCCGCAGCCGCTCCTCGGCGACCCGGCGCCGGGCCTCCTCGTCACGGGTGCGCTCGGCGCGTTCGGCGCGCTCCCTGATCGCGTCGACGAAGGCGCGCCTGGAGCGTACGGCGTCCCCCACGGCGCCGGCCATGCCGGTCCAGGCGAAGACGCCGAAGTTCTCCTGGCCGTACCAGGGCGCCGCACCGAAGAACATCGCGGCGGCCGTCAGCGCGGCCATGGTCAGCAGACCGACCCGCCAGGTGGTGGGCCGGTCGGTGCGGGCGGCGACGGTGTACAGCGCGATGACGGTACTCATCACCACGGGCGCGGGCGGGTCGGACCTCACCAGCTCGACGACCGTCAGCCCGGCGGTGGCCGCGAGCACCGCCATGGGATTGCGCCGCCGCCAGATGAGCGCCACGGCACCGAGCACCATCAGGACCACACCGCTCGCCTCGGGCCTGCGAGTGCCGAAGGTGGAACCGTTCGGTACGCCCGGGCGGACGAACGACCCGATGATCATGGCCACCAGTACGGCCAGGGCGAGCGCGGTGTCCAGCGCGAGGGGATGGTCGCGCAGCCAGTGCCGGATGCGCAGAACCCCGGTTCCGAGGGTGGTCACGTCAAGCTACGTTACGGCGTGTCGCGCGCGAATCGGTCCGGGTCCTGCGGAGAAGCCGGCACGGAGCGCGCCGAACCGCCACAGCGCCGTGCCGCGGACACAGCCGTGCCCCGTGTCCGGCGGACCGGACACGGGGCACGGACTTGTGCGGGTGCTGGAGAGCGACAGGCGTCAGCCGGGGATCAGACCGTCGTCCCGGAGCATGGCGCGCACCTCTTCAAGGGTCGCGTCGGACGACGGCAGGATCAGCTCGGACGGCTCCAGGGAGTCGTCCGGCAAGGGTGTGCCGAACTCGCGCACCCTGGCGAGGAGTGCGTGGAGAGTGGAGCGGAAGCCGGGGCCGTCGCCGCTCTCCATCTCGGCGAGCAGTTCGTCGTCGAGCTTGTTGAGCTCGACGAGATGGCTGTCGGCCAGTGCGACCTGGCCCTCCCCCATGATCCGTACGATCATGACGCCGCCTCAACTCTTGTCGAACCTGTGCGGGGACTGCGACGACTGCTGCTGCGCCGCATCCTGCGGGCCGCCCTCGATCGCCTGCTGCTGGGTGGAGCCGCCGGCCAGCTCGGCCTTCATGCGCTGCAGCTCCAGCTCCACATCCGTACCACCGGAGATCCGGTCCAGCTCGGCGGCGATGTCGTCCTTCGCCGTCCCGGTCGGATCGTCCAGGGCGCCGGAGGCGAGCAGCTCGTCGATCGCACCGGCCCGGGCCTGCAGCTGCTGGGTCTTGTCCTCGGCACGCTGGATCGCCAGGCCGACATCGCCCATCTCCTCGGAGATCCCGGAGAAGGCCTCGCCGATCCGGGTCTGCGCCTGGGCTGCGGTGTAGGTGGCCTTGATGGTCTCCTTCTTGGTACGGAAGGCATCGACCTTGGCCTGCAGCCGCTGGGCCGCGAGAGTGAGCTTCTCCTCCTCGCCCTGCAGCGTGGTGTGCTGCGTCTCCAGGTCGGTGACCTGCTGCTGGAGTGCGGCGCGCCGGGACAGCGCCTCGCGGGCCAGGTCCTCGCGGCCGAGCGCGAGCGCCTTGCGGCCCTGGTCCTCCAGCTTGGACGACTGGCCCTGCAGCTGATTCAGCTGCAGCTCCAGCCGCTTGCGCGAGGTCGCCACATCGGCGACGCCGCGGCGCACCTTCTGAAGCAGCTCCAGCTGCTTCTGGTACGAGTAATCGAGGGTCTCGCGCGGATCCTCGGCCCGGTCAAGGGCCTTGTTTGCCTTCGCGCGGAAGATCATCCCCATACGCTTCATGACACCGCTCATGGGCTTCGCGCGCCCCCTTCTGACGGACTGAGCTCCAGCACTCCAACAGAACCCACAGTACGGGCCCTGCCTCTATTACCGCACTGTTCGAGCACAGATGTGCTCCTCCCCAAGGACGACTGCACCCGGTCGCCGCTCCGGCCCAGGGAGTAGGTGGCGGTCGGGGAAACCGGTCGAGAAGTCCGCGGCGGCCCCATGGGGACACCTGCGAGGACGCAGGCCGTTGCCGGATCGTTCCCGACCGGCCTGGGGCAGCGGCGATCGAACCCGTACCCTTGGGCCTTGTGTTCCGTAGCCGTTCGAAGGAAGAGAAGGCGCCCACCGGCAAGGTGACGGCCGACCTCTCCAAGCAGCCCCGCGACCCGCAGGCCCCCAAAGGTCGCCCCACCCCCAAGCGCAGCGATGCCCAGTCGCAGCGCCGTCGCGCCTCCAGTGGCGCGCCGCTCGACCGCAAGGAGGCCATGAAGCGGCAGCGCGAAGCGCGCCGTGTGGACATGGCCAAGCAGCGTGAGGCGCTCGCCAGTGGCGACGAGCGCTATCTGCCAGCTCGCGACAAGGGCCCGGTGCGGCGCTTCGTCCGCGATTACGTGGACTCGCGTTTCTGCATCGCGGAGTTCTTCCTGCCGCTCGCCGTGATCATTCTGATCCTCAGCGTGATCCAGGTGCAGAACATCCAGAACATCTCGCTGCTGCTCTGGCTCATCGTGATCGTGCTGATCGTCATCGACTCGATCGGGCTCGCGTTCCGCCTGAAGAAGCAGCTGAACGAGCGCTTTCCCAATACACCGAAGCGTGGCGCGGTCGCCTACGGTCTGATGCGTACGCTTCAGATGCGTCGGCTCCGGCTGCCGAAGCCGCAGGTCAAGCGTGGGGAGCGGCCCTGAGTACGGATATCTCCGGCTCGGCCGGCGGTCCGTCCGCCGGCGCCGCCCCCGCCACCGTCACCGTCACCGGATTCTCGGGAGCCTCCTCGGTGTGGCTGAAAGGGCTCGGCGGGCTGCGCAACACCGTCCGCCAGGAGCTCGTCGCCCGGCAGATCGACGAGCAGATCGCGGCCCGCTTCCCGGTCGGGCAGCGGCTGCGCATCCTCGACGTCGGCATGGGCCAGGGCACCCAGGCGCTGCGCCTGGCCAGGGCCGGCCACAGCGTGACCGGCCTGGAGTCCGACGCCGAGATGCTGCGGGTGGCCCGTGAGGCGCTCGGCAGCGAGCCTGCGGGCATCCGCGAACGGGTCCGGCTCATCGAGGGCAACGGCCTGGACACCGGGGTGCACTTCCTGCCCGGCAGCTTCGACGTGGTGCTCTGCCACGGCGTGCTGATGTATGTCCGGGAGCCGGACGCGATGCTGGCCGGACTTGCCCGGATGCTGGCCCCGGGCGGACTGCTCTCGCTGCTCGTACGGAACGCCGATGCGCTGGCGATGCGGCCCGGGACCGCCGGGGACTGGGACGCGGCGCTGGCCGCCTTCGACACGGATGCGTACACCAATCGGCTGGGGCTCGCGGTGAGGGCCGACCGGCTGGACGCGCTGACGGCCACGCTCGCCGGTATCGCGGCGCCCCTGCACGCCTGGTACGGGGTGCGCGTCTTCACGGACAACGTGAGCAACGACGTGGAACTGCCGGCCGCCGACGAACTGGAGCGGGTGCTGGCCGCGGAGGACCGTGCCGGACGGACCGATCCGTACCGCCGGGTGGCCGCGCTGCTCCATCTGTGCGGAGTGCGGGGCTAGAACCTTCCGGGTACGCCGCCGGAGTTTTCCGGCGGCGTACCCGGTCGGCCGAACCCAACGGGCCTCCAATAGGGTTAAAAGTAATAATTCGGACATGGATGCATCCCACTCCCGCAGCCGTGTACGCGGTCTGCTGCTGCCTCTGACCGCAGGTGTCTGCACAGTCGCCCTGGTGAGCGGCTGCTCGGACGCGAACTCCGATTCTCCGGCCCAACCAGCCGAGTCGGCCTCCGCTTCCCGGACCGTCGGCGATCTGCAGAACGAATACCAGGACGTGATCAAGAACGTCCTGCCGTCGGTCGTGCAGATCGAAGCCTCCAACAGCCTGGGCTCCGGCGTCATCTACGACTCCAAGGGCCATATCGTCACCAACGCCCATGTGGTCGGCAACGAGAAGACATTCAAGGTCACCGTCGCCACCGGCGAGAAGGTGCTGCGGGCCTCGCTGGTCGCCGCCTATCCGGAACAGGATCTGGCCGTCATCAAGCTCGCCGGCGTCCCGGCAGGGCTGAAGCCCGCGACGTTCGGCGACTCGCAGAAGGTCGCGGTGGGCCAGATCGTGCTGGCGATGGGCTCGCCGCTCGGGCTGTCCTCCAGCGTCACCCAGGGCATCGTCTCGGCGCTCGGCCGGACCGTCAGCGAAAGCAGCGCGGGCGGTGGCACGGGCGCGACGATCGCGAACATGGTGCAGACCTCGGCGGCGATCAACCCGGGCAACAGCGGCGGTGCGCTGGTCAACCTGAAC
Source organism: Streptomyces sp. NPDC088246 (assembly GCF_044741025.1). Classification (NCBI taxonomy): domain Bacteria; kingdom Bacillati; phylum Actinomycetota; class Actinomycetes; order Kitasatosporales; family Streptomycetaceae; genus Streptomyces; species Streptomyces sp. NPDC088246. Next base: position 413,354 of record NZ_JBIURV010000003.1, read on the forward strand.
AGCGAGGTGATCGGCATCCCGACGCTGGGGGCGATCGACCCGCAGATGGGTGACAGCGCGGCGCCGGGGATCGGGTTCGCGATCCCCGTGTCGATGGTGAAGACGATCGCCGATCAGATCATCAAGAGCGGCAAGGTCACCGACTCGGGCCGGGCGGCGCTGAACATCACCGGACGCACGGTCGTCGACGACACCTACCATCCGTTCGGGGTGGCGCTGGTCGGCGTGACGAAGGGCGGCGCCGCGGACAAGGCGGGGCTGCGAATCGGCGATGTCATCACCAAGGTCGGAGATCTGCCGGTCCCGACGATCACCTCCCTGTCGGAGGTGCTGGCCTCGGACAAGCCGGGCGAGAAAGTCACGGTGACGTATCTGCGCAACGGGGCGGAGAAGACGGCGCAGGTCACCCTGGGCGAGATCTAGCTCCCGGCCGCCGCAGTACAGGCCTGATCGGGGTCGTACGGGCCTGAGGACCGCCGCACGACCCCGATCGTCAGCCGTACCGGCCCGGAGACAGGCCCGAGCCCGTACGGCTGTTCACGTGCCGGGGCCGATCAGCCCTGGTCGGCCTGGAGGCTCATGGGGCCGTAGATCTTTGTCGTGTCGTCGAAGAGCGTCACCTGGTCCGCCCCGCCGTCGAGGAGTTCCTTCCAGTACTCACCGATCCAGGACTCCGCGTCGCCCTGCGTAGTGAATTCCTCCGGCTGCAGGGCCGGCTCCGTCTCCGTACCGTCGGACTTCTCGAACCGCCACGTCCACGCCATGTCCGCCTCCTGGGTCGCTTTGCTGCCCGCAGCCTAGTGCCTCCAACCAGTGCGGGAACGGGTCCTGCGCGCGCCCGGACACCCCCAAGTCGCGCACCCGCTGCGCGGACGCGGGAGGATCGGAAGCGTGGAACTGACTCTGCTCGGCACCGGAGCCCCCGACGGGCTGCCGCGGCCCGAATGTCCCTGTGCCGCCTGCGCCACCGCCCGCGGTATGCGCTCGCGGGCCGCGACCGCGCTGCTCATCGACGACGCGCTGCTGCTCGATCTCACCCCGGGGGCCGTGTTCGCCGCAGCTCGTGCGGGGCATTCGCTCACCGGCGTACGGCAGGTGCTGCTCACCCATCCGCACGACGGGCCCGCCGTGGAGCTGCCCGCCGGACTGCCTCCGGCGGGACGCGTGCCGGACGGGCGGGAGCTGACGCTGATCAGCGGTCACCGGGTGAGGGCGGTACCGATGGACGCGCCGGGGACGGGCTACGAGGTGACGGCTCCGGAGGGCGCACGGCTGCTCTACCTGCCGCCGGGCGCCGCGCCCTCCGGTCTCGCGGACCGGGTGGCACAGCCCTACGACATGGTGGTCGGCGATGTGGTCGGGCGGCCGGACGCGGTGGCGCGGCTGCGGGCCGTCGAGGCGATCGGACCGGCCACCGAGATCATCGCCGTCCATCTGGACCATGACGCACCGCCCGGCGCCGAACTGGACCGGCGGCTCGCCGCGGCCGGCGCGCGGGCCGTGCCCGACGGGACGACGCTGGTGGTGGGTGAGTACCACTCGGTGCCGGACGTGCCGCGGCGCACGCTGGTGACGGGCGGTGCCAGGTCGGGGAAGTCGGTGGAGGCCGAGCGGCGTCTGGAGACGTTCCCCGAGGTGGTGTACGTGGCGACCGGTGGAGGCAGGGAAGGGGACGCGGAGTGGGCGGCCCGGATCGGGCTGCACCGGGACCGCAGGCCGGCCGCCTGGCGCACCGAGGAGACCTGTGAGCTGGTGGAGCTGCTGGAGTCGGACGGGCCCCCGCTGCTGATCGACTGTCTGTCGCTGTGGCTGACGGATGCGATGGACCGGGTAAATGCCTGGGACGACGCGGCGTGGGCGAACGGCGGCGAGAGCGCGTTGCGGGAGCGGACCGCCGAGCTGGTCACCGCGGTGCGCGGAACGCGGCGCACGGTCGTCGCCGTGACCAATGAGACCGGCTCGGGCGTGGTGCCCGCGACGGCTGCCGGGCGGCGGTTCCGGGACGAGCTGGGCCGGTTGAACGCCGCTTTCGCCGACGAGTGCGAACAGGTGCTGCTGGTGGTGTCCGGGCAGGTGCTGACGCTGCGCGGCTGACCGGGACCCGGGAACGCGGAACACAGGAACGCAAGGCAGGAACGGAACGCGAGAACAGGAGGAGCGGACATGGCACGTGTGCGACCGATGCTGAACGGGGTTCCGGAGACCTTGTTGTGGACGCTCTACAACCGGGCGTACGAGGCGGGGCAGCCCTATCCCGTGCTGGATGATCCGATGGCGCTCCGGTTGCTGAAGGACCTGGACTACCCCTTCGAGGAACGGTTCGGGCGGCCGAACGCGTTCCACTCACAGGCCCAAGGGCTGCGCTCGCGCTGCTTCGACCTGGCCGTGCAGGGGTATCTCGCCGCCCGGCCGCAGGCCACTGTGGTCGCGCTCGGCGACGGTCTGGAGACCGGCTTCTGGAGAGTCGACAACGGCCGGCTGAACTGGCTGAGCGTGGAACTGCCCGAGGTCGCCGAGCTGCGCCGGGCGCTGCTGCCCGCCTCGGACCGGCTGCGCACCCTGTCCCGTTCGGCGACCGATCTGTCCTGGCTGGACGAGATCGAGGACCCGGAGGGCCGCGGTGTCGTCGTCACGACGCAGGGTCTGCTGATGTATCTGCCCCCCAAGGAGGTACGGAGGATCCTGGCGGCCTGTGCCGAACGGCTACCCGGCGGTGCCCTCGTACTGGACACGATGGCGCGCTGGCTGGCCAGGGGCACGGTGGCAGGCACATCGAAGGTCGGCGGGATGACCATTCCGCCGATGCGCTGGGCGATGAACCCCGGCGAGCGGCACAAGCTGCGCAGTGCGCACCCGGGGATCACCGAGGTGCGGGCGCTGCGGCTGCCGCGGGGGCGGGGCGCGATGGGCGAGCTGATCCGGATCCAGTCGCTGCTCCCGGGGCTGCGGACCCTGACGCCCGCGATGACGCAGCTGCGGTTCGGGGGCAGAACCTCGCACTGACCGGGTGTCAGAAACATGGCGGGTACTGTTCCGCAGTGAGCCCGCCGCCGGGCTCACCGGCCCACTCCACGTATCGACCCGCGAGGCAGACCCCCGTGAATCTGGACGACTTCTCCGACCTGATCGAACGCCCCGACGGCGGCGTACGGCGCGACGCCGAGGAACGGCGGGAGCGCCTGGTCGTTCCCCCGGGCGCCCTCGGCCGCCTGGACGAGCTGGGCGAATGGCTCTCGGCCGCTCAGCAGTCCGTACCGGTCAAGGCGATCGAGCAGCCGCGCGTGGTGCTCTTCGCCGGTGACCACGGGGTTGCCGAACTGGGTGTCTCCGGGCGCGCGGCCGGAACTGCGTACGAGCTGGTTCGGGCCACGCTGGAGGGCGCGACTCCGCTCGCCGTGCTGGCGCGCCAGTTCTCCGTACCGGTGCGGATCGTCGACGCCGCTCTGGACTGCGACCCCGATCTGCTGCCCGAGTCGGTGGTACGTCACCGGGTGCGGCGCGGCAGCGGCCGGATCGACATCGAGGACGCGCTGACGGCCGAGGAGGCCGAGCAGGCGGTACGTCTCGGCATGGCGATCGCCGACGAGGAGGCCGACTCGGGCACCGATCTGGTGGTGCTCGGCGATCTGAGCGTCGGTGGTACGACGGCCGCGGCCACGCTGATCGCGGCCCTGTGCGGCACGGACGCCTCGGTGGTCACCGGGCGCGGCGGTGCGGGGATCGACGATCTGGCGTGGATGCGCAAGTGTGCGGCGATCCGGGACGCGCTGCGGCGGGCCAGGCCGGTCCTCGGTGATCAGCTGGAGCTGCTGGCCACGGTGGGCGGTGCGGACCTGGCGGCGACGACCGGGTTCCTGCTGCAGTGCGCGGTGCGCAGGCTGCCGGTCATTCTGGACGGTGTGGTCTCGTCGGCCTGTGCGCTGGTGGGTCAGCGGGCGGCCTTCCGGGCGCCGGACTGGTGGCTGGCGGGTCAGGCGAGCGGCGAGCCGGCGCAGACCAAGGCGCTGGACCGGATGGCACTCAACCCGTTGCTGGACCACGGCGTCATCGTGGGCGAAGGAAGTGGGGCATTGCTCGCACTTCCGCTTGTTCGGGCCGCGGCCGCGCTGGCGGCGGAGCTGCCCGAGCGTGCACCCGTCGCCGACGAGAAGGACGGTGCCGACGAAGGGGCTGACGGAAGCGACGCGGACCGCGACGCGACCGACGGCTGACGGACCGGCAGCGCTGCGGCCGGCCACAATCCGGCCGCAGCACAGTCCCCTCATGTTGCGCGATGCACCATATGATCGTTTTCATGGGAGAGGTCCGATTGGCCACCGAGGAATCCGGGCGGGACAGCACCCGGGCACCGAGCACCGTCCGGTCACGCCGCAGCGCCGCGTTCGCCATCTGGTATCTGCGCGTCGTGTCGTTCATCAATTTCCTGAGCGCCGTCTGGGTCACTCTCGGCAACGATCTGCGCCGTCACAACACCGCGAACTACTTCACCCCGTACCTGCTCACCGCCGGCTTCTCCTCCGGGGTGGTCGCGCTCTTCCTCGCGATCACCATGCACCGCCGCAAGCGGGCCGCCTGGATCGTGAACATGGTGGTGAGCAGTCTTCTGCTGCTGCTCTTCGTCCTGGTGATCCCGTTCCCGGAGGTCCGGCAGTACCCGCAGAACTGGATCTCGCTGGTACTGACCACCGCCTTCGTACTGGCGCTGGTCCTCGGCCGACGCGAGTTCTACGCGAAGGGCGACCGGTCCAACCCCAAGCTGGCCGCGATCGTCGCGGTCGGCGGGCTGCTGGTCACCTCGCTGATCGCCGCGGGCCTGGTCACCCTCACCAACACCGCGCACGACGAATCCCGCTCGGCCTTCCTGGACCGCTGGCGCTACGGCGCCCTGCGGCTGGTCTCCATCACCGACAACGACACCAACTACCCGGGAATCACCACGCCCGGCTGGGTCAATGTCAGCATCAACATCCTCTCCACACTGCTGCTGATCGCCGTCGTGTACGCGGCGTTCCGGGCCCGCCGGGCCGTCGACCCGATCACTGCCGAGGACGAGGACCGGCTGCGCGTACTGCTCGACAAGCACGGCGACCGGGACTCGCTCGGCTACTTCGCGCTGCGCCGGGAGAAGAGCGTCATCTGGTCGCCGACCGGGAAGGCCGCCGTCGCCTACCGGGTGGTCGGCGGGGTCTCGCTCGCCTCCGGTGATCCCATCGGCGACCCGGAGGCCTGGCCCGGAGCGATCGAGCCATGGCTGGCCGAGGCCCGCGAACACGGCTGGATCCCGGCGGTCATGGGGGTGAGCGAGGAAGGCGGCACCATCTACGCGCGGCACGGCCTGGACGCCCTGGAGCTGGGCGACGAGGCGATCGTGGAGACCGCCGAGTTCACCCTCGAAGGACGGGCGATGCGGACCGTCCGCCAGGCGTACAACCGGGTCAAGCGCGCCGGGTACGAAGTGACCGTGCGCCGGCACGCCGACATCCCCGACGACGAGATGGCCGAACTGGTTCGGCGCGCCGACGACTGGCGCGACGGGGCGACCGAACGCGGCTTCTCGATGGCGCTGGGCCGGCTCGGCGATCCGGCCGACGGGCAGTGCGTGATGCTCGAATGCCGCAACTCGCCCACCGAAGAGGGCGGCGGGCCCGGCGAGTTGCGCGCCGTACTGAGCTTTGTGCCATGGGGACCGAACGGCCTCTCGCTGGACCTGATGCGCCGCGACCGGGACGCCGAGAACGGCCTGATGGAGTTCATGGTCATCGAACTCCTGCAGCGTGCCGAAAAGATCGGGATCACCCAGGTCTCACTGAACTTCGCGATGTTCCGGTCCGTCTTCGAGCGGGGTTCACGGCTCGGCGCCGGACCGGTGCTGAGGCTGTGGCGCTCCATGCTCAGCTTCTTCTCGCGCTGGTGGCAGATCGAGTCGCTCTACCGCGCCAACGCCAAGTACCGACCGATCTGGGAGCCGCGCTTCATGCTCTTCGAGAAGAGCTCCGACCTCCTGCGCATCGGCCTCGCCGCGGGCCGGGCCGAAGGGTTCCTGGAGGCACCCGGTCTGCCCAAGTGGATGCACCGCTCGCACCTCGGAGCCGGTGGATGAGACCCCTACACGCGCTGGGCCGGGCGGCTCGCCGCGAGTGGGGTCCGCTCGCGGGGACCGTACGCGCAGGGCTCGCCGCCTCCCGGCTGCAGGCTGTCCCGATGACGCTGGCTTCGGTCTGTCTGACGGCACTGCTCCATACGGTGCAGAACCAGTCGTGGGGCGCCGGGCCGGTGCGCGAGCTCGGGGCGGTGCGGGCCGAGGATCCGCTGTGGGAAGCCTTGCTGCGTACCCCGTTGTCACTCTTCGTCCCGGCGCTGGACCTGCCGGTGTGGGGGGCGCTGGCGCAGATCCTGGTGGTGTTCGGGACCGCCGAGATCTGTCTGGGCCGGTGGCGCACGCTGCTGGTCGCGTACGTCGCGACGCTGGCCGGAACGATGTACGCGCGGATCGGTGTCTCGATCGACCCCGAAGGGCTGTTCGGGCTGCCCGCCTCCGATGCCCGGATCATCGACACCGGCCCGTCGGCGGCGGTGGTCGGGCTGGCCGTCTACGTGTGTTACGTCTACCGGGCCTGGTTCACCGGGGCGCTGGTGATCGCGGCGATGGTGGCCGAGATGATCTTCAAGAACAATCTGGCGGGCAAGGAGCATCTGGCCGCGATCGCCGCGGTCCTCGTGCTGTGCGCTGTCACGCTCCGCCGGGACCGGCGCCGGCAACTGCGGCGCGGAGCTCAGGATTTGCGCCCGGGGGCCGGAACCCGGTCCGGCGCGCCGCCGATCAGGTCCTGAAATCTGCGGCGCGGGCCCGCCCAGCGCACATCGTGGTGGTAGGCCCGCAGCACCGCCCGGGCACGGGCGCGGTGACGGTTGCGGTAGAAGCGCTTCGCCCACATCGAGGTCGGCCGGGCCAGCCGGATCGCCCCGATCAGCGCGACGAACGGGACGAGGGTGCCGACGACCGCGAGCCGCGCCTTGCCCTTGAACAGGGCGATCAGCACGAAGCAGAAGTTGACGACCAGCGTCAGGATGACGCCGAGCCTGCCCTGCTGCTGGTCACTGCTCAGCTCGTTCACGCCGAGCGGTGAGAAGCCGGCCAGGACCAGCAGCACCAGCGCCGCCGTGAGGACCACGACCTCCACGCTCTGGCGGCCCTCCTCGGTCCAGTACACATCGTCGAGATGGAGGATCAGGGCGAACTCGTCCAGCACCAGACCCGCACCCATGCCGAAGATCACCGCACAGACCCCCGCGGTGACACCCTGGCGGCCACTGGCGACCGCCCCGAAGCCACCGATGACGCTCAGCACCACACCGGGCACCACATGGTGGACATGCACTCCGCCGGGCGTGATGTTGCGGAACGGGCCCTTCCCGGCCCGGATCATCCGCGTGATGACCCGGGTGATGGCGAAGGTGAGCACGAAGGCGGCCAGAGCGAGGAGCAACGGCAGCTTTCCCGGCTCGAGGATGTTCTGATCGAACCAGTGACCCATGCCACCCACCCCCGATAAGTCGCTTTTGCCATGATATGCCGCCTTATGCACAATCTATCGGCCGGTCACAGCGATTAGCCTGCGCGCCGTGACCTCCCTGAACAGCCATGGCCTGCGTTTCGCCTTCGGCACCCTGACCGTGCTCCCCGTCCGCGTCACCCGTTGGGACCGCGGTACCGCCCGCGCCGGAATGCTGTGCGCGCCGCTGACCGGCCTCGTCGTGGGACTGCTCGCGGCAGTGCCCGGCTGTCTGTTGCTGCTGCTCGGCTCCGGTCCGCTGCTCGCGGCGGTCGCCTCCGCCGCCGTGCCCGCGGCGCTGACCCGGGGCCTGCATCTGGACGGTCTCGCGGACACCGCCGACGGCCTGGGCAGTGGCAAGCCCGCCGACGACGCCCTGCGGATCATGAAGCAGTCGGACATTGGCCCATTCGGCGTGATCACCCTGCTGTTCGTGCTGCTGGCCCAGGTCGCGGTCCTCTACCAGCTCTACGGGCAGAGCTGGGCGCACGGCGCGGTGGCGGTGGCCGTCGCCGCGGTCACCGCCCGGCTGGCGCTCACCCTGGCTTCCCGTCAGGGCGTACCGGCGGCCCGTCCGGAGGGGCTGGGTGCGGCGGTGGCGGGAACGGTCACGGTCCGGGCCGCGGTGGTGGTCGGGGCCGTCACGGTCGCGGCCTGTGCGGGTGCCGGTGCGCTCCTCGGCGGGTACGGGGCGCTGCACCATGCCCTCGCCGCGCCGGCCGCCCTCGGCGTCGCCCAACTCCTGCTGCGGCACTGCGTACGGCGCTTCGGCGGGGTGACCGGCGATGTCTTCGGCGCACTGGCGGAGACGGCGGCGACAGCGGCCCTGGTGGTCCTGGCACTCGGTTAGGGCCTCTCGTTTGGATCATGCCGGGCTCGCAGGCCCTGGCACTGCGCCTCGCCGCGTTGTCGTCGGTCGGCATGGCTCCCTCCTCCGCCTTGCGATCCACAGCACAGACCCCGCTCCCTGATCCGGCCTGATCCAAACGAAAGACCCTAGGGGCGGGCCTTCGGGCACTCCTGGCGCCATACGCCCAGCTCGTACCTCTTCCGCAGCGAACTGAGCCCGAGCCGCTTCGACCCGGCGCAGAACCGGGCGACCGGCAGCTCGTACTCCACATGGAAGACGGCCTTGCCCGCCTTCACGAACGGCGTGAGGGCGTCGCACTCCCCGTACTGCGCGCACTGCTCATTGACCGCGAAGTCGAAGTCCGGCTCCAGCTCCGGGATCTGACCGAGGTCGTTCTTCAGACCGACGGCCAGTCCGTGGCGGTGGGCGATACGGGCGATGAGCCGGTTGTAGCGCAACTGGTCGGCGGCGGTCAGCGGGAAGCCCGTGCGATTCCGGTAGCCGTCCATGTTGTCGGGCTCCACCGCGTCGAAGCCCTTCTTCGCGCACATCGCGATCCGCGCCTCCATCAGCGGCTCCAGGACGTCCGTGCGGCGGATGTCGAGCCACCGCTCCCCCGCCCAGCCGTTGCCCTTCCCCCGTACCGAGGCGGGGAATTTCCCGGCGTCCGGGCGGAACTCCTCCCAGGCACCGGTGGAGAGGTAGCAGATCACCTTGCGGCCCCGGCGATGCAGGTCGGCGACGGCCGAAGCCTTGTGCTCGAAGCCGTCGATGTCGTACACCGGGACGTCCACCGTGGGGTCCAGCCGGCCGGAGAGCTGCCACTGCCAGCCGATGCCCGGCTCCGGCCGCCAACGGCCCGTGCCGACGGGTTCCGGCACCGAGGTGCAGCCGGCCAGCAGGGCCAGCAGGATCAGCACGGTGACCGGCAGCGCCGGTCCCGGCCAGGTCACGCGTGCAGCCCCACAGGCGCGCATGTCTCTCCCCCGTCGGTCCGGCACCACCAACGACCCTACTTCCACGGCCCGTTCCAGCCGCACGGCCCCGGCCCCGGCCGCCCGGAGCCGGGGCATCGACGCCACAACGGGCCGCCGACGGCCCGCCGCCGTGATCCCGCAGCAAAGGCGCGCGTAGGCTCATTCCCGGCACATTGCGGCGGCGTCTACGATGCGCCGGGCACGGTCGGCCCACCCATCGACCGACAACGAACTCAACGGAAGCGAGATTTCACCACCGTGACTGCTCTCACTCTCAGCACTGCCGGTGCGGCGACGCTGCGCGCCGACGCACTCGTCGTCGGCGTCGCCAAGGGCGCTGGATCCAAGTCTGGGGACCTGGTTCTCGCACCGGGCGCCGAGGCCGTGGACAAGGCGTTCGACGGAAAGCTCGCCACCGTCCTGAAGGCCCTGGGCGCCGCAGGTGCCGAGGGCGAGGTGACCAAGCTCCCCGCGCCCGACGGCCTCAAGGTCCCGGTCGTCGTCGCGGCCGGACTCGGCTCCGTCCCGGAGAAGGACGCGGCGTACGACGCCGAGGCGCTGCGCCGGGCCGCAGGCTCGGCCGCCCGTGCCCTGAGCGGTTCGAAGAAGGCCGGCTTCGCGCTGCCCATCGAGTCCGCCGAGGACGCCGAGGCGATCGCCGAGGGCGCGCTCCTCGGTGCGTACGCCTTCACCGCGTACCAGGGCGGCGAGAACAAGCTGGCACCCAAGGACAAGAAGAACGGCAACGGCGCGAAGCTGCCGCTCGGCGAGGTCGCCCTGCTCGGCGCCAAGCCGCGCGACAAGGCGTTCAAGGCGGCCGCCGAACGTGCCGTCGCGGTCGTCGAGGAGATCAACCGCGCCCGCGACCTGATCAACACCCCGCCGAACGACCTGTACCCCGAGTCCTTCGCCGCCGTGGCCACCGCCGCCGGCAAGGAGCACGGCATCAAGGTGCAGGTCCTCGACGAGAAGGCACTCGTCAAGGGCGGCTTCGGCGGTCTGCTGGGCGTCGGCCAGGGCTCGACCCACGGCCCGCGTCTGGTGAAGCTCGCCTACACGCACCCGAAGGCGGAGAAGACCCTGGCCCTGGTCGGCAAGGGCATCACCTACGACTCGGGCGGCATCTCGCTGAAGCCGGCCGGCCACAACGAGACGATGAAGTGCGACATGAGCGGCGCCGCCGCCGTGTTCGCAGCCGTCGTCGCGGCCGCCCGTCTCGGCCTCCAGGTCAACGTCACCGGCTGGCTGGCGCTCGCGGAGAACATGCCGTCCGGCAACGCCACCCGCCCCGGTGATGTGCTGCGCATGTACAGCGGCAAGACCGTCGAGGTCCTCAACACGGACGCCGAGGGCCGGCTCGTCCTCGCCGACGCGCTGACCCGCGCCTCCGAGGAGAACCCGGACGCGATCATCGACGTGGCGACCCTGACCGGCGCGATGGTGCTGGCGCTGGGCAACCGCACCTTCGGCATCATGGCGAACGACGACGCCTTCCGTACCTCCATCCACGAGATCGCCGAGGAGGTCGGCGAGGCCTCCTGGCCGATGCCGCTCCCCGCCGACCTGCGCAAGGGCATGGACTCCCCGACCGCCGACATCGCCAACATGGGCGAGCGGATGGGCGGCGGCCTGGTGGCCGGTCTGTTCCTGCAGGAGTTCGTGGGCGAGGGCATCGCCTGGGCGCACCTGGACATCGCGGGCCCGGCCTTCCACGAGGGCGCGCCGTACGGCTACACGCCGAAGGGCGGCACCGGTTCCGCGGTCCGCACGCTGGTGAAGCTGGCGGAGCGCACCGCCGCCGGAGACCTCGGCTGAGGTCGCAGCCGACATACGGCCCCGGGCATACGTCCGGGGCCGTATGTGTTCCCCCGTTGGCATGGCGGCACGGATCCGGCAGGTTTCGCTCTCAACGAAATCGGTAGGCCCTCCCGTCTCCCACCACCACCCTTCCGAGGCCGCGCTGCGCGCCTATTCTTTTTTCTACGCAGCGGTAACCACCCGAGACGGATGATCGTCCGTCTCAGACCCGGGCCCCGCGTCCCGCCCACCGTCAACAAGTGCGAAGATGGGTTCTCGGCAGGACAGGGCCCCCACCACAGGGCCGAATAACAAAAGCGGCCGAACACCAGCCGACCGGCCGGTCATCCCCCAGCGACGGGGCCCGGCGTACGGCGCACATGCATGGAGGACGTGACGTGGCGAACGACGCCAGCACCGTTTTCGACCTAGTGATCCTCGGCGGTGGTAGCGGCGGTTACGCCGCGGCCCTGCGCGGAGCGCAGCTGGGCCTGGACGTCGCTCTGATCGAGAAGGGCAAGGTCGGCGGCACCTGCCTGCACAACGGCTGCATCCCCACGAAGGCCCTGCTGCACGCCGGCGAAATCGCCGACCAGGCGCGCGAGGCCGACCAGTTCGGTGTCAAGGCCACCTTCGAGGGCATCGACATCGAGGCCGTCCACAAGTACAAGGACGACGTGATCTCGGGCCTGTACAAGGGTCTGCAGGGTCTCATCGCCTCGCGCAAGGTCACCTACATCGAGGGTGAGGGACGGCTCTCCTCCCCCACCTCGGTGGATGTGAACGGCCGGCGCGTCCAGGGCCGCCACGTGCTGCTCGCGACCGGCTCCGTGCCGAAGTCGCTGCCGGGCCTGGAGATCGACGGCAACCGCATCATCTCCTCGGACCACGCGCTGAAGCTGGACCGTGTCCCGAAGTCCGCGATCGTGCTGGGCGGCGGCGTCATCGGCGTCGAGTTCGCCTCGGCGTGGACGTCCTTCGGCACCGACGTCACGATCATCGAGGGCCTGAAGCACCTCGTCCCGGTCGAGGACGAGAACAGCTCGAAGCTTCTTGAGCGCGCCTTCCGCAAGCGCGGCATCAAGTTCAACCTCGGTACGTTCTTCCAGGGCGCCGAGTACACGCAGGACGGTGTCCGCGTGACCCTCGCCGACGGCAAGACGTTCGAGGCGGAGGTGCTGCTGGTCGCGATCGGCCGCGGCCCGGTCTCGCAGGGTCTGGGTTACGAGGAGGCCGGCGTCGCGATGGACCGCGGCTACGTCCTCGTCGACGAGTACATGCAGACCAACGTTCCGACCATCTCGGCCGTGGGCGACCTGGCCCCGACGCTGCAGCTCGCGCACGTCGGTTTCGCCGAGGGCATCCTGGTGGCGGAGCGGCTGGCCGGTCTGAAGACCGTCCCGATCGACTACGACGGTGTCCCGCGGGTGACGTACTGCCACCCCGAGGTCGCCTCCGTGGGCATCACCGAGGCCAAGGCCAAGGAGCTCTACGGCGCGGACAAGGTCGTCGCTCTGAAGTACAACCTCGCGGGCAACGGCAAGAGCAAGATCCTCAAGACCGCGGGCGAGATCAAGCTCGTCCAGGTCAAGGACGGTGCCGTGGTCGGCGTCCACATGGTCGGTGACCGTATGGGCGAGCAGGTCGGCGAAGCCCAGCTGATCTACAACTGGGAGGCGCTGCCCGCCGAGGTCGCGCAGCTCATCCACGCCCACCCGACCCAGAGCGAGGCGCTCGGCGAGGCCCACCTGGCCCTGGCCGGCAAGCCCCTGCACTCCCACGACTGATCAGTCGACCGGGCGCGACGACCGACCTACTTCCGCACTTTCGTAAGGAGCAACTGAAACCATGTCGGTTTCCGTAACCCTTCCGGCGCTCGGCGAGAGCGTCACCGAGGGCACTGTCACCCGCTGGCTGAAGGCCGAGGGCGAGCGCGTCGAGGCCGACGAGCCGTTGCTCGAGGTTTCGACCGACAAGGTCGACACCGAGATCCCGGCCCCCGCGGCCGGCATCCTCGCCGCCATCAAGGTCGCCGAGGACGAGACCGTCGAGGTCGGCGCCGAGCTGGCCGTCATCGACGACGGCACGGGTGCGCCCGCGGCCGCCGCGGCCCCGGCCGCCGAACCCGCGGCCGCCCCGGCCCCGGCGCCGGTCGCCGAGGCCCCCGCCGCTGCTGCTCCGGCCCCCGTGGCCGAGGCTCCGGCCGCGGCCGCACCGGCCGGTGGCGCCGCCGGTACCGACGTCACCCTCCCCGCGCTCGGCGAGAGCGTCACCGAGGGCACCGTCACCCGCTGGCTGAAGGAGGTCGGCGAGGAGGTCACGGAGGACGAGCCCCTCCTGGAGGTCTCCACGGACAAGGTCGACACCGAGATCCCGGCCCCGGTTTCCGGTGTGCTGCTGGAGATCGTCGTCGCCGAGGACGAAACCGCCGAGGTCGGCGCCAAGCTCGCCGTCATCGGTGCCGCCGGTGCCGCTCCGGCGGCTGCCCCGGCCCCGGCCGCTCCGGCGCCCGTCGCCGCCCCGGCCCCGGCTCCGGCCGCCGCTGCCCCCGCACCGGCACCGGTCGCTCCGGCCGCCCCCGCACCGGCACCGGTCGCTCCGGCCGCCCCCGCACCGGCTCCGGCACCGGTGGCGCCCGCCGCCCCGGTCGCCGCTCCGGCACCGGTGGCCCCGGCCGCTCCGGCGCCCGTGGCTGCTCCGGCTCCGGTCGCCCCGACGGCCCCCGTCGACGAGGGCGCGTACGTCACGCCGCTGGTCCGCAAGCTCGCCGCCGAGAACGGCGTCGACCTGGGCGCGGTCAAGGGCACCGGCGTCGGTGGCCGTATCCGCAAGCAGGACGTCGTCGCCGCCGCGGAGGCCGCCAGGGCCGCCGCCGCTGCCCCGGCTCCGGCCGCCGCTGTGACTGCCGGAGGCCGTGCAGCCTCGAAGGCGCCGAAGCTGGAGGCCTCCCCGCTGCGCGGTCAGACGGTCAAGATGACCCGCATGCGCAAGGTCATCGGCGACAACATGATGAAGGCGCTGCACTCGCAGGCCCAGCTGACCTCGGTCCTCGAGGTCGACATCACGAAGCTGATGAAGCTGCGCAACCAGGCGAAGGCCGCGTTCGCCGCCCGTGAGGGCGTCAAGCTGTCCCCGATGCCGTTCTTCGTGAAGGCGGCGGCCCAGGCGCTGAAGGCCCACCCGGTCATCAACGCCCGGATCAACGAGGACGAGGGCACCATCACGTACTTCGACTCGGAGAACATCGGCATCGCCGTGGACGCCGAGAAGGGTCTGATGACCCCGGTCATCAAGGGCGCGGGCGACCTGAACATCGCCGGCATCTCGAAGAAGACCGCCGAGCTGGCCGGGAAGGCCCGCGGTGGCGGCCTGACGCCGGACGACATGTCCGGCGCCACCTTCACCATCAGCAACACCGGCTCGCGCGGTGCGCTGTTCGACACCGTCATCGTGCCCCCGAACCAGGCAGCCATCCTGGGCATCGGTGCCACGGTCCGCCGCCCGGTGGTCATCGACCACCCGGACCTCGGCGAGACGATCGCGGTGCGGGACATGACGTACCTCTCGCTCTCCTACGACCACCGTCTGGTGGACGGCGCGGACGCCGCCCGTTACCTGACCGCGGTCAAGGCGATCCTGGAGGCCGGTGAGTTCGAGGTCGAGCTCGGCCTCTGAGCACCACGGTTGTAACCAGCCTCACCAGCGGCGCCCCCGTCCGGATCACTTCCGGGCGGGGGCGCCGCCGTATTGTCTAGACACCACCGGTCGCCCCGGCAGCCGACACACCGGTTCGCCCCGAAGGAGCCCCTCATGACCCCGCCCGTCGTCCACTCGCTGCGCGAACAGATCCGCGAGCACATCGTGGACGGGATCGTCAGCGGGCGATGGAAACCGGGCGAGCGGATCGTGGAGCGCCGGATCGCCACCGAGCTGGAGGTCAGCCAGACGCCCGTGCGCGAGGCGCTGCGGGAGCTGGAGACGCTCCGGCTGATCGAGTCGGCCCCCAACAAGGGCGTACGGGTCCGCAATCTCACCGCGGCCGATCTGGAGGAGAGCTATCCGGTACGGGCCGGTCTGGAGCAGATCGCGGCCGAGCTGGCGGCTCCGGTCCTCGGCGAGGACTGCTCGCGCCTCGCGCCGCATGTGACGGCGCTCTACGAGGCGGACCGGCTGGCCGACGGTGAGGCGCAGGTGCGGCACACCGTGGGGTTCCACCGCGAGATGGTGCGGGCCGCCGGGAACGCCGTGCTGCTGCACACCTGGGAGGGGCTGGGCATCGAGGTGTTCACCGCCCTGTCGATCCGGTGGCTGGGCACGGTCCAGAAGTCGTACGCGGAGGAGCACGAGGCGCTCATCGAGGCGTTCCTGCGGAAGGATCCGGACATCGGCGTACTGGTCAAGGCGCATGTGCTCGGTTGCGCACCGCGCGCCTGAGAGCCTGTCGGGTGACCTCTGATCGGGCGGCCACGGCCTGGCACGCACTCCCCCAAGGCCTTAAGAGCCAGGGGGACCCCCTCCGGCGTTGCCGAAATGGCCTAGTAGCTCCTTCCCCGAACTCTCAACTTCGTTCGAGCAGGGGAGGCCCCATCCGAGGCCATCCCGACGCCTTGGAATCGCACGCACCATGCCGCGTCCGCTCTCCGATCGAAGGTCACCCGAGAGACTCTGAGGGGCGTACGCATCTGTCGCGAGGGGCGCTCGCCTGTGCAGGCGAGCGCCCCTTATATGTATTAAATCCCGTCACTCCGTGCCCCGTTTCACGGCACCGAATGCCAATTTCTTCATATCGAGAAGTTTTGCCCTTCATCCTTTGATCGATCATCGATCGGCGACTTACAGTTCACTCCGCGGGCCCACCGGCCCCATCGCCCTGTCCTGCCAGTCAGGGCCTTTCTCCACCCCCCTCCACTCCGGAAGGCGGCGATCATGACCGACCCCGTAGGAAAGCTTCCGAGCGAGCTCGACCAGCTCCCGGACCGTGACCCCGAGGAGACCGCCGAATGGGCGGCCTCCCTGGATGCCGTCACCAAGGCCGCGGGCCCGCACCGCGCCGCGTACCTGATGCGCCGCTCGCTCCAGCACGCCGAGGGAGCCGGTCTCGCGCTGCCCAAGCTGCTGGAGACCGATTACGTCAACTCCATCCCGACCGCCGCCGAGCCCGCGTTCGACGGTGACCTGGAGATGGAGTCCAGGATCACCGCCTGGAACCGCTGGAACGCGGCCGCGATGGTCACCCGTGGCGCCCGGTACGGCGTCGGCGGGCACATCGCCACCTTCGCCTCGGCGGCCTGGCTGTACGAGACCGGCTTCAACCACTTCTTCCGCGGCAAGGAGGGGGACGGCTCCGGCGACCAGCTCTACATCCAGGGCCACGCCTCCCCCGGCATCTACGCCCGCGCCTTCCTCGACGGCCGGCTCAGCGAGCAGCAGCTCGACAACTTCCGCCAGGAGGCGGGCGGCGACGGTCTGCCGTCCTACCCGCACCCGCGGCGGCTGCCCTGGCTGTGGGAGTTCCCCACGGTGTCGATGGGCCTCGGCCCGCTCTCGGCCATCTACCAGGCGCGCTTCAACCGCTATCTGGCCAACCGCAACATCAAGGACACGTCGAACTCGCACGTCTGGGCCTTCCTCGGCGACGGCGAGATGGACGAGCCCGAGGCGACCGCCGCCCTCGCCCTCGCGGCCCGTGAGCGGCTCGACAACCTGACCTTCGTCATCAACTGCAACCTGCAGCGCCTCGACGGTCCGGTCCGCGCCAACTTCCGCGTGGTCCAGGAGCTGGAGGGCGCGTTCCGCGGCGCCGGCTGGAACGTCATCAAGACGCTCTGGGGCAGCGCCTGGGACGAGCTGTTCCGGCTGGACACCACCGGTGCGCTGGTCCGCCGGCTCCGTGAGGTCCCGGACGCGCAGTTCCAGACGTACGCCACCCGCGACGTCGCGTACATCCGTGAGCACTTCTTCGGCGCCGACCCCGCGCTCGCAGAGCTGGCGAAGCTGTTCAGCGACGCGAAGATCGGCGAGTGTTTCTACACCTCCCGCGGTGGCCACGAGGCCCGCAAGGTCTACGCGGCCTACCGCGCGGCTCTTGAGCACAAGGGCGCGCCGACCGTGATCCTCGCTCAGACGGTGAAGGGCTACACGCTCGGCAAGGGCTTCGAGTCCAAGAACGCCAACCACCAGATGAAGAAGCTGTCCGTCGACGAGTTCAAGGACATGCGCGAGCTGCTCGGACTCCCGATCCCCGACAGTGCCTTCACGGACGGGCTGGTGCCCTACGGCCACCCCGGCGCCGGCTCCCCCGAGGTCCGTTACCTCCAGGAGCGCCGCGCCGAGCTCGGCGGCCCCGCCCCGGCCCGCCGGGTGCACGCGGTGGCGCTGCCCGAGCCGGAGGAGCGGGCGTTCGCCGCGCTCAAGAAGGGGTCCGGCAAGCAGGAGATGGCCACCACCATGGCGTTCGTGCGCCTGGCCAAGGACCTGATGCGGGACAAGGAGACCGGCAGGCGCTGGGTGCCGATCGTCCCGGACGAGGCCCGTACCTTCGGTATGGAGTCGCTGTTCCCCTCCGCCGGCATCTACTCCCCGCTGGGCCAGACGTACGAGCCGGTCGACCGCGACCAGCTGATGTACTACAAGGAGGCCAAGGACGGCCAGATCCTCAACGAGGGGATCACCGAGGCCGGGGCCATGGCCGACTTCATCGCCGCGTCGACGTCGTACGCGACGCACGGCGAGACGATGATCCCCTTCTACATCTTCTACTCGATGTTCGGCTGGCAGCGGACCGGCGACCAGATGTGGCAGCTCGCCGACCAGCTCGGCAAGGGCTTCATCGTCGGCGCCACGGCCGGCCGGACGACGCTGACCGGCGAGGGCCTCCAGCACGCGGACGGCCACTCGCACCTGATCGCGTCCACGAACCCCGCGTCGCTCAACTACGACCCGGCGTTCGCGTACGAGATCGCAGTGATCGTCAAGGACGGTCTGCGCCGGATGTACGGCCCCGAGGCCGAGAACGTCTTCTACTACCTGACGGTCTACAACGAGCCGAAGCCGCAGCCCGCGATGCCGGAAGGCGTCGAGGAGGGCATCGTCAAGGGCCTGTACCGCTTCAAGGAGGGCACGCCCGCGACGGCGGACGCGCCGCGCGTCCAGCTGCTGGCCTCCGGTACGGCGATCCACTGGACCCTGGAGGCGCAGGAGCTGCTGGCCGCGGACTGGGGTGTGACGGCCGACGTCTGGTCCGCCACCTCGTGGGGCGAGTTGCGCCGTGAGGCGCTGGAGTGCGACGAGGCGCTGCTCCGCGGTGAGCAGCGGGTGCCGTACGTGACCCAGGCGCTGGAGGGCGCACCGGGTCCGGTCCTCGCGGTCAGCGACTGGATGCGGCAGGTCCCGGACCAGATCAGCCAGTGGGTGGAGCAGGACTGGTCCTCGCTCGGCACGGACGGCTTCGGGCTCTCCGACACCCGTGATGCGGCCCGCCGCCACTTCGGTGTCGACGCCCGGTCGATCACGGTCGCGGCCCTGGCCCAGCTGGCCCGCCGCGGCGAGGTGACCGCGTCCGCGGTCAAGGAGGCCCGGGAGCGGTACGGGCTCTGACGTGCGAAGGCAGCCGGGTACGCCCGGCTGCCGCCTCGCCCCCGGTCGGGCGGAGGCTCTGTCCTCGATCGCCGGACGGGCTTGATTTTCAAGCCCGTCCGGCGATCGAGGACATCTTTGAACCCGGCCGGCGATCGAGGCCACCGCGGGCCTGCGGGTCACAACCCGCACACCGCGGCCACAATGGCCGCATGCGTGCTGCCCGTCTCATCAAAATGGTGCTGCTCCTGCAGTCCCGCCCCGCCATGACCGCCGCCGAGCTCGCCCAGGAGCTCGAGGTGTCCGAACGGACCGTCACCCGGGACGCGCAGGCACTCTCCGAAGCGGGCGTCCCGGTCTACGCGGACCGGGGCCGGGCCGGGGGCTACCGGCTGATCGGCGGGTACCGCACGCGCCTCACCGGACTCGCCCGTAACGAGGCCGAGGCGCTCTTCCTCTCCGGGCTGCCGTCCGCCCTGCGTGAGATGGGCCTGGAGGACGCCGCGTCCGCCGCCAGGCTCAAGGTGTCGGCGGCCCTGCTGCCGTCCCTGCGCGACGCCTCGGACAGCGCCGCCCAGCGCTTCCACCTGGACGCTCCCGGCTGGTACCAGGAGCCGGTGACCCCCGAACTGCTGCCCGCCGTCGCGGAGGCGGTCTGGGACGACCGGATCGTCCACGCCCGCTACCGCCGCAGCGGCCGGGACGACGAGGTGGAGCGGGAGCTGGCCCCGTACGGACTCGTCCTGAAGGCCGGGGTCTGGTATCTCTGCGCCCGCGTGGCGGGCGACTTCCGGGTGTACCGGATCGACCGGTTCTCGGCCGTCGCGGTGTCGGACGAACGGTTCGAACGCGACGGGCAGTTCGATCTTCCTGGCTTCTGGGACGAGCGGGCCGCCCAGTTCGCCCGCTCGCTCCTGCGTACCGAGGTGACGGTACGGGTGACGGAGGAGGGTGTACGCCGACTGCCGTACGCCATGGACCGTTCGGCGGTCCACGAGGCGCTGGACGCGGCCGGCCCGCCCGACGCACAGGGACAGCTCACCGTCACCCTGCCGGTCGAGTCCCTCGATGTCGCGTACAGCCAACTGATGGCCCTGGGGCCGGAGTCGGAGGTCCTCGAACCGGCCGCTCTGCGGGCGCGCTTCACCGCAGCCGCCGAACGCCTGCGCGACCTCTATCGCTGAAGGCTTCTTTTCGCCGCGTCCGCGTGCGTCGCCCGCCGCCAAGGCCGATGCTTGTCCCGTGATGGACGAGACGGAGTTCTGGGAGATCATCGACAGCACCCGCGAGGCCGCCGAGGGCGACCCCGAGGACCAGGCCGATCTGCTCGTCGAACGGCTGGTGCGGCTCGATCCCGAGGCCGTGCTGGATTTCGCCAGGCACTTCGAGGCCCGTTACAACCGCGCCTACCGCTGGGAGCTGTGGGGCGCCGCCGCCGTACTGCTCGGCGGCGCGAGCGACGACGCCTTCGACTTCTTCCGCTGCTGGCTGATCGGACAGGGCCGGGAGATCTTCGAGGGCGCTCTGCACGATCCGGACAGCCTCGCCGATCTCCTCGACGACTTCGACGAGGAGATCGACGGGGACGCCGAGGATCTCGGCTATGCCGCCGACGAGGCGTACGAGCAGCTCACCGGCGTGGTCACCCCCGACCTCGGGCTGCCGCCCCAGACCTCCGAGCCGGAGGGCACCCCCTTCGGTTTCGAGGACGACGCGGCGCTGGCCGAACGCTTCCCCCTGCTCTGGGAGCGGTTCGGCTCCGGCTGAACGCGCCCTGGGCCCTGCCGCCCCGTCAGAAGTGGGTTCCGCCGTCGATCCGGATCTCCGTACCCGTGATGAACGCCCCGTCCTGCGATCCGAGCATCGCGACGACGCCCGCGACGGTGTCCGGGCTGGCGAAGCCCTCCCCGAGCGCCGGAGACAGCTTCATGAAGAGCGACATGTCGGCATCGGCGGGCAGCCCCGGGCCGTTGCCGCTGGTCATGTCGGAGGAGATCGAGCCGGGCGCGACGGCGACGACCCGCAGCCCCTGCTTGCTGTACTCGCTCGCCAGCGCGTGCGTCATCGACTGGACACCGCCCTTGCTCGCCGCGTACGCCGACATATAAGGGTGCGCGAAGCTCGCCGAAGTGGAGGAGAAGTTCACGACGACCGGCTTGTCGCCCGCCAGCAGGGCCGGTATCGCCTCACGGATCATCAGGAACGTCCCCGTGAGGTTGACCGCGAGGATCTTGTTGAAGAACTCCAGCGACGTCTTGTGCGTGTGCTCGGAGCGCAGAATTCCGGCCGCGTTGACCAGTACGTCGAGGCCCCCGAGGGTGGCCACGGCGGAGGCGACACCCGCCTGGACGGCCACCTCGTCCGAGATGTCGAGGACGAGGGTGGTGAGGCGGTCGGCGGTGCCGTTCGCCACGGCCGTCGCGTACGTGGCCTTCAGCCCGGCCTCGTTGACATCGGCCGCGACGACGCGGCCGCCCTCGGCGAGGACACGGTGGACGGTGGCCTGGCCGATGCCGGAGCCACCGCCGGTGATGAGTGCGCGGCGGCCTTCGTAGCGGTTCATGTCTGTTCTCTCCCGGTCCCGGTGACTGCTGTCCCGAAGCTGTCTCGATACTTCCTCGATCGATGTCCACCGTACGCCTAAGTGGCACGTTGTGCCATAACGTCATTTCGTGCACACCTCTCCCCTGCCGGGGTAATCTCCTGGGAATGAGCACCGAGCCGAGTCAGCCGTCCCTCACCGAGCGCCGTAAGGCCGCAACCCAGCTGGACATCGCGCGCGCCGCCGCCGCGCTCTTCGCCGAGCGCGGGCCGGAAGACACCACGGCGGAGGACATCGCCCATCGGGCGGGCGTCGCGCTGCGTACCTTCTACCGGTACTTCCGCTCCAAGCAGGACGCGGTGGGTCCACTGCTCTCCGGCGGCGCCGAACGCTGGCGGGGGCTGTTGGAGGCGGCCGAGCCGGGGGAGGCGCTCGCCGGGGTGCTGGAGCAGGCGGTCACCGAGGCGCTCCGCGTGCCGGACGCGGACGCCGCCGACCAGCTCGGCTGGACGCGCGGGCTGCTGCGGGCGGCGGTGGAGGACCCGGCGTTGCGTGCCGTCTGGTACCGGGTCAATCAGGATTCTGAGGAACGGCTGCTGCCGGTGCTGACCCGGCTGGCGGGCGACGGGGCGGACCCGCTGGAGGTCCGGCTCGCCGCAGCCGCCGCCACGGACGCGGTACGCGTCGCGCTGGAAGCCTGGGCGGAGACGGACGCGCCGACGAGCGGGCCCGGCTCACCTTCCGATCTGGCGGTGCGCTGCCTCCATGAACTCATGGGCGGCATGCGACTGTTCAAGGGCTGAGCGGGAAACAAGGGGTCACGGCGCCAGCGAGCGGCCCATCATGACGTCGTCGACGTAGCGCCCGCCCAGGAAGAACTCGCCGGGCAGCACACCCTCGACGACGAGCCCCTCCGACTCGTACAGGGCCCGCGCGGGCGCGTTGTGCCCGAGCACCCGCAGCGTCATCCGGTTCGCCCCGTCACTCCGCGCCGCCGCGAACGCCGCCCGCAGCAGGGCCCTGGCGATTCCACGGCCGCGCGCCCAGTCGGCCACGGTGAGACCCTGTATCTGGCGCACATGTGTGTTGCAGGCCAGCGGGGTCGGCACGACGACCCGTATGTAGCCGGCGATGCGTATCCCACCCGCCGGATCCTCCGCCTCGGCCACGAGGAAGTCCTCGGGCTTGTGGCGGTCGTCGAAGAACGGCGCGTACGGGGGCTGCGGCCTCGGTGTCACGGCGTGCAGCGTCGACCAGGTGGCGCGGTCGAGTTCACCGAGAGCGGCTTCATCGGAGAGGACGGCGGTGCGGACGGGGCGAACCGGGCGCGTGTGGATCACAGACATGCGCGCCACTGTTCCACGGCCCGCCCGGTCGCGTCATCGCATATCTGCCGGGCGCTCGGCGGAGCCGAACGGGAAGCGGCGGAAGTCGTCGGCGGCGTCCTGCGGGGTGCAGAAGCCGACACCCTCGCGCCCGGAGACGTACGCGATGAAGCGTTCCAGCACGCCGGCTCATCGCGATGGGATTCTCGTGCGATGAGCCGCGCGCTGTCGGCCACCACCCTGGAGTCGCCGGAGGGACGGCTGCGCCGGCTGTTCCGGCAGATCGACGGCCCTGGACCGCTCCGGAAGGAGCACCGGCTGCTCTCCGCCGCCGTCACCGCGGCGGACAGCGAGGCGGCGGCGGTCTGCGGCGTGTGCGCCACTACCGGGATGTCGCCCTACAACTGCTGTTCGAGTGATTCGAGCGTGACGAGTGATACGGGCGAGGCGCCCCCTGCGCCGCTGCGGCAGGATGGGGCCATGGTGTACTCCCGTATCGCTGTCACCGGATCCACCGGACTCATCGGAGCCGCGCTGGTGCGCGCGCTGCGGGCCGACGGGCACGAGGTCGTGCGCCTGGTCCGGCACCCGGCGCGCGCCGGGGACGAGGTCGAGTGGGACCCGAAGCGGGGTTACGTCGACGGGGCGGGCCTGGTCGGCTGCGACGCCGTCGTCCATCTCGCCGGCGCCGGGGTCGGCGACCACCGCTGGACGCAGGAGTACAAGCGGGAGATCCGGGACAGCCGGGTGCTGGGCACAGCGGCGATCGCCGAGGCGGTGGCCTCCCTCGGCGTACCGCCGAAGGTGCTGCTGTGCGGGTCGGCCATCGGCTACTACGGCGACACCGGGGACCGCGCGGTCGACGAGAGCGCGCCGCACGGCACGGGCTTCCTGCCGTCCGTCTGCGTGGACTGGGAGGCTGCCGCGGCCCCGGCGGAAGCGGCAGGCATCCGGACGGTGTACGCGCGCACGGGTCTGGTCGTCGCCCGGGAGGGCGGGGCCTGGGGGCGGCTGTTCCCACTGTTCCGGGCGGGGCTCGGCGGGCGGCTCGGCAACGGGCGCCAGTACTGGAGCTTCATCGCGCTGCACGACCACATCGCGGCCCTGCGGCACCTCCTCGACACGCAGTCGCTGTCCGGACCGGTGAACCTGACCGGCCCCGACCCCGTGACCAACGGCGAGGTGACAGCCGCAATGGGGCGTGTGCTGCACCGTCCGACGCTGTTCACCGTCCCGGCACCCGCGCTCCGGATCGCCCTCGGGGACTTCGCGGAGGACGTGCTGGGCAGCCAACGGGTGCTGCCCGCACGGCTGCTGGAGTCGGGGTTCACCTTCGCCTTCCCCGGCATCGACGGCGCCATTCGTGCGGCGCTGCGCTGACCACGAACGGCCGAATCACACGGATGTGCGACCCCGTGCAACGGTGCCCCGGGCCGCGCGCGACTGCGCCCGAACCGGACCCCTCCTAGCCTCGTGGCGAACTCGGGCATTCCGGGGGCCTGTTGGGGGCAAGAGCCTCCCAGCAGTTGCGCCGACTCGGGGAGGGGCACGTGCTCAGCACGGCACACCACGCGGACGTCGTCATCATCGGTGCCGGGATCGCCGGCCTGTCAGCAGCCCATCAATTGACCAGTGCAGGCGTCAGCGTCAGCGTTCTGGAGGCCGGCCCACGGGTCGGCGGCCGGATGACCACCGAGGAGGTGGACGGATTCCGGCTCGACCACCTCGGCCCGCTACTCAGCACCTCGTATCCGGAACTGCGCACGACGCCAGGTCTCGAAGGGCTCCTGCTGCGGAACTTCGCACCGGGGGTCCTCGTCCACAGCGAGGGCCGCCAGCACCGGACCGGCGACGTGCGGCACACACGGAGCGCACGGGGCGCACTCAAGGCGGCACGCGCCCTGGCGAGCGCCCCCCGCCCGCCGATGGGCGGGCCGATCGACCAGGCCCGGCTCGGCGCCGCCCTGGCCCGGCTCGCCACCACCCCGGCGTCCCGCATCCTGGCCCGGCCAGAACAGACCGCGCTCGCCGCCCTGTCCAGCCGCGGCCTGCCGTCCCGTACGGTCAACGGCTTTCTGCGCCCCCTGCTCACCGCGCTGCTCAGCGACCCCGGGCTCACCACATCGAGCCGCTGCGCCGATCTCGCCCTGCGCGGCTACGCACGCGGCCGGCTGTGCGTACCGTCCGGCGGCTCGGCCACGCTGCCCGAGCTGCTGGCGGCGGCCCTGCCGCCCGGCACCGTGCGGACCGGTGTCCATGTCACCGCCGCCGGCATCACCTCCGTACGCACCAAGGAACACGGTGAACTCGGCTGCCGTTCCCTGCTGCTGGCCACCGGCGCGAGCGCCGCGGCCGAGCTGCTCCCCGGCCTGCGGGTGCCGGCCTTCCATCCGGTGACGGTCCTGCACCACACCGCCCCCGCTCCCCCGCCGACCGGCGCCTCACTGCTGCTGGACGCCGACCGCTCGGGCCCGGTCGCCCACACCTGCGTGATGAGCGAGGTCGACCCCTCGCGCGCCCCGCACGGCCGGACCCTGATCACATCGACGGTGCTCGGCACCCCGCCGCCCGACCTCGACCGGTCGGTCCGCGCCCATCTCGCCGCGCTGTACGGCACCCCCACGGACGACTGGGAACTCCTGGCCGCCCACCACGACCCGGAGGCGGTCCCCGCCATGCCACCCCCGCACGATCTGCGCCGCCCGGTCCGGCTGCTCGCCGGGCTGTACGTGTGCGGCGACCACCGGGACACGAGCACGGTGCAGGGGGCCCTGCTCTCGGGCCGCCGCGCGGCGCACGCCATCCTCGGCGATCTGGGCATCCGGCCCGGCCACCTGGAGGCGGAGCTGCGCGAAGCGGCCTGAGTCCGCCCGCGCGCATCCTGCCCCGGTCAGGCCGATCCCAACCCCCAACACTCTTTACAGATCGGATCTCTCACCTCACCTCCCGTTTTCGGGAGTGGTCCACACCACTCCCGTAAACACCCTTGTCGTGCAATACATCTACCGCTACGGTCCTGGCGAAACCGGACTTCAGGAGACCGTAGTGCGCCGAGTCATGCCCGTTCTGCCACTCCTCATAGCTCTAGTCATCGGATCTATCTCTCCCATCGCGGCGGCAAACGAGACCCCGGACGAACCCGCGTCGAGCACAAGCGCCACAACGGCCGCCCCAGGGCCTCCCGTTGTTCCCAGACCGACCCGGTGGACCGGCCTGGGCGGCCACACACAGCTGTCGGCGAAGACCCGCATCCTGGTGGACCCCCGGTCCCGGTCCACGACCGCACTCCCCGCCGGACGGGCCGAACTCCCGGGCCCCGCGAGCCAGTCCGTGCAGGAGCTGGCCAAGCAGTTGCGTACGGAGGTGGCCCAGGTCAGCGGGGTCACCCCGACCGTCAGCAGCGACATCCGGCACGCGCGGACCGGCGACATCGTGCTGACGCTCACCGAGCACGGCGCACTCGGCGCGGAGGGCTACCGGTTCGAGAGCACGGACGCCGTCCGCATCGAAGCCGCCTCCACCCACGGCCTGTTCTACGGGACGCGTACGCTCCTGCAGCTGCTGCGCACCGCCCCCGGTCACCTGACCGTGCCGAAGGCCCGCTCCACCGACCGTCCCGCCCAGCCGGTCCGGATGACCATGCTCGACGCGGGCCGCAAGTACTGGCAGCCGGAGTACCTGGAGAAGCTGGTCCGCCGGATGGCCGACCAGAAGCTCAACACCCTGTTCCTGCAGTTCTCCGACTCCGAGGGCTTCCGCCTCCTCAGCCCGGAGTTCCCCGGACTCGCGGACCCCGCGCACAGCTACGACCGCGCGGACATCGAGCGGCTGAAGCGCGTCGCCGCCCGCTATCACGTGCAGGTGATGCCCGGCATCGACGTGCCCGGACACGCGACCGTGATCACCGACGCCTTCGGGATCGGCTTCGGCGACGGCCCCGACCCGTGCACCCAGGCCCACACCCACTCGCACCTGACACCGAACTGGATGGTCGACCTCACCAGCGAGAAGGCGGTCGCGACGACCCGTCGGATCGTGGACGAGTTCGCCGGCTGGTTCGACGCCCCGCTGTTCAGCATCGGCGCCGACGAGCTGCCCGGCCAGCTCGCCGACTGCCCCCGCGTCAAGAACCATCTCGCCGCCGATCCGGACACCAGCACCCTCGGTGACCTGCTGAACGGCTACATCAACACCCTCGACGACGTCGTCGCCGGGCACGGCAAGCGCACCGCGATCTACAACGGCTCCGAGCACCTCGCCGCGCCCCAGCAGCAGGTCCACGCGCCTGTGGTCTTCCTGACCTGGGAGGGGACCGGCACCGAGCCCGTCATCCCCGGCCACGACGAGATCGCCATCGGACCGTTCTACGACACGCCGAACAACTATCACCACTTGTACCCCGACGAGGCGTGGATGTACGACTCCTGGGTGCCCAGCACCGCGCCGGATCTCCTCGGATCCGGTCTGATGAACTGGGCCGACTACAACTTCTGGGCCGACGACGGCTACTTCGAGCAGCAGATGGCCACCGGCCGCGCGATCATGGCGGACCGCTCCTGGAACGCCTCCGCCACCCCGGACACCGTGCAGGACTTCCGGGCGCTGGTCGCCCGGCTCGGCGACCCGCCCGGCCTGCGGCCCGACCCGGTGACACTCCGGGTCGACGACGGCCGCCCGAGCCACCACTGGACCTTCGACCAGGCCTCGTACCCGAGCGGCTGGACGTGGGCCGGCAGCCCCGGCAACACGATCTTCGCCGAGGACACCGCGGGGAACCTGCCCGGCACCTCGTACATCATCAACAACCCCACTCCCATCCCGGACGGGGTACGCGGCCAGGCCTGGCGCTTCGACAGCGACCGCGACGGAGTGGGCTTCGGCGGCCTCGACCTGGCCGAACCGTGGACCGTCTCCGGCTGGGTCAGGACGACCGGCAGGACCAGTGACCAAGTGCTGCTCAGCTCGAAGGCCGGCGCGCTCAAACTCCAGCAGCGGGGCACCGGCAAGGTCGGCTTCACCGGCTACGGCACGGCCGACCACAGCTTCGACTACACCCTGCCGCTGAACCAGTGGGTCCAGCTGACCTGGGTCACCGAGCCGGGCCGCACCACCCTGTACGCGAACGGCGAGCGCGTCGGCACGGTCGGCGCGTCCATTCCGCTCCCGCTGCGCTCGATCGGCACCGAGAAGGCCGGGCTGCGCGGAGATCTCGACGAAGTCACCACCTGGGACGAGGCGTTGAGCCCCGAACAGGTCCGGGCCGACTACGCGCACTACGACCGCTGACCCGAAGGGAACCCGCAGTGACCCTCACCCGCACTCATGCCCGTACCCGTACCAGACTCGTCGCAGCGACGGCCCTGGCGGCCCTCGCCGGCCTTCTGACCACCCCGGCCTCCGCCGCGCCCGAACCCCCGTCGAAGGACTACGTGCCGACGGTGGAGTCCCTCGACAGCCACCCCACGCCGACCTGGTTCAACGACGACAAGTTCGGCATCTTCATCCACTGGGGCGCCTATTCGGTGCCCGCCTGGGGCCCGCGCGGCAGCTACGCCGAGTGGTACTGGAACTACATGAACAGCAAGGGCAGCGCCACCAACACCCACCAGAAGGACACCTACGGCACGGCCGCGAACTACGACGACTTCATCGGGCAGTGGAAGGCCGAGAAGTATGACCCGGACGCCTGGGTGAAGCTGTTCAAGGACGCCGGCGCCAAATACTTCGTGCTGACCTCCAAGCACCATGAAGGCGTCGCGCTGTTCGACAGCAAGGTCAGTGGCCGCGACACCGTGGACCTCGGCCCGAAGCGCGACCTGGCGGGCGACCTGTTCAAGGCTGCGCGCAAGGACACCAAGGGCGGGCAGCTGAAGGCGGGCTTCTACTACTCGTTGTACGAGTGGTACAACCCGTCGTACACCGGCAGCCCGGTCCGCAACCCGTACACCGGCGCCGAAGTCCCGTACACCGGCGCCCCGTCGGTCAAGGACTACGTCGGCGACTACATGGTGCCGCAACTGAACGAGCTGGTCGATCAGTACGATCCCGACATCATCTGGTGCGACGGGCAGTGGGACAAACCCGCCTCGTACTGGAAGACCGCGCCCGTCATCGCCGACTACTACAACCGCGCGAAGAACCGGGCGCACCCGAAGGAAGTCGCGGTCGCCAACCGCTGCAAGATCGAGACCGGTGCGCTGGACAGCAAGGAACTCGACTTCCAAACACCCGAGTACACGGTCAAGCCTGACATCGACCCGAACAAGTGGGAGGCGAGCCGGGGCATCGCGCACTCCTACGGCTACAACCAGAACGAGCCCGAGGAGGACCACCTCACCTCCGACCAGCTGATCGACTCGCTCGCCGACATCGTCAGCAAGAACGGCAACCTGCTGCTCGACATCGGCCCGCGCGCCGACGGCACCATCCCCGAGATCCAGCAGCAGCGACTGCTCGACATCGGCGCCTGGCTGAAGATCAACGGTGAGGCGATCTACGGGACGACCTACTGGCACCACGCCGAGGAGCCGTCCAGCGACGACAAGATCCGCTACACGGTGAAGGACGGCACGCTGTACGCGACCGCGCTGGAGTGGCCCGGCGCCGAACTCACCCTCGGTGCCGACACGCCGGTCGCCGCCGACTCCCGTATCACTCTGCTCGGTTCGGACGGCAGCGCACTGCCGTGGCACAAGGACTCCGCGGGCCGCGTGATCGTCGAGACGCCGAAGAACGGGGCGTCGGCCACCAGGAGCACGAGCGCGTACGTCTTCAAGGTCACCACCCCGGGCGTACACACCCTCGTCCGCACGAGGACCGAACTGCCGAAGGAGCTCAACCCCGGACGAGCCGCCGACGGCACGCTGACCCTGACCAACACCGCCCGCAAGCGCGCGTCCGGGACCAGGATCGGGCTGTCCGGACCCGAGGGCTGGACCGTCACCCCGGCGGCCACCCGGGTGAACCCGCTGGCTCCGGGCGCGGACGCGAAGGTCCCGTTCACCGTCACGCCACCCGCTTCCGCGGCCCCCGGTACGTACACACTGAACATCACCCTGCGCCACGGCCGTCTCACGACCACCACGGCGGTCAAGGTCACGGTGGCCCCGGAGAACCTCGCCCGGAACAAGGCTGCCACCCAGAAGAGCACCGCGTGGGACGCCCCTGCCTCCCGAGCCGTCGACGGGAACACCGACGGCTCCTTCGGATCGGGCTCGGTGACCCACACCGCGGAGCCGTCGTCACAAGCGTGGTGGCAGGTCGACCTGGGCGCCTCGAAGTCACTGTCCGCAGTCGACATCTGGAACCGCACCGACTGCTGCTCGGACCGGCTCAAGGACTTCTGGGTCCTGACCTCGGACGCCCCGATCACGGCCGACGGACTCGATGAGGCACGGACCGCACCCGGCGTGACGGCGGTGCATGTCACCGGCCAGGCCGGACGGCCGTCCACCGTGCAGCTCCCGGCTGGCACCTCCGGCAGGTACGTCCGCGTGCAGCTGGCGTCCGGCACCGACCCGCTGTCGCTGGCGGAGGTCGAGGTGCGCGGGCACTGAGAGAGCCCCGCCGAACGGGTGGTGGCCCGGGCCGATCGCTTCCGGTCCGGGCCACCACCCGTGTCGCCACGCGGAAGAGTCACGTGCAGGAGTCGCCCGTGGTCACGCCGGAGAGATCACCCGAGGGCCGCGACCCGCTCGCGGTATCCCCGAACCGCGGCCGCGTCCCGGAACGGCTCCAGGCGTCGCTCGAAGTCCCGTACGTACTCCGTCGCCCGTACCGACCGCATCTCCGCCGCCTGCTGGGCGGCCTCGGCACCGAGCAGGCACGCCTGGTCGAGCTCACCGAGCCCGAGCCGCGCGGAGGCCAGCACCACCCGGCAGAACAGTCTGCTGCGGGCGTACGCCGGGGCGCGCAGCTGGAGGGAGCGCTCGGCGTGCTGCGCCGCGACCCGGTACTGCTGCAGATCCCGGTGGCAGTGGCCGAACTCGTCGGCGAGCTGGGCCTCGTCGAAGTACCGCGCCCAGTGCGGCACCTCGTCCCCGGGGCGGGCGGTCTCCAGCGTGTGTTCCGCCCGCGCCAGCGAGCCGGTGCAGAGCCTCGCCTCGCCGAGCACCCCGTGACCGCGTGCCTCCACGGCGTGCAGCAGCGCCTGGACGACGGGCGGCGCCGACGAACCGATGCCCTGCTGGGCGACGCGGGCCAGCTGTACGGCTTCCCTGCCGTGCCCGAGATAGACCGCCTGCCGACTCATGGTGATCAGGACGTAGGCGCCGTACGCGCGGTCCCCCGCGGCCTGGGCGAGCCGCAGCGCCTGGACGAAGTACCGCTGGGCCAGGCCGTGGGCCGCGATGTCGTACGAGGTCCAGCCCGCCAGGCGGGTCAGATCGGCGGCGGCGGAGAAGAGCCGGCGCCCGGTGGCCTCCCCGTAGCTCCCGCGAAGCATCGGCTCCGTCTCATGCTCCAGATACCGGACGAGGGCCTGCCGGGCGTGGCCGCCGCCGTAGGCGTTGTCGAGGGTACGGAAGAGTTCGCCGACCGACCGCAGGGCGGCGACATCACCGCTGCTGACCCGCTGGCCGGGGCCGCGGTCGCTCTGCCGTTGCCGGGGGACGCCGGGGGCGCCCGACAGCCCTGTTCCCAAGGAGGCGGGAGCGGTCGAGGGTGCGGGGGACCCGGGTGGCGCGGACGGTCCGGAAGGCCGGGACGGTACGGGCCCACGGGCCCCGCCGCGGCCACTGACGCCGGACGCCCCCGTCGCACCGTGCCCGCTGCCGCCGGGCCAGTACGACCCGTGCAGCCCCTGTGCCCCGACCCCGCGCGCCTCGCCGGGACCACCGGGCCGCGCCGAACCACCGGCCTCAGTGGCCCCCGCAGCCCCAGAGGCCCCGACGGACCTGCCGAGCGCACCAGCCGCACGGGCACCCCCGGCGCCGCCCGGCACCGTGGGCGAGGACTCGCTCCCCCGTCCCACCCACTCATCGGCCCGGCCGATCAACCAGTCCCTGCTGGGGACGACGAGCCCGGCCGGGGTGAAGGCGATCTTGCGCAGCTCCGCTTGGCTGCCCGAGTCCTTCCGCCACAATCCGCTGACGATGTCGACCGCCTCGGCCGGCGTCGCCGCGAACTCCAGGCCCGCGTAGACAGGGGCACATGAGTCGAGGCCCAGGTCCTGCGCGGAGAGGCGGCGCCCTAGCCGCCGGGTGAAGACCTCGGCGATCAGCGCGGGGGTGGTTCCGCGCGGCTGCTGGCCGCGCAGCCAGCGGGTCACGGAGGTCTTGTCGTACCGCAGGTCGAGGCCGTGTTCCAGGCCGAGTTGGTCCACCCTGCGGGCGAGGCCGGCGTTGGAGAAGCCGGCCTCGGTGATGAGCGAGGCGAGTCGGCGGTTGGGGGTGCGCTGCGGAGGTCGTTCCGACATCAGCTGTACGGTCTCCTGCCTTCGGGGCCGGGCGGGCAGCCCTCATGGACGGCGTGAATTTAGCGGCCTCTGCGGCGGTCGCAGCCACCTTCGCTTCACTTTCATCCGATCGTGTGAGGATTGGGGGTGGCGCTGACGGGAACGACCTGCTGGGCCACCGTCCGGAGTCCGGTCGTACAGTGGCTCGGGGCTGATTCAGTGCATGGTGGCGTGGCTCCGGGCACCCCGGCTCCCGGCACCGCGAGTAGGGAGGCATCTGTCGTGACTGAGCTTCGGTTCGTCCGGCTGGGGTTCGGCGAGGAAGCCGTCGACTACCAGGAGGCCTGGCAGAAGCAGCGCGAGGTGCACGCGGCCAGATTCGAGGACACCGTCCCGGACACCTGTCTGCTGCTGGAACACCCGCCCGTCTACACGGCAGGGCGGCGCACGACCGACAGTGAGCGCCCGCTGGACGGCACCCCGGTCATCGATGTGGACCGCGGCGGGAAGATCACCTGGCACGGTCCCGGACAGCTGGTCGGCTACCCGATCCAGAAACTGCCCCGCCCGGTGGATGTCGTCGCGCACGTCCGCCGGCTGGAGGACGCGCTGATCCGTACCGCCGCCGAATTCGGGGTGGAGACCTCCCGGGTCGAGGGCCGCAGCGGGGTCTGGGTCCTCGGCGACCCGGTCGAGGACCGTCCGTCGATCGGCGGCCTCTCCCTCGACTTCGACCCGCGGCTGCGGGACGAGGAGTTCGATCCGCGGCTGAACGGCCCCGAGTACGCCCCGTCCAACGCCGGGCAGCG
The DNA here is from genome assembly GCF_044741025.1 of Streptomyces sp. NPDC088246. NCBI lineage: Bacteria > Bacillati > Actinomycetota > Actinomycetes > Kitasatosporales > Streptomycetaceae > Streptomyces > Streptomyces sp. NPDC088246. The sequence continues at coordinate 446,176 of NZ_JBIURV010000003.1, forward strand.
CCGCGAGGACCGCAAGCTGGCCGCGATCGGCATCCGGGTGGCCAAGGGCGTGACCATGCACGGCTTCGCGCTCAACGTGAACCCGGACAACACCTGGTTCGACCGCATCGTGCCGTGCGGCATCCGGGACGCGGGCGTCACGTCACTCTCGTACGAACTGGGTCGCGACATCGCGATCGCGGATGTGCTCCCGGTCGTCGAGAAGCACCTCAAGGACGTCCTGGAGAACGCGCAGCTCGCCCCGCGCACCATCGAGCGCCCGGCGGATGCCGTGGCCACGGCATGACAGCCTGGACACCCGGCAGGGAATAGGCCCTGCCGGCCACAGGTTGGCCACACGTAAAGCCGTTTGAACCACGGGCGTACCCTGGTGTTCGCCGAAGAATCCAATGCAGTGAAAGCAAAGGGGAGTGCCGGAGTGTCCGCTGTCGCACCCGACGGGCGCAAGATGCTGCGCCTTGAGGTCCGGAACAGCCAGACCCCCATCGAGCGCAAGCCCGAGTGGATCAAAACCCGGGCGAAGATGGGCCCCGAGTACAACCAGCTGCAGAAGCTCGTGAAGAGCGAGGGTCTGCACACGGTGTGCCAGGAGGCCGGCTGCCCCAACATCTTCGAGTGCTGGGAGGACCGCGAGGCCACGTTCCTCATCGGCGGCGACCAGTGCACCCGGCGCTGCGACTTCTGCCAGATCGACACGGGCAAGCCGCAGGCGCTGGACCGGGACGAGCCCCGCAGGGTCGGTGAGTCCGTCGTCACGATGGACCTGAACTACGCCACCATCACCGGCGTCGCACGCGACGACCTGGAGGACGGCGGTGCCTGGCTGTACGCCGAGACCGTGCGCCAGATCCACACGCTGACCACGGACCGGGAGGCCGGCCGCACCAAGGTCGAGCTGCTGATCCCCGACTTCAACGCGGTGCCCGAGCAGCTCGCCGAGGTCTTCTCCTCACGCCCCGAGGTGCTCGCCCACAACGTCGAGACGGTGCCGCGGATCTTCAAGCGGATCCGCCCCGGTTTCCGTTACGAGCGCTCCCTGGAGGTCATCACGCGGGCCCGCGAGGCCGGCCTGGTGACCAAGTCCAACCTGATCCTCGGCATGGGCGAGACCCGCGAGGAAGTCAGCGAGGCGCTCCAGGATCTGTACGACGCGGGTTGCGAGCTCATCACGATCACGCAGTACCTGCGGCCCTCCGTGCGCCACCACCCGGTCGAGCGCTGGGTCAAGCCACAGGAGTTCGTGGAGCTGAAGGAGGAGGCCGACGAGATCGGCTACTCCGGCGTGATGTCCGGGCCGCTGGTCCGTTCCTCGTACCGCGCGGGCCGTCTTTTCCAGCAGGCGATCGAGCGGCGCGGCGCCGTCGCAGCGGCGCCCGCTGTGTGAATCCGAGCACAAGAAGCTACCGAGCGGTAACAGCTGATTCGACGCGGCCCATACGCTCCCCGCAGGTCGGGGGCGCGTATGGGCCGCGTCGGCGTGCGCTGCGCCCATATCAAGGTTTCATTGGTGTTTGACCGACCGGTCACGCGCTGGTAACACCGAGCAATGACGCTGGGTGCGACGGCGCAGCGACTCCGCGGGCCGCTGCCACCCCTGCTTCCCGCACCCAGCGCACTCCACCCACTTCGCGCAACGCAGTCCCGGGCAGATCGGCCCGGGCAGCTGAGTCCACGCCACTCAGTCCGCACATCCGCTCCGAGGAGATTTCCACGATGCAGGCCGTGCCGGTACGCGCCACCGCCATCCCTTCCGTCACCGATGCCCTCCGTGCCGTCGAGTCGCTGCTGCTGAGCAGCGGCCAGCGCACCGCCCGCCACAATGCCTGGACAGCCGTCCTGGAGGACCGGCGCCGGGCCAAGGACCGGATCGAGACCGAGTACGTACTGGAGGCCGCGGCCGACCACCGTTCCTGAGCCACGTAAACTTCCGTACATGGCGAGGAAGGCAAACACTGAAGGCGCGAACAGCGCCGAGAACGCGGGGCGGCTCAAGCAGATCGCCCTGACCTACAAGATGACCCGGCGGACCGACTCCAAGATCGGTCTTGTCGTCGCGGGTGTGGGAATCGTCACCTTCGGTGTCCTCCTCGCGGTCGGTTTTCTGATCGGCCACCCCATCTACCTGGGCATCCTGGGCTTCGTGCTGGCCCTCCTCGCGATGGCGATCGTCTTCGGACGGCGTGCCGAGCGCGCGGCCTTCGGGCAGATGGAAGGACAGCCGGGCGCTGCGGCGGCAGTGCTGGACCGGGTGGGCCGTGGCTGGACCACGACCCCTGCGGTCGCGATGAACCGCAGCCAGGACGTCGTCCACCGCGCCGTGGGCAAGGCGGGCATCGTCCTGGTCGGCGAGGGCAACCCGAACCGGGTGAAGCTGCTGCTCGCGGCCGAGAAGAAGAAGATGGCGCGCATCCTGGTCGACGTACCGGTGCACGACATCGCCGTCGGCAACGACGAGGGCCAGGTGCCGCTCAAGAAGGTGCGCACCAAGATGCTGAAGCTGCCGCGCGTCCTGACCGGCCCGCAGGTGACGGCCGCCAATGACCGGCTGCGCGCGATGGGCGACCTGATGAGCAACATGCCGCTGCCCAAGGGCCCGATGCCGAAGGGCATGCGGATGCCGCGCGGCGGAAAGATGCGCTGACACTTCCGCCGTACATATCCGCTGTACGCACGAAGAGGGCGGGTTGCGAACCGGTTCGGTTCGCAACCCGCCCTCTTCTCATACCGTCTGCGGTATCCGTCCTCGGCTCAGATACGCACCTGGACAGCGCGGGCCAGCCGGTCGTGCAGGCCGCGGCCGTCGCGGTCCCAGACCAGGGCCGGAATCGCCAGGCACAGCAGCACACTCCGGACGATCACCCGCCCGAAAGTGAGCCGGCCACCGTTCTCGGCGACGACCCTGATACCCAGGAGTCGCTTGCCGGGCGTGCAGCCGATGGTCCCGACGGTGAGCACGCTCAGCACGAGAAAGACGCCGAGCGCCCAGTTCCCGGCCGTCTGCTGGTCACCGCGAGCGAACAGCCCGTATGCGATCACCATGCACAGGACCCAGTCGATGAAGAGCGCACCGAAGCGCCGGCCGAGCGGCGCCACGGATCCCGGCCCGTGCTCGGGCAGACCGAGCCGCTTGCCCCGGTGGCCGAAGTCGGCCCCCATCTCCTCGGCGGCCGCGCGCGGCCCGGAGAGCCACGATCCGATTGCTTGCCTGTTGTCCACCCGACCACGGTACTGCGCCCGCCCGCGCGCCCTGCCGGGCGGGGGGCCGCTGCGGGCTGCCGCCCGGCAGGCACGAGGGCCCCGAACCGGCCACGAGGCGCCGCCCGCACCCGGCTCGGTTAACTTCTGCGAAACAAATGGGTCATGCTTGAGAAATCCGGTCTGCCTATGGTCGGGTCCAGCGTGTGCCACCGCACTGGCCGCACCACGAGCTACAACCCCGTCCCTCCCGGGCCGGGAGTAGGAGGAGTTGGATGTTCCAGAACGCCGACGACGCGAAGAAGTACATCGCCGACGAAGACGTCAAGTTCATCGATGTCCGGTTCTGCGACCTGCCCGGTGTGATGCAGCACGTCACCGTACCGGCGGCAACCTTCGAACCGGCCGACGAGCTCGCCTTCGACGGCTCGTCGATCCGCGGCTTCCAGGCCATCCACGAGTCCGACATGGCGCTGCGCGCGGACCTGTCGACCGCCCGCGTCGACCCGTTCCGCCGCGACAAGACCGTCAACATCAACTTCTTCATCCACGACCCGATCACGGGCGAGCAGTACAGCCGTGACCCGCGGAACGTGGCCAGGAAGGCCGAGGCGTACCTCGCTTCCACCGGCATCGCCGACACGGCGTACTTCGGTCCCGAGGCCGAGTTCTACGTCTTCGACAATGTCCGCTTCCAGACGTCGGCGAACGAGAGCTTCTACCACATCGACTCCGAGGCCGGCGCCTGGAACACCGGGTCGGAAGTGAACAACCGCGGCTACAAGGTCCGCTACAAGGGCGGCTACTTCCCGGTCCCGCCGGTCGACCACTTCGCCGACCTGCGTGCCGAGATGTCCCTGGAGCTGGAGAAGAGCGGCCTTCAGATCGAGCGCCAGCACCACGAGGTCGGCACCGCCGGCCAGGCGGAGATCAACTACAAGTTCAACACGCTGCTCGCCGCGGCCGACGACCTGATGCTCTTCAAGTACATCGTGAAGAACGTCGCCTGGCGCAACGGCAAGACCGCGACCTTCATGCCGAAGCCGATCTTCGGCGACAACGGCTCGGGCATGCACGTCCACCAGTCCCTGTGGGCCGGCGGCGACCCGCTGTTCTACGACGAGCAGGGCTACGCGGGCCTCTCGGACATCGCCCGCTACTACATCGGCGGCATCCTCAAGCACGCCCCGTCGCTGCTGGCCTTCACCAACCCGACGGTGAACTCGTACCACCGCCTGGTCCCGGGCTTCGAGGCCCCGGTCAACATGGTGTACTCGCAGCGCAACCGCTCGGCCGCCATGCGTATCCCGATCACGGGCTCGAACCCGAAGGCCAAGCGCGTCGAGTTCCGCGCCCCGGACCCGTCGTCCAACCCGTACCTCGCCTTCTCCGCTCTGCTGATGGCCGGCCTCGACGGCGTCAAGAACAAGATCGAGCCCGCCGAGCCGATCGACAAGGACCTGTACGAGCTGGCTCCCGAGGAGCACGCGAACGTCCAGCAGGTCCCGACCTCCCTCCCGGCCGTCCTGGAGGCGCTGGAGGCGGACAACGAGTACCTGCAGGCCGGCGGCGTCTTCACGTCCGACCTGATCGAGACGTGGATCGACTACAAGCGCACCAACGAGATCGCCCCGATCCAGCTGCGTCCGCACCCGCACGAGTTCGAGCTGTACTTCGACCTCTAAGAGCCTGTCGGGTGACCTCCGATCGGATAGCGGACGCGGTCTGGTGCGTGCGATTCCAAGGCGGAGGAGGGAGTCAACGCGGAGCGTTGGTGACTGACGACAACGCGGGAAGCGTGCGTGCCAGGGCGTGGCCGCCCGGTCGGAGGTCACCCGACAGGCTCTAAGCCGCCGGGTCGGCCTCGCTGGGCCCCCGCGACGGGCGGCGTCCGGCGTGGTCGGGTCCGCTGTAGCCCGGCCGGCGACCTTCAGCCGGGCGAGCCGCACCGTGACGGTGAACGAGAACAGGCCGGGATCTGTCCCGGCCTGTTCTTCTTTGATCCGTCGGGCCGGTGCTCGCCGGACTCGGCCATGGCATCGAAGGCCGCGCCCTTCGCCGGTGAACCCGAACTCCCGTGCATGGCAGCGATGTCGTGGAGCACAGGACGCGAACGCGCCCCAAACGATGACTGATCGGGCACCACTCAATTGAATGGGGAATTGACCGCCCTCCCAGCATTCGAAGCCAGCCCATTCTTCCTGGACGAATAATGCGTCGCCCCCGAATTCGCAACCGCACGGGATAAACCTGACACTGCCACTCCCAGGATGAGCGGTCTCTTGTTGCGCATCAGCGCTCATGCAACGCTTTTTCTTGCTCGGACCCATCACAAAGGGGAATCTCATGCAAGGAAAGAAGCGAATTCTCGCCCTGGTCGGCGTCCCGCTGGGTGCATCACTCGCACTGGCACCAGCAATCTCCGCCGAGGCGCACGCCGCAACTCCTGGCAAGAGTGCAGCATCGGGGGCCGCTTCACACCCTTCGATCGCTCCGAAATCCTCCTGTTCGATTTCTGGAATCGAAGACCCGAATGAGAGCGCGACCATAAAGGGCGCCGGCTTCACCGCTGGGCAAGTGGTCACCTTCTTCAGCGGGAAACGCGCGATCACGACTGCGACCGCTGACGGCGCCGGAGCGGTCAGCGCAGTGGCAGTGGTCAAGGCCGACGAAACCGTTACGGCCCAAGAGGGAGCGAACCAACAAGGTTGCCTGAACCTTGTCAAGCCGCCCACAACGACGGGCACAACGGTTCCTCCGGGAACCGGCACACAGGTTCCGGGCACAGCCGCCGATCGGGAGCAGGCGCTCGCCGCCGGGGAGAACGACGGCGACGCAACGTGCAGGCAGAAGGTCGACCAGTTCAAGAACAACGCGGACAAGAGCGCGGCCTTCCGGGCGGATTACGCCACCGGATTCAACAACAAGGTGGCAGCCACCGTCGGCTGCTCGGCCATGCTTGCGCAGCTTCGGTCCGGACTCCCGGCTGGCCAGACCCAAAGCCAAACCGCCCGAACCCAGGAGCAGGGCCAGGGCCAGGGTCAGGGCCAGAAGCAAGGCCAGGGCCAGAAGCAAGAGCAGGGTAAGAAGCATGGGCAGGGTAACCGCGGAGAAGGGCGAGGGAACCGCTGACCCAACCCCACATGAAGGGTCCGTCAGCTCGCTGCCGGACCCTTTGTGGTGTGACCGGACGTGACAGGGCTCGGTGCTGCGACCACGTCGCGGCGCCGGGCCCTGCGGCATTGCAGCACGCAGCAGATGGTGATCCGGCTATAGCCCAGCTGTAGCCCCGGTCATCCGTCCGGAGCCGGTAGCAGGGCTTGCTCACCGCAGAACGGTTCGACGCAGCTTCCACACACGTCGCAGAGCGCGCATCCAGAAACCGACTATCCTGGGGGGGTAGAGGTCCCAGGTAATAACCATCCGCAACAGTCGCCCAGCAGAGGGAACAACGGATGAATTACGACCAACGGCGAGCAGAGCTCGCGGACTTCCTCAAAACACGACGGCTGGCCCTTCAACCGGAAGAGGTCGGCCTTCCGTCACGAGCATCACGGCGAACCCCCGGCCTGCGGCGGGAAGACGTCGCCGACCTTGCGGGGATCAGCGCCTGCTGGTACGCCCGCCTCGAACAGGCCCGTAACATCCGGGTCTCCGACCAGGTCCTCAATTCGTTGGCCAAAGCCCTTCGCCTCAGCGCCGATGAGCGCGACTATCTCCTGGCCTTGGCGAACAGTGACGCCCGTTCCAGCGCGAGCGTTCCCGCGGACGGTGTGTCTCCGGCTCTCCAGCGCATCCTGGACAGCCAGCATCCGCATCCGGCATTCGTTCTCGGTCCTCGATTCAACATTCTTGCCTGGAATCAGGCAAGAACCGATGTCTACGGCGATCTCACCAAAATCCCCCCTGAACACCGTCACATGCTGTGGCTGTTCTTCGGCGGCTATATGCGTGAACTGATTCAGAACTGGGAGCCGAGCGCCCGATCCGTACTGGCCAAGTTCCGCGCGGCCACCGGATCGTACGTCCACGAACCTTGGTTCACCACACTGGTCAGCGAGCTGAGCCAGCACAGCCCGGAATTCCACAATTGGTGGCAGCAGCACGAAATCGAAAGGCACCATGCCACCGCTCGGGAAGTGCGCCATCCTTTCGTCGGCCGTATGGTGCTGGAGGAGAGCGCGCTCATTGTCGACGACTGCTCGGATCGGCGGATCATTCTCGAGATCCCGCAACCCGGCACCGGCACCGAGAACAAGCTGACGGCGCTTTCCTGCCGGCCTCACCGGGTGCAGCTCCACCGTGGTATGCGCTTCGGGGGCCGGCCTCACGGGAACGACGGAACAACCACTGCTGACGGGGCTGCCTGGCAGGGTTCCAGTGGGTCGCGGCGTAGTGACCACCCGTGAAATGAGGGCAGTTGTAGCGCGATCTGCGATCAGTGCCGCAGGGCGGTTCCCACGTCGGCCTTGATGTCGCCCGACAGCTTGCGGTTGCTGCGGGCCGTCGCGTCCTTGGAGGCCTTCGAGCCGACGTCGTCGACCGTCACCACCACTGTGTCGAGCAGATTGCCGCTCGGGTCTCGGAAGTTGATCTGCACGGCGTACGACTTCGCCGAGTCGGCGCTGTTGGTCACCGTGACCTTCGCGGTGGCGCGGCCGTCGTGGCCGGTGCTCGGTGTGCCCAGCCTGACGTCGCTCCTGGCGTTCACGCCGTTCTTGAAGCCCTTCAGCTTCTCGCCCGCGGCGGCTGTCGCCGAGGCCACCACGTCGGAACCCCTGGATGCCACCGACGCCGCGGCTGAGGCGGCTTTGGACGCCGTGCTGGAGGCCTTGCCGCCGTCGTCGGAACACGCGGCGGCCGTCGACATCACGGCCGTCGTCAGCAGTACGGCCCACAGACCTTGTGCGGCCTTCCTCGTCATCGCGCCTCCCAGTACTGGCCCATCGCCCCAGTCAAAGGGGCTGCGGGCGGGGCCGCATGCCATGCACGCCGGACGGGTGATGGACCGGGCCGGAGCGAACGTCGTACGTCAGGGAGCGGCTGCCCGGTGGAGTCGCGGCGTACCGGGCGACGGCCGAGTCCGGTGGCATGAGCGACCAGGACCCGGACCCGGGCGGCATCCCGGACCAGCCATGGACCCAGCCGCAGCCACCGCCCCGTCGGCGGCAGTGGCCCTGGGTGGTGCCGGCCGTCGCGCTGGTACTGGCGTGAGGGGGGCCTTTGCCACTGCCACCTGCAGCGGGTTCTGAGCCGGGTGCGGTCGCACGTGCCTGTGCCTCCGGGGTTTCCGGAGGCACAGGCTTCGCGTACGCGAGCAGTCGATCGTCAGCCGTCAGCGGCCGTAGCGGATCAGGGCGCGGACCATGCGGCAGGTCGTGTCGGACGGCGGGTGGATGCCGATGCGCTCGGCAGTCGTACGTATCTTGTCGTTGGTCGCGGTCGACGGGTAGTAGACGCCCGTGTCGAGCAGGGCGATCGCCAGGCGCATGGCCTTCAGGCGGCGATTGTGGGAGACGTACCACTCGCGGGGCCGGCCCGCGGGGAGCGGCTTCTTCTGCAGGGGCTTGTGGAGCGGCTTGGTCGTGACTGCGGCAACGGCCATGGGCAACCTCCTGGCACGGTCGTGAAACCCTCACGAACTACCTCTATTTTACGGCCCACCACTGACAATCGTCGCTGGCCAGAAGGGCTTTCGCACCGCCCCTCCCGTATCGTTGGCCCCATGGAGATCTGGATCAATCCCGCCTGTTCCAAGTGCCGCAGCGCGGTGCAGCTGCTCGACGCCGAGGGCGCCGAGTACACCGTCCGCCGCTACCTGGAGGATGTGCCGTCGCCGGACGAGATCCGGGCCGTGCTCGACCGGCTCGGGCTGGAGCCGTGGGACATCACGCGGACGCAGGAAGCGGACGCGAAGGAGCTCGGACTCAAGGAGTGGCCGCGCGAGGCCGGTTCGAGGGAGCGGTGGATCTCGGCGCTCGCCGGGCATCCGAAGCTGATCCAGCGGCCGATCATCACGGCGGACGACGGCACCGCCGTCGTGGCGCGCACGGACGAGGCGGTACGGGACGCCATGGAGCGCTGAGCACCCCGCGCGGCGAGAGCTACCGGGTCATCAGGAAGTCCTCGATCCTGCGGTTCAGTTCGCCGGCCGTCGGCTCGTGCAGCGGCAGCGTGTGGTGCGTCGCGCCGGGAATCGTCGCCGTCTGCGCGTGCGGAAGCAGCCGGGCCGCGGCGGCGGCAACGCGGGCCGGGTCGTGGGCGCGGCCGGCTTCGGCGAGCAGAATCAGGGTCGGTACGTCCAGCCGGCCCAGGGCCTCGGGTGCGGGGCGGGGTCCGGTGACGGGACGGGCGGACGGGAAGCCGGCTGCCGCGTAGCGCAGTTGCAGCCACGCCGGGTCGAGCGCCGCTCCGCCTGTCTCCCACTCCAGGAAGGTGCGTGTCCGTTCCGCGCCGGGGCGGAGCAGCATCGGCAGCGCATGCAGCAGATAGCCGGGCCGGAAGCCGGCGAAGCACTGGGTCGGGTCGAGGAGGATCAGCTTCCGGACGCGGTGGGGCGGCGCGTGCAGGGCGTAGTGGAGGGCGATCCAGGCCCCGTACGAATGCCCGCACAGCACGCCGCCGTCGACGTCCAGGCCGTCCAGCACCGCATCGAGCCACGTCACCAGGTCCTCCACCGTACGGATCGGGCGCTCCCCCGCAACGCTGCGCCCCGGGTCACCGATGAGGTCGACGGCATGGACTCGATGGGTGCGGCCCAGGTGGGCGGCCTGTGCGTACCAGACGGTGGAGGTGGAACCGCCACCGGCCAGCAGCACCAGGGGCGGAGCATCCTCGGGGCCGCAACTGTTGACGTGGGTGATGCCGTACGAGGTGGGAACCCGGCTGCCGTGTGTGCCGGCCGGCCACTTGGCCGCCAGGACTCTGTCGTACGCAGCGAGGAATGACGTGGTGGTGGTCATGGGATGCCTCCCCGGTCGGATGCCTTCCGATATTGTCTCGCTCAGCGAGATAATATCGGCGGGTCGAGAGGGAGGGACCGGGGTGATCGACGAAGGCCCCGAAATGGAGATCGTCCATCTGCTGCGCAAGGTGACGGTCGAATTCGGTCTGCGCCAGGCCGAGTTCGCGGCCCTGCACGGCATGCATTCCACCGATGTGCGGGCCCTGATCTGCCTGCTGGACGCCGAGCGGGCCGGTACGGACGCCACCGCCGGGTGGCTCGGCGCCCAGCTCGGCCTCAACTCGGCGGGCACCACCTCGGTCATCGACCGCCTGGAGCGCCTGGGTCACCTGGAACGCACACGTGATCCTCGTGACCGGCGACGGGTGCTGCTGAGCGTGACGCCACGGGCGGTGGAGCTGGGACGGTCCTTCTTCGGGCCGCTGATCGACGGCACGGTGGCCGTGCTGCGCGAGTTCGACGAGAGCGAGACGGCCGCGGTCCGGCGCTTCCTGTCCGCCGCGCACCAGGCGGTCACCATCGTTCCCTGACTGCCGGAGCGGCGGAGGGGACACTCCGTGAGCCTGTCCCCCGTCCACCACAGGTCCCGTCAGGCCAAGGCTCTCTCCGTGGCTGCCGGTGAGCAACTGCGCCGGGGTGGGCAGGACCTGGCACTGAGGGCCGAGGTGGAGGCCTGGCTGCGGCTCCGGACTCGGTTGATGTAGCCGCGGAGCCCGTACGGGGCGGGTCGTGCCGCCTCCCCGTACCGGCCCGGCCCGGCCCGGCCCCAGGCCTCGTCTCCCTATACCCCCGCCTGCTTCTCCGCCTCGGCCAGCAGTTCCGTCAGGCGTAGTCCGAACCGGACGTCGCAGGGATGCGGCTCCCCCGTGCGTACCGAATCGATCAGTGCGTCCACCGCTGCCCGGAAGGAACCGACCGCGTCGCCCCACCGCGGCAGTGTGGCGACTCCCTCTTCGCCTTTGAGCTCGATCTCCGTGCCTACCGCGCCCACCGGGGCCCCCAGTGCGAGCGTCACCGTGCTGGATGCGCCGGAGGTGTGGCGGAGGATCAGGTGGGTGGTGTCGGACGGGCCGCGGGCCGCGGTCAGATGTGTCACGTCGCCCAGCACCGGGATCAGGACCGACAGGACATGCGGGCCGACGTCCCACAGGCCGCCCTTCTCGCGGCGCCAGGGCGAGGCGGCGTACTCGCTGGCCGTGCCGGGGGCGAACAGCGCACCGATCCACTCGGCGCGGGCGGTGAACCAGCCGTCCAGAGCGGCCTGTTCGGCGATCCAGGTGGACGTCTCGGCCGCGAACCGCAGGGTGCAGAAGACGACGGACGCGACCCCGCTCTCCTCGGCGGCGCGGGCGACCTCGCGGGCTCCGGCGACGGTGGTCGCCACCGGCTTGTCCATCAGCAGATGGCGGCCGGTGGCCGCGGCGCGGGCGGCGAGCGGGGCCTGGACGTCCGGCGGCACGGCGAACGCGATGGCGTCGCTGGCTGCGAAGAGCTCGTCGATGCCGTCCTCACCGGTGTACGCCGTGGTGCCGTGGGCGGCGGCCAGCGCGTTCGCGGCCTCGGGGCGCCGGCCCCACACGCCGCTCAGTGCGACGCCGGGGTGCGCGGCGAGGGCTGGGGCCTGGGTGTTCCGGGCCCAGGGGCCCGTACCGACGAGGCCGATGCGCAGGGGGGTCGCGGGAAGTGTCGTCATGAGGCAAGTCTGCCGGGTTCGCCGGGCCACTCCCGTATTGAGTTGGCGGAGAGTGGGCTTCAGTGGCTACGTTTGCGGTGCCGGCCGCGGGACTCCGGCGCGACTTCCGGGACTTGCCTCTGAAGCAGTGATTTCGCTGTTCGCGCCCCCATTCCCCGGCCGGCGCTCCGCCCCTGCGTACGGCGGCGCGTGACACCACGGGGGAAACCATGACGACCAGCACCGGGACCACTCGCACCGGGACCGGTGCCGACCTCGTCGCGGCCGAGGACGTACTCCTCTTCGTCAACGCGGCGATCACCGCGACCGGACAGCGTGAGTTCCGCTCGACGGCGTATCAACAGCGGCTTTCGCTGGACTTCCTCCATGAGTACGTACGGGTCAACTATCGCCGGGTGTACGCCGCCGCGCTCGCCCTCGACATCAACGACCACAACGCCGTGCGCATCGCCCAGGGCCTGCTGGAGAGCGCCGCCGACGCGACCGCCGAGGAGAAGCGCACCGAGGGCCGGCTGATCGCCGCCCGGCTGGCGAAGCTGCCGCCGCAGCGCGTGTACCGGCTGTTCCGGGCGCTGCGCGGGGCCAAGGTGAACAACCGGCGCACCCGCGCGATCATGCGCGACTGGCTGGCCGCCCGGCCGGATCCGGCGCACGACGCCGTGAAGTACCGCGCAGGTCTGAAGACCGCCGCCCGCCATGTCCACCTCCGGTTCGGCGGGCCCGGTGAGCCGGGCGAGACCGGGGATTTCCTGTTCCGGCCGGGGCGGCGGCCGCGCTACCGGCACCAGCTGCTCGACGCGTGGCGGCGCGCCCACTACGAGCAGGGCGCCGTCGACGAGCTGCCGTTCACCGTGGCCGAGGGCTTCGCCGCCCGGCACGGGATGAAGCGCGAGGTGTTCCTGGAGCGGATGGTGCCCCGGATGACCCGCCTGGAGCGACTGCGGACCCAGGGGCAGCGCAGCACCGGAGACGACGTGCGGCTGCCCACGGATATCGACCTGACGGTGATGCCGCTGACCCGGCTCGCCCTGTACGTCCTGTCGCTCGGCTTCGATGTGCGCGGGCTCCACCGCAAGGAGCTGACCCATGCCCTGCGGACCGCCGCCCGCCGAGCGGCGGGCCCGCACGCCGGTAGCTGGGGCCGGGTCGCCGCCGTGCTGGACGACAGCTACTCGTCGTCCGGGTCGGGCGAGAAGCGGCGCCGTCCGCTGGCCGTGGCGCTGGCCTGCCACTTCCTGCTGGAGGCGCTGGCCGCGCCGGGCGCGTACATCCCGCTGTGGACCTCGGGCGGCACAGATCCGCTGCTGGTCAGGCCCTGGGGCCCGACCCCGCTCGGCACCCGCGTACTGGATGCCCTGGAGCACGGCCCGGACCGGCTGGTCATCGTCTCGGACGGCTGGGACAACGCGCCGCCCGGACTCGCGGGCGAGGTGCTGCGGGTGTGGCGGACCCGGCTCGATCCGGACCGGCGAACTGCTGTGGTTCATGTGAACCCCGTATACGACGCGGACGGTTTCGATGTGCGGCGCCTCGCGAAGGGCGTGCCCACGGCCGGGATCCGGGACGCGGAGGATCTGCCGGCGCTGGTGGAGATCGCGCAGTTCGCCGAGGGACGCACGGGACCGGCGGCCCTGTACGCCTATCTGGACCGGCAGGTGGCACGTTTCGTCAGTGGGGAGAAGGCGGGAGCCGCATCGTGAACAGGCTTGAACTTGCCGGGCTCGCCGCCCGCCCCGCCCAGGTGTGGGGCGGCATCCGGTTGGTGCCGCTGGTGCGCGAGGAGCCGGTCGAGGGGCTTCGGCTGCACCGGGAGATCTACACGGGCTACGGGAACGGCGTCGTGGACGTCGGTCCGCGCACGCACTACACCTCGTACATCCCGCACGGCTTCGTCGCCGACTGGTCCGGCGAGGGCGCCCGGTCCGCCGCGTACGGTACGCAGCTGGGCGCGGGCGACTCGCCCGGGAACCCGCCGCCCCGGACCGCTCGGCTCCAGCGCAACCGCCACCACCGCATGGCCAAGCGACAGCCGGGCGACCGGCTGCGCTTCCTGCCGCTGCACCTCGCGATGGAGGGCTATCTCGCCCTGCATTTCGGTGGCCCCGCGGTCGCCTGGGAGGAGTGGTCGCGGCAGGCGCTGCGCGACGGGCTTTCGCCGCGTGCCGAGGACGCGTACATGGGGTGGTCGGTGCGCGGGCTCGGCGACGCGCTGCGGGCCTTCGAGATCCATCCCGGCCAGTGCGGGGTGATGGTGTACGCGGCCGATGCGCTCGCTGCCGCCTTCGTTCTGCCGCACCCGGACGACTACCGTCTGCTGCACCCTTCGCTCGTACAGGATCTGTACGGGGAACTGGTCCACCAGTACGCGCTGTACGGCGCGCCGGTGGCGGAGTTCGCGGCGCGGATTTCCGACGGACCGCATCTGCGGACGCTCGCCGCTCTTCGGGCGGCGGCGCGGGCGCAGGAGCGGGAGTGGGCCGAGGCGCACGACACTCTGTTCGCGCGTGAGCTGCTGGACACCTCGTACGCCTTCGACCGGGTGTACCGGATGGGCTCGTTCACACTGTGGCGGTTCCTGCCGCCGTTCCTGCGCAATGGGGAGGGTCAGCACATCGGTGAGACGATCACCGATCACAAGGGGCAGGTCGCGTATCTGAAGACGTTCCGGCTGTCCGAGGCCCAGATCAGGCGTGGGCATCTGCTGCACCGGCTCTCCGACGCGGACTGGCGGCTCGCGCAGGCGGCCGTGGCGCTGGGCACCACCGAGGAGGAACTGGTGCGCCGGATCCGTGCCGCCGGTTTCGAGTCGTTGCTCAGGGCCCGCGCGTGAACGGTCGCTGTTCAGGGCCCGCGCACAACGCGGGAAACCTCGGTAACACGGGGTTCACATTCGGGCAACGGACGGGAAATCGCGTCTTGCGAAGCTGCGCTGCGTAGACCGGACCGCAGCACCGCAGCACCCGCAAAGGATGACTTCCGTGACGTTCAAGGCTGAGTACATCTGGATCGACGGCACCGAGCCGACCGCCAAGCTCCGTTCGAAGACGAAGATCATGGCCGGGAGCCCGTCGCAGGATGTCGCGGAGCTGCCGATCTGGGGCTTCGACGGTTCGAGCACCAGCCAGGCCGTGGGCCACGCCTCCGACCGGGTGCTGAAGCCGGTCTTCATGTGTCCGGACCCGATCCGCGGCGGCGACGACGTTCTCGTCCTGTGCGAGGTCTTCAACATCGACATGACGCCGCACGAGTCCAACACCCGTGCTGTGCTGCGTCCGGTGGCCGAGCAGTTCGCCGGCCAGGAGCCGATCTTCGGCATCGAGCAGGAGTACACCTTCTTCGACGGCCACCGCCCGCTCGGTTTCCCCGAGGGCGGCTTCCCGGCCGCGCAGGGCGGCTACTACTGCGGTGTCGGCGCCGACGAGATCTTCGGCCGCGGGATCGTCGAGAAGCACCTCGACAACTGCCTGGAGGCGGGCCTCGGCATCTGCGGCATCAACGCCGAGGTCATGCCCGGCCAGTGGGAGTTCCAGGTCGGCCCGCTGTCCCCGCTGGAGGTCTCCGACCAGCTGTGGATCGCCCGCTGGCTGCTGTACCGCACCGCCGAGGACTTCGACGTCTCCGCGACCCTCGACCCGAAGCCGGTCAGGGGCGACTGGAACGGCGCGGGTGCGCACACCAACTTCTCCACCAAGGCGATGCGCGAGGGCTATGCCGCGATCATCACCGCGTGCGAGTCCCTGGGTGAGGGCTCGAAGCCGATGGACCACGTCAAGAACTACGGCGCGGGCATCGACGACCGTCTGACGGGTCTGCACGAGACCGCCCCGTGGAACGAGTACAGCTACGGCGTCTCCGACCGCGGCGCTTCGGTCCGTATCCCGTGGCAGGTCGAGCAGGACCAGAAGGGCTACATCGAGGACCGCCGCCCGAACGCCAACGTCGACCCGTACGTCGTCACGCGGCTGATCGTGGACACCTGCTGCACCGCGCTGGAGAAGGCCGGCCGGGTCTGATCCCGTTCCGCCGTCCGCACGAGGGGGCGCCCACCCGACCAGGTGGGCGCCCCCCGTCGTAGCGTCACGCGCATGCCGAGGCGACTGGACGAGCTGGACGACGTGGACTGGGCGGCGTTCGAGCACGCCTACGGGAACTGCTCGACGGAACATACGAGGAGCAGGTGATCCGGTAACCGCTGCTGGCTGAAGGGCGGGGCGGATGGCGGCTCATCGGTTGCGGCAGCCCGAGGTGAGGAACGTAACGCAAAGGGTCCGTATCGACGAGTGGGAGAGGCCTGCTGCGCCGTCGCGTTCTCTGGTTCAATGGGGGGCATGGCCAGCATCCAGTACACCTCGACAGGTCGCAGCGACCTCGAACCGTTCTGGCCGTCCCGTCAGCACCACGACTTCGACCGGGTGTGTTGCCGCGCGTTGAACGCGCAGGCCCTCTAAAGCCGCTCACCCGGCCTTCGGTCCGCGCGCACGCAAGCAAGTCCGTCCATCGACGACTCCTTCGCGCGAAAGAGCTGACCCTCATGGCGAACACTCGTACCTTCTCCGCCGCAGCCGCTGCCACCGCGGCGCCTTCGGCGACCGCTGCGGCCACCACCTCCGCCCGCTCCCTCTCCCCCAACCGCCACCGGCTGCGCGCCGTCGAGCCCGATGAAATCGTCCAGCCGGCCGATGTGGCCGAGTTCCTGCCGCCGGGTGCCACCTGGCTGCCCGCACCCCAGCACACCGTTCCGGCGCTGCCGGGCCGGCCGCCGATGATCGGCTACCTGGTGCTCGTACCGGCCGATCAGCAGCCGGCCGTCACCGCCGCTGCCGCCGCGGCCGCCCAGTACGTGGTGCCGTCGCCGGTGGAGGACCCGTCCGCGGGTCCGGTACGCATCGACCCCGTACAGCGCACCGCGACGGTGGACGGGAACACGCTCGACCTCACCTTCCTGGAGTTCGAGCTGCTCGCCCATCTGGTCGCACACCCTCACCGGGTGCACACCCGAGACCAGTTGGTGACCACGGTCTGGGGCTACGGACATGTGGGCGACGGACGCACCGTGGACGTCCATGTCGCCCGGCTGCGCCGCAAGCTGGGCGTCGAGCACCGCCGGTCGATCCAGACGGTGCGGCGTGTCGGCTACAAGTACGCCCCCTGACGGCGCTGAACGCATGGGAGCGGCCCTGGTCCGGTACGTACCGGACCAGGGCCGCTCCCGTGCGCCGGGCGGCCGGTCAGCCCCGCGCCCCTGCCCCCGCGCCCACCGGAACCTCGCCCGTCTCCGGCTCGCCGTGCTCCAGGCCCGGCAGTCGGGTCAGTCCGCGCGGGGTCCGCCAGTTCCGCTCCCCGAGCAGCGCCATCACGGAGGGCAGCAGGACCATCCGTACGATCGTGGCGTCCAGCAGCACCGCGACGGCGAGGCCGACGCCCATCTGCTGCATGTCCTGCATCGACAGCGTCCCGAAGACCGCGAACACCGCGACCATGATCACGGCCGCGCCGGTCACCGCACCCGCCGTCCGCCGGATGCCCTCGTCGATCGCGGCCCGGGTGTGCAGACCGCGGTCGCGGGCCTCACGGATCCGGGAGACCACGAACACGTGGTAGTCCATGGAGAGTCCGAACAGGACGACCAGGACGAACAGCGGAATCCACGCCTCGATCGCGCCGACCCCCTCCGAGCCGATCAGCGAGGCCCCCCAGCCGTGCTGGAAGACGGCGACCATCACTCCGTACGCGGCGGCCACGGAGAGGAGGTTGAGCAGGATCGAGGTCACGGCGATGACGTACGAGCGGAAGCAGAACAGCATCAGCAGGAAGGTCACCGCCGTGATGAAGGCGAAGACGGGGACGATGCCGCGCTTCAGCTGGTCGTTGAAGTCGACGGACCCGGCGATCTCCCCGGTCACGTACACCTGGGCCCCGGTCCCGTCGAACGCGGCGGGCAGCCGCTCCTTGCGCAGCTCGGAAAGGCCGGCTTCGCCGTCGGGGAGCGGCACCTCGATCTCGGCGACGTTCTGCGCCTTGTGGACGGTCACCTCGTCGAAGCCGTCGAAGGCCTTGCGCAGCGCGGGCGCGTCGATGTTCTCGGCCTTGACCACCACTCGCGCCGGAGCGGGGCCGCCGGGGAAGCTCTCGTCGATCTGCCGGTAGGCGACCGACAGCTGCGAGTCCGAGCCGAACTGCTTCTCCAGGCCCAGCTGTTCGGTCTTCATGCCGAGGGCGGGCGCGGCCAGGGCGAGCAGCACGACGACCGAGGCGACCGCGAAGATCTTCGGCCTGGACAGGACGGGCTTCAGCACCGTGCCGACGCCCCCGCCACCGGTGCGTGCGCGCCGGTTGTCGCGTCGGCTCCCCCGCCGGTTGAGGAACGGCACACGTCCCGCGTCGATCCGGTCGCCCAGCCAGGACAGCAGCGCGGGCAGCACCGTCACCGAGCCGAGCATCGCGATGAAGACCACGATGATCGTGGCGAGGGCGAAGCCCTTGAAGAGCATCAGTCCGGACAGGAACATGCCGGCCATCGCGACCATGACCGTGAGCCCGGAGACGAGCACGGCCCGGCCGCTGGTCGCCGCCGCGATCCGCAGCGCCGTCTCGGCATCGCGTCCCGCCGCCCGCTCGTCGCGCTCGCGCCGCAGGTAGAAGAGGCAGTAGTCGACGCCGACGGCGAAGCCCATCAGGAACATCACGGAGTACGTGGTCTGGAACAGGTGCAGTTGGTGGCTGGCGAGCGACAGCAGTCCGAAGGCGGCCATGCACGCGGTCAGTGCCAGCCCGACGGGAAGCAGCGCCGCGACGACGGCGCCGAAGGCTACCAGCAGAATGCCCAGGGCCAGGGGTACGGCGGTGAACTCGGCCTTCTTGAAGTCCTCGGAGAGCAGGTCGCCGAGCCACTTCCCGGCACTGGCTTCGCCGAACTGGTGGATGGTGGCGTCGGGGTGGTCCGCGCGGACTGCGGACACGGCGTCGAGCACGGGCTGCACCCTGTCCGGTGCCGTCGCCGCGTCCCCCTTCATGTCAAAGGTGATCAGCGCGTCCTTGCCGTCCTCGGAAGGGACCGGCGCCGCGAGGTTCGCCACCTCGCCGGTCCTCCCGATGGCGGCGGAGACCTCGCGGGCGACGTCCTGCCAGTCACCCGCCTTCGCGGTGGACACCATGACCAGCTCGCCGGCGGGCTGCCCCAGCCCGGCGTCGTCGAGGATCTTTTCGGCCCGCGCCGAGTCACCCGCGGCGTTCTCCGAGTCGGACATCTCGACCAGACCGGATGCGCCGCCTATGCCCGTGGCGAGCACGACGAAGAGCAGCCAGCCGAGAATGGCGGTCTTGCGGTGGTGTGCGCTCCACACACCGATGCGTGCCGCGAGGTTGCGTCTCATGGCGTGTTCGCCCCCAGAAGTCAGACGGAATCAGATGGAAGTGGAAGAAGTGCCAGGAAGCAGGAGGAAGTGCGTAGAAGTCGACGTCGAATGCGTCGTCGATGAATCTAGGAACGGGACGCCGCCCGCCCCAGCCGCCGAAGCCCCCTCTCGCGGAGCCGTAGGGCGAGGTCGGCAGGGTGGTGCTGGGTACACCCCCGCCCGGGTGGCGAAACGGCTGACACCCGGGGAGCCGGCCGGGTGAGACTGTCTTCGGACGGGTCCGGCACGAGGGCCCGGCGAGGGAAGACGGACCGAGATGAACGCGATACGGACCCGGACACGGGGCGCGCTGCCGGCAGCCTGGCGGGGCGTCGTGGTATCGATCGCCAGCCTGGCGTCCATCACCCTCTTCGTATGGACGGTGCTCTCCATCGCCTTCATCCCGCTGGGCATCGGCCTGGTCACCACCCCCTACGTGCTGGAGCTGGTCCGCAAGCACGCCAACCGGCGCAGGATGCTCGCGGTCACCTGGTGCGACGTCCGTATCCCGGTCCCGTACCGCCCCTTCCCGAAGGATCTGCGCTCCGGCTTCACCGGGCAGGTGGAGCGGACCACGCTGCTGCTGAAGGACCCGGCGACCTGGCGTGACATCCAGTGGCTGCTGGTCGACATGACCGCCGGCTATGTGGTGGCGGTCCTGGCCTCGGCGCTGATGCTGTATCCGCTGGAGGGTTTCGTCCTGGCGGCCGGGTTGTGGCGGGTCTTCACCGACGACCGTTACTGGTTCGCGTTCGTGCCGGTCGACAGCCAGGCGACGGGCCTTGCCGCCGCCGCGCTCGGTGTGGTGTTCTTCGCGATCGGTCTGCTGGTCGGCCAACCGCTGCTGCGGCTGCACTTCGTGATCGCCCGCGCGATGCTGGCCCCCACCCAGGAGCAGGAACTGGCCCGGCGCATCGACCGCCTGACCGAGACCCGGCACGAGGCCGTGGACACCGCCGCCTCCGAACTGCGGCGCATCGAGCGCGACCTGCACGACGGTGCGCAGGCCAGGCTGGTCGCCATGGGCATGAACCTGGGCACCGTGGAGGCGCTCATCGAGAAGGATCCGGCGCAGGCGAAGAAACTCCTCTCCATGGCCCGCGAGTCATCGGCCGAAGCCCTCACGGAACTGCGCGATCTGGTCCGGGGCATTCACCCGCCGGTCCTCGCCGAACGCGGACTCGGGGACGCGGTCAGGGCGTTGGCGCTGCGGCTGCCCTTCGAGTCGGAGGTCCGGGTGGAGCTGAGCGGCCGGGCGGACGCCGCGATCGAGTCGGCCGCGTACTTCGCGGTGAGCGAGACGCTGACGAACGCCGCCAAGCACTCGGGGGCCGACCGCGTCTGGGTGGACATCCACCACGCGGACGCCCTGCTGCGGGTCTCCGTCACGGACAACGGCAGGGGCGGTGCGGCGGTCGGATCCGGCTCGGGCCTGAGCGGAATCGAACGCCGACTCGGTACATTCGACGGCATCATGGCCGTCAGCAGCCCCGCGGGCGGTCCCACCATGGTGACCATGGAGATCCCTTGCGAGTTGTCCTAGCCGAAGATCTCTTCCTGCTGCGCGACGGGCTGGTGCGCCTGCTGGAGGCGTACGACTTCGAGATCGCGGCAGCTGTGGAGACCGGGCCCGAACTGACCCGGGCCCTGGCCGAGTTGGAGCCGGACGTCGCGGTCGTCGACGTCCGGCTTCCGCCGTCCCACACGGACGAGGGCCTGCAGTGCGCGCTGGCGGCCCGGCGGTCCAGGCCGGGGCTGCCGGTGCTCGTGCTCTCGCAGCATGTGGAGCAGCTGTACGCGCGCGAGTTGCTGGCGGACGGCAACGGGGGCATCGGCTATCTGCTCAAGGACCGGGTCTTCGACGCGGAGCAGTTCATCGATGCGGTACGCAGGGTCGCCGCGGGCGGCACCGCGATGGACCCGCAGGTGATCTCGCAGTTGCTGTCGCGGCGCTCGCAGGACAAGCCGATGGGAGGGCTGACTCCGCGTGAGCTGGAGGTCATGGAGCTGATGGCACAGGGTCGTTCGAACGCGGCGATCGCCTCGCAGATGGTGATCACGGAGCGGGCGGTGGCCAAGCACACCTCGAACATCTTCGGGAAGCTCGGCCTGCCGCCGTCCGACGACGACAACCGCCGTGTTCTCGCGGTGCTCGCCTATCTGGACCGGGGCTGAGAGCCTGTCGGGTGACCTCCGGTCGGATAGCGGACGCGGCCTGGTGCGTGCGATTCCAAGGCGGAGGAGGGAGTCGACGCGAAGGGGGTCCCCCCCATGCCTTCAGCTATGGGGGAGTCGGTGACTGACGACAACGCGGGAAGCGTGCGTGCCAGGGCGTGGCCGCCCGGTCGGAGGTCACCCGACAGGCTCTCAGCCGCCGATCGCCGACATCGGCCGTTCGGGCTGCAGGAAGGACGGGTCGTCCAGACCGGATCCGGCCTTCTTTCCCCACATCGCGAGCGTCCAGATCCTGGCGATCTCCTCGTCCGGCGCGTCCGAACGCAGGGCGCCGCGCAGATCGGTCTCCTCGCGGGCGAACAGGCAGGTGCGCACCTGGCCGTCGGCGGTGAGCCTGGTCCGGTCGCAGGCCCGGCAGAAGGGGCGGGTGACGGAGGCGATGACACCGACACGGTGGGGGCCGCCGTCGACGAGCCAGCGCTCGGCGGGGGCGGAGCCGCGCTCGCCGTCGCCTTCATCGGTGAGGGTGAAGCGGGTGCGCAGCGACTGGAGTATGTCGCCTGCCGTGATCATGCCGTCGCGCTTCCAGCCGTGCTGCGCGTCGAGCGGCATCTGCTCGATGAAACGGAGCTCGTAGTCGTGCTCGACGGCCCAGGCGAGCAGGTCGGGGGCCTCGTCGTCGTTGAGTCCCGGCATCAGGACGCTGTTGACCTTGACCGGGGTGAGACCGGCGTCGCGGGCGGCTTCCAGGCCGGCGAGCACGTCGTGGTGGCGGTCACGGCGGGTGAGTGTCTTGAAGACGTCGGGGCGCAGGGTGTCCAGCGAGACATTGACCCGGTCCAGACCGGCGGCCTTGAGCGCGGCCGCTGTGCGCTTCAGCCCGATGCCGTTGGTGGTGATCGACATCTTGGGGCGCGGGCTCAGGGCCGCGCATCGCTCGACGATGGAGACGAGCCCCGGGCGCAGCAGCGGCTCACCGCCGGTGAAGCGGACCTCGGTGATGCCGAGCCGGGTGACGGCGATGCGGACCAGCCGGACGATCTCGTCGTCACTGAGCAGGTCGGGCTTGGCCAGCCATTGCAGGCCCTCTTCCGGCATGCAGTACGTGCACCGCAGATTGCACCGGTCGGTCAGCGAGACACGCAGGTCGGTGGCGACCCGATCATAGGTGTCGATGAGCATGTGGGCCCCCTCCACCTCCCCCGGTAACTTCCCGGCTACGGATCCGGCTCTTCCGGCTGACTCCTTCGAGACTACGCGAGACCTGTGACATCGGAGGGGGCCCGTTTGCCACGAGGAGCGGCGTGGCCGCGTCGTAGGACTCTACGACGCGGCCACGGAACCGGAGCGACGCGTGGAGCGGACTCCTCGGAGAACCTTTCCTCTCTCAGTGCGCCCCGACGCCCGTGAGGGACTTGACCTCCAGCTCGGCGTACTTGCCCTTGTCCGGCGCCTCCTTCGAGAGGAGGGAGCCGATCCAGCCGAGCAGGAAGCCCAGCGGGATGGAGATCAGACCCGGGTTCTCCAGCGGGAACCAGGCGAAGTCGACGCCCTTGAACATCGACGTCTTCGGGTTGCCCGAGACGACCGGCGAGAACAGCACCAGGAACACCGAGCTCGCCAGACCACCGTAGATCGACCACAGCGCGCCCTGGGTGGTGAACCGCTTCCAGAAAAGGCTGTAGAGGATCGTCGGCAGATTGGCGGAGGCGGCGACGGCGAAGGCGAGTGCCACCAGCCCGGCGACGTTCATGTCGCGGGCGAAGGCGCCCAGGGCGATCGCGACCGCACCGATGAGGACGGTGGCCCAGCGGGCGGCCCGCATCTCCTCCTTCTCGGTGGCCTTCCCCTTGCGGATGACGTTGGCGTAGATGTCGTGCGCGAAGGAGGACGAGGAGGCGAGGGTGAGCCCCGCGACGACGGCGAGGATGGTGGCGAAGGCGACGGCCGAGATCACGGCGAGCAGCACGGCGCCACCGGTGGAGCCGACGCCGCCGAGGTACTCGGCGAGCTGCGGGGCCGCCGCGTTGCCGGCCGGGTTCTTCGCCTTGATCTCGTCCGGGCCGATCAGGGCCGCGGCGCCGAAGCCGAGCGCGATCGTCATCAGGTAGAAGGCGCCGATGATGCCGATGGCCCAGTTGACCGACTTACGGGCGGCCTTGGCGGTCGGCACCGTGTAGAAGCGGATCAGGATGTGCGGCAGGCCGGCGGTGCCGAGGACCAGGGCGATGCCGAGAGAGAGGAAGTCCAGCTTCGAGGTGCCGGTGGCGCCGTACTTGAGGCCGGGCTCCAGGAACGCCGCTCCGTGGCCGCTCTTCGAGGCGGCCGTGCCCAGCAGGTCGGAGATGTTGAAGTTGAACTTCAGCAGCACCAGGAAGGTCATCAGGAGGGCACCGGCGATCAGCAGCACGGCCTTGACCATCTGGACCCAAGTGGTGCCCTTCATGCCGCCGATGGTGACGTACACGATCATCAGTACGCCCACCAGCGCGACGATGAGGACCTTGCCCGCGTCGCTGGTGATGCCGAGGAGCAGGGAGACCAGGACGCCCGCACCCGCCATCTGTGCCAGCAGGTAGAAGATCGAGACGATGATGGTGGAGACGCCGGAGGCGGTTCGGACCGGGCGCTGCCGCATCCGATAGGCGAGGACGTCGCCCATCGTGTAGCGGCCCGAGTTGCGCAGCGGTTCGGCGACCAGCAGCAGGGCCACCAGCCAGGCGACGAGGAAGCCGATGGAGTACAGGAAGCCGTCGTAGCCGAAGAGGGCGATGGCCCCGGCGATCCCGAGGAACGAGGCCGCCGACATGTAGTCGCCGGAGACGGCGAGCCCGTTCTGGAAGGCGGTGAACTGGCGGCCGCCGGCGTAGAAGTCGGAGGCGCTCTTGGTCTGCCGTCCGGCCCAGACGGTGATGCCCAGGGTCGCGGCGACGAACACGGCGAAGAGCGTGATGATCAGCGGCCGGTGCTCGGTGGTCGAGGACGCGGCCAGTTGGAGGGCGGGGTGCGACTGGTACACGGCGCTCATGCGTCGGCCTCCATACGGGACTTGATGGCCTCGGCCCTCGGGTCGAGCTTCGCGGCCGCGTGGCGCGAGTAGAGCCAGGCGATGAGGAATGTGGTGACGAACTGGGCGAGACCGAACATGAAGGCCACGTTGATGTTGCTGTACACCTTGGTGCCCATGAAGCCGCCCGCGTAGTTGGACAGCAGCACGTACAGCAGGTACCAGAGGACGAAGGCGATGGTCAGCGGGAAGGCGAACGAGCGGTACGCGTGGCGCAGTTCGCCGAACTCCGCGCTGTCCTGCGTCGCGATGAACGCCTCGGTCGTGAGCTCGGCAGGGCGGGTTTCCGTAATGCCCTCGGGCGGCGGTGCATCGGTAGCCACGGAATCTCCTCGCGACGCGGGTGCGGTGGTGGTGGGGACGGTGGATTTCACTGGGGTTCCTTGTTGTCGGGGAGTGATGGTGCGCCTCCCCCTGACAACGGCACGGAGAGCGCGGCGAAGCGGTTCACCGCGGGTCCGCACTTCTCGAACTCGGCTCTTCGCGGCCGTCCGGCCGAACCGGGTACGCCAAACTCATTGATCAACAGGGCTGATCAGCGATAACTTCACTCGTCATGTACGCGACTTGGCACACCCCGTGTCCGGTCGACCGCACGGATGATGTGGAGACCCCATGGCTCATCTGGGATCCAGACGGACGCGCGCACTGACGCTGCCCGTCGGATTGGCACTCACGGCCTCGCTCGGCTTCCTGCCGACGGGTGCCGCCTCTGCCGCACCGGTGGACGCGCAGCCCACGGCGGCGGTGTCGACGGACGGCCCGAAGCTCTCGTACGTCGTCAACACGCGGAGCAATCACGGCACCGTCAAGCAGGTGAAGAAGGCGATAGCCGAGGCCGGCGGCACGGTGGTGATCGCCTATGAGCAGATCGGCGTCATCGTCGTCGAGTCGCAGAACCCGGACTTCGCGAAGTCGATCCGCCGGGTCAAGGGTGTCGATTCGGCCGGGGCCACCCGGACCAGCCCCATCGTTCCGCAGGCCACCACGGACATCGGGGTCGCGCAGCCGCTCACCGCCGAGCAGGCCCGGGACGCGGCGGCGGAGGCGACGGCGGACCAGGATCCGATGGAGCCCCTGCAGTGGGATCTGCCCGCCATCAAGGCGGACCAGGCGCACCAGAAGACGCTGGGCAGCAGCAAGGTCACCGTCGCGGTCATCGACACGGGTGTCGACGACACCCACCCGGACCTGGCGCCGAACTTCGACCGCGGGGCCTCCGCGAGCTGCGTGTCCGGGGCGCCGGACACGACGGACGGCGCATGGCGTCCCAAGACCGGTGAGAGCGACCACGGCACACATGTCGCGGGCACCATCGCCGCCGCGAAGAACGGCATCGGGGTGACGGGGGTCGCGCCGGGCGTGAAGGTCGCCGGCATCAAGGTCGCGAACCCGAACGGCTTCTTCTACACCGAGTCGATCGTCTGCGGCTTCGTCTGGGCCGCCGAGCACGGTGTCGATGTCACCAACAACAGCTACTACACCGACCCGTGGATGTTCAACTGCAAGAACGACCCGGACCAGGGCGCTCTGGTCGAGGCCGTCGCCCGTGCCACGCGGTACGCGGAGCACAAGGGCACGGTCAATGTCGCCTCGGCCGGCAACAGCCGCTTCGACCTGGCCTCCGGCGCGATCGATGACACGACCAGCCCGAACGACACCACGGCGGCCACCCGGACCATCGACCCGCGCGAGTGCCTCGACATCCCGGCGATGCTGCCGGGCGTCGTGACGGTCTCCGCGACCGGCGCCAAGGGGTTGAAGTCCTCGTACTCGAACTACGGGAACGGTGTCATCGATGTGGCGGCCCCGGGCGGCGACTCGACGATCTACCAGACGCCCGCACCGCCCGCCACGAACGGTGCGATCCTGTCCACGCTGCCGGGCGGCAAGTACGGCTACAAGAACGGTACGTCGATGGCCTCCCCGCATGTCGCGGGTGTCGCGGCCCTGATCAAGTCGACGCATCCGCACGCCTCGGCGGCCCAGGTGAAGGCGCTCCTGGCGTCCGGGGCCGACGCCACCGAGTGCGGTGCTCCGTACGACATCAACGGTGACGGCAAGATCGACGCCGTCTGTGAGGGCGACAAGAACCACAACGGCTTCTACGGCGCCGGTGTGGTGAACGCGCTGAACGCGGTCCGCCGGTAGGTGACGCGACGGAGCGGGAGGGACCCGGAGTCGTCGGCCGGCCCCTCCCGCTGCTTCTTTCCAAATCGCTCCCTGACTCGTGGCACTCAGTGCCATAGTGCGGGAATGACTCATGCACGAAAGTCCGGTACGGAGCAGGCCTGGGCGGCGCTCGGCGGTGATCCCGCGCTGCTCGCGCGCATCGGGACGAACGGTCCCGACGGGCTGCTGCCCGCCCGGCTGCCCGCCATGGAACTGGCCCGTTCCGCCGTCGCGGTCTGCTCACTGGCCGCCGCCGAACTGACCGCCCGCCGCACCGCGCGCCCCGTGCCGCAGGTACTGGTCGACGACGGTGCGGTGGCCACGGCGTTCACGAGCGAGCGCCATCTGCGGATCGACGGGCGGGCACCGACCAGCTTCGCCCCGCTGTCCCGGTTCTGGCGCACGGCGGACGGCTGGGTCCGTACGCACGCCAACTACCCGCACCACCGGGCCCGGTTGCTCGCCACGCTGGGGCTGCCCGCGGACACCTCGGACGACATCGCCGTGGACGCCGTCGCCGCCTCGTTCGCCGGGCGCCGGGGACCGGAGATCGAGCAGACGGTGTACGCCGCGGGCGGCCTGGCCGTGGTCGCCCGTACGCCCGAGGAGTGGGTGGCCGACCCTCGGGGTGCCGCGGTCGCGGGCACACCGCTGGTGGCCAGGGACCGTATCGACAGCGCGCCGGTCCGCCGGACGGCGGCACTCGCCGGTGAACCGCTGTTGCCCGCCGCCGGGTTGCGTGTGCTGGACCTCACCCGGGTCATCGCGGGGCCCGTCGCCACCCGTACGCTCGCGCTGCTCGGCGCGGACGTCCTGCGGATCGACGCCCCGCAGCTCCCGGAGAGCCAGGACGCGCACAGCGACACCGGTTTCGGGAAGCGGTCGGTCGAGCTGGATCTCGGCAGCCGCTCCGGTACGGCCGCGTTCGACGAGCTGCTGG
The DNA here is from genome assembly GCF_044741025.1 of Streptomyces sp. NPDC088246. Classification (NCBI taxonomy): domain Bacteria; kingdom Bacillati; phylum Actinomycetota; class Actinomycetes; order Kitasatosporales; family Streptomycetaceae; genus Streptomyces; species Streptomyces sp. NPDC088246. The sequence continues at coordinate 473,776 of NZ_JBIURV010000003.1, forward strand.
CCGGTGCGGATGTGGTGGTCATCGGCTACCGGCCCGGTGCCTTCGAGCAGTTCGGCCTGACGCCGGAGTCTCTTGCCGCGCGCAGGCCCGGGCTGGTGATCGGGCGCCTGTCCGCCTGGGGGCACGGTCCGTGGGCGCAGCGGCGCGGTTTCGACAGTCTGGTGCAGGTGGCCACCGGCATCGCCTCGGTCGAGGCCGCGGCGGGGCCCGAGAACCCGCCCGGTGCGCTGCCCGCCCAGGCGCTCGACCACGGCACGGGTTATCTGCTGGCAGCCGCCGTGCTGCGCGCACTGACCGAGCAGCACGACGACGGCGGCTCCCGGCTGGTCACGCTCTCGCTCGCCCGTACCGCCGCCTGGCTGCTCGACGAGCTGCCCGCCCGGCAGGAGCCCGGCGCCGGGGCCGGGGGTCCGTACGACCCGGAGAAGTGGCTCACGGAGACGGACAGCCCGCTGGGCCGGCTGCGTCACGCCCTGCCGCCGGTCGCCTTCGACGGTTCCCCCTCCGACTGGTCGCGCCCGCCCGGCCCGCTGGGGGCGGACGCGACCGCCTGGCTCACGGCTTGATGAGCACCTTCAGCGCCGTCCGGTCGTCCATCGCCTTGTAACCGGCGGGGACGTCGTCGAGGCCGATGGTCAGGTCGAAGACGGGCGACGGGTCGATCGTGCCGGACAGCACGTCGGGGAGCAGCTCCGGAATGTACGTGCGCACGGGGGCGACGCCGCCGCGCAGGGCGATGTTCCGGTCGAACATGACACCGAGGTCCAGGCCGGTGCCGCTGCCGTGCGGCACGCCGACGTAGCCGATGGAGCCGCCGTCGCGGGTGATCCCGACGGCGGTGCGCATCGACTGCTCGGTGCCGACGGCCTCGATCACGGCGTGTGCGCCCTCGCCGCCGAGCAGTTCCCGTACGGCTTCGACGGCCGCTTCGCCGCGCTCGGCGACGACGTCCGTGGCGCCGAAGGTGCGGGCGATGTCCGTACGCACCTGGTGGCGGCCGAGCGCGATGATCCGCTCGGCGCCGAGCCGCTTGGCGGCCATGACGCCGCACAGTCCGACCGCTCCGTCACCGACGACCGCGACCGTGGTGCCGGGCTTCACGCCCGCGCCGACAGCGGCGTGGTGTCCGGTGCCGAGCACATCGGACAGGGCCAGCAGCGCGGTGAGCAGGTGGTCGTCAAAGGCCGCGGCGGCGGGGAGCTTGACCAGAGTGCCGTCGGCGAACGGGACACGCACGGCCTCGCCCTGCCCGCCGTCGGAGCCGACCGAGCCCCAGAAGCCGCCCTGCGGGCACGAGGTGGTCAGGCCCTGCGCGCAGTACGCGCAGGTGCCGTCGGACCAGACGAAGGGCGCGACGACGAGGTCACCGACGGCGAAGCCGGCCACCTCGGAACCCGCCTCCTCGACGATCCCGAGGAACTCGTGCCCGATGCGCTGGCCGGGCTGCCGGGCGGACTCACCGCGGTACGCCCACAGGTCGCTGCCGCAGATACAGGCCCGCAGGACCCGCAGCACCACATCGGTGGGCTGCTGGATCGACGGGTCCGGCACCTCCTGCACACGTATGTCGTGGGGGGCGTGGATGACGGTGGCGCGCATGCGTGGGGATCCTTGCTGATCTCAGATACCGATACTCCGCTCACGGTACGCCCCAGGAGCGACACCGGCCCATTTCGCACCGGGTGCGAGCGCTCCGACGGTCAGCAGGAACTGCGCCGCGATGTAGGTGAGCATGACCCAGAAGTCGGGGGCGGGGAGCTGCGGCCAGTCGGCGATGCCGGTGGCGATGAGCGCGTCGGAGAGCAGGAAGAGCGCCCCGCCGGCAGCCGCGTAACGGCCGAGGGTGCCGGCGCGGTACGCCATCGCCGTGAGCAGCAGGCTGTAGCCGGTCATCGGAATCCGCATGTCCGCCGGCAGCCCGCTCCAGAGCAGCGCGACGAAGGTGGTCAGGACGGCGGCGTACACGAACCCGACGGGCAGCGAGCTGCGGGCACGTCCGAAGAGCCACAGGTAGCAGACGTGACCGGCGGCGAAGGAGCCCATCCCGATGAGGAAGGCGGCATCGGCATCGAACAGCAGCAGCGTGTCGCCGCCCCAGCCGAACAGGAGCGCCGCGATGAGCAGCCTGGGGCCGCGCCGGGCGGCGGCGTACCCGGCCAGCAGCGGCATCAGCAGGGGCTTGGCGACGACGTGGGCGACCGAGACGCCGGCGAGCACGCCGACGAGGTCGACGGCCGAGGCCACCAGGAACGCGATGAGCAGCGGGCGTACGAGACGTTCCCGCCGGTCCGTGACGGCAGCGGCGCTCATCCGGTGCGCTCCTGGGCGGGGAGGGCCGTACGGGTGGCCGTTCCGGCCGGCTGCCAGCCGGGCCCGCGGAAGATCCGCCCGGCCCGCTCGCTCCAACTGCCCGCCGCCCGCACATCGCGGGCGATGGCAGCGTACTCATGGGTGGCGACACGGAGCGGATTGAATGTGTCGATGTTCTTGGTGAGACCGAACACGGGCCGCTCCGTCTCGGCGATGAAGGACCCGAAGAGCCGGTCCCACAGGATCAGGATGCCGCCGAAGTTCCGGTCCAGGTAGCCGCCCTGCGACGCGTGGTGCACCCGGTGGTGCGAGGGCGTGTTCAGTACGTACTCCAAGGGCCTGGGGAGCTTGTCGATGCGCTCCGTGTGCACCCAGAACTGGTAGACGAGGTTCGCCGACGAGCAGAAGGCGAGCGCGGCCGGATGGACACCGCAGGCGATGAGCGGCACGTAGAACGGCCAGACGGTCAGCGACGTCCAGGGCTGGCGCAGCGCGGTGGAGAGATTGAACCTCCGGCTGGAGTGGTGGACCACATGGCAGGCCCAGAGGATCCGGATGACGTGGTGGCCCCGGTGCGACCAGTAGTAGAAGAAGTCCTGCGCGAGCAGCATCAGCAGGACGGTCCACCACAGCACGGGGACGCGGAGCGGGGTCAGCTCGTAGACCGCGGTGTAGATCGCGACGATGGGCACCTTCCACAGCAGGTCGAAGACCAGGCTGCCGAGCCCCATGGTGATGCTGGTGACGGCGTCCTTCGCCTCGTACCCGGCGGCTTCGTCATCGGGATGGAAGTGGTGGAGGGCCATTTCGAGGACAGTGAGCAGGACGAAGGCTGGTATGGACCAGAGCACGACATCGGGCAGGTTCGGCGGCATACGAGCACCGTAGAACCGCAGGTCGGCCGGGGACTAGACGTTGTTACCAACAAGTATGCGAGACGCGGTGTCAGCAGTCTTTGGTGACTTCTGCCAATGCGGGCGTCGTGCGATCCCTCCACCGAGGTTTCCAGGGGCAAGGAACTGCCGTGCAAGGGCTTCGTCGCGCACTCGCTGCTGCCGATGGAGCGGGACGACATCCGCGCGTTCATCGGGCACTGGCACGACGCGGCGAGGGCGGAGTGCCTGTCCGACCACGACCGGGCGCAGCTCGACACGTACGAGGGTTCGCTGCGGCAGGCGGTCGGAATGTGCCGGGGTCCGGGCCGGCCGGCGACCAACCCGAGCGCATCGTCCGCCTCCCCTAAACCCCCACCGCCCCCAGCAGCTCCCCCGCCGTGTAGGTGACCGCCATCGCCACCGCTCCCCCGCCCATGTTCCGCAGCACCGCGGGTCCCGGCGCCGCGTCCCCCAGCCGTGCGCTCCACCAGCCCGTCAGTGCCAGCGCCGCCAGGACCGACAGCACCGTCACAAGGAGCCGCAGCGACGCCGGGGGCAGCACGATCGCCAGCAGGGGCAGCAGCGCGCCCGCCGTGAAGGCCAGGAAGCTCGCGCCCGCCGCATGCCACGGATTCGTCAGCTCGTCCGGGTCGATGCCCAGCTCGACCTCCGCGTGGGCGCGCAGCGCATCGCGTTCGGTGAGTTGGAGGGCGGCCTCGCGGGCGACTTCCCGGCTCAGGCCCTTGCCCTCCAACAGGCCGGTTAGTTCGACGAGTTCGGCCTCCGGGGTCTCCGCCAGCTCGCGTTTCTCCGTCGCCAGCGCGGCCCGCTCCGAATCGCGCTGGGTGGAGACCGACACGTACTCGCCCGCCGCCATCGACATGGACCCGGCCAGCAGCCCGGCCAGGCCTGCCGTCAGCAGAGCGCCGCGGTCGCCGGTGGCGCCGGCCACGCCGACGACCAGGCCCGCGGTGGAGACCACACCGTCGTTGGCGCCGAGGACCGCGGCGCGCAGCCAGTTCAGCCGCGCGCCCAGTCCGTTGCCGTGCGCTTCGTCATGCGCCTGGGTATCCGTCACCCGGGGATGGTCTCACTCCGCCCGGTCACCAGACGCGTACCGACCCGCCCGGTGCGAAGGCGGGGCTGGTCGCGTCGGCCGGGGGCTCCTTCAGAGGTTCGGCGATCTCCTCGACCGTCGGGCCGACCTTGGCCGCGATGCGGTCGAGCGCCGCCAGGTCGAACCCGTAGACGCGCGCGGCGTTGCCGCCGGCCATTGCTGCGATCTCCTCGGGCGGCAGGCCCGCGTACGCGATCCGCAACCCCTCCCGTGAGTACGGGGCAGTGCCCTCGTCATGCGGGTAGTCGCTGCCCCACATGATCTTGTCGAGGCCGATCCGGTCGCGCAGCGGCACCTCGTGCGGCCGCATGAAGCTGGCACCTACATAGCAGTTGTCGCGCCAGATCTCACTGGGGCTCGCGCCCATCGAAGCGGCGAGCCCCGCACCGAATTTGGACTCGGCGGTGGATGCCCGGGTCGCCGCCGCAACCAGGCGGCCGTGGTAGTAGTCCAGCATCTCCACGACACCCGGGATCCAGCCGGAGCCCTGTTCGGTGAGGACCAGTTTCAGCCCGGGGTGGCGGCGGAACGCTCCGCCGAAGACCAGGTGCCACAGCGCCCGGTGCGAGAACCATGTCGTCTCCACCATGAAGACGGCGCGGGCGGCCGGTTCGTCGCCGAGCGGCGGGGAGGCCGAGCCGCCGTGGTGGTTCACCGGTACGTCCAGCTCCTCGCAGACCGCCCACAGCGGGTCGTACACCTGCGAGTACAGCTCAGGAATGCCGGAGCCGGGCGGTGCGCCGGGCAGCAGGATGCCACCGGTCAGGCCCGCAGCCTTGATGCGGCGGACCTCGCGGACCGCTTCCGCCGGGTCGTTGAGGAGGATCTGTGCCACACCCGCGCGCCGGCCCGGTGCCTGCTCGCAGAAGTCGGCGAGCCAGCGGTTGTGGGCGCGCAGGCCGGCCCAGCGCTGTTCGTACTCCGCCTGCGACGGCGCGGGCGCCATGAGGGAGGCGGAGGGGAAGAACGGCGGGATGGTATTCGGAAACACCACTTCCGCCACAACACCATCCAACTCCAACTCGGCGACGCGACGGTTCGAGTTCCAGTTGCGGTCGGCGGTGTCGGCGAGGAGGTCCTCGTACGGATTGACATAGCCGGCAGCCCAGGCGTCGAAGTCGTCGTGGTACTTCGCTTCCAGGTAGGGCCTGTAGTCGAGGAGATCGGCTCCGGCATGGCAGTCGGCGGAAATGACCGTGTAGCGGTCCATCACCGAACCCCCAGGACCGGGAAGTCGTGGTCGGTCAGCCAGTGCCGGCCCACTTCGCGCGACCTGGCCCAGGACGCCTCGACCGCCGCCTGGTCGGCGCTCTGGCCGAGGTCCTCGGGTGTGGGGCCGATGCGCTCGGCGACCGGGGCGAGCTTCACCGTGTCGAAGCCGAAGACTTCGGCCGCGGCGAGGCCCAGCATGCGACGGGTCTCGGCCACCGGGATGTCGTGGAAGGTGTTGCGCAGCCAGTTCGCGGTGTCCGGCCAGGTGCCTTCGGGGTGCGGGAAGTCGCTGCCCCACAGGATGTTGTCGACGCCGATCTCGTACCGCTGGGCGAGTTCGCGGCGTTTGGTGTTGGTGGCGCAGATGAAGACCTGGCGGTCGAGGTACTCGTGCGGGGGCCGCTTCAGTTCGGCGAACGGGGAGAGCTTCTTTCCGCCGTGGGCGCCGAGGTAGAGCCGGTCCATGAACCAGAGGAGGTTCGGCAGCCACCAGCAGCCGGACTCGGCGACGCCGAACCTCAGCCCGGGATGGCGTTCGAAGGCGCCCGACCAGAGCAGGAACCAGAGCGGGCGGGAAGGCCACCAGGTGACCTCGGAGACATAGATCCCGAGATGGTCGCCGTACTCGTGGCGCGGGGCCGCGCCGGAGTGGGTGACCACCGGCATCCCCGTCTCGGCGGCGGCCGCCCACACGGGGTCGTAACGGCGGTCGTGGTACGGGGCCTTGTCGACCCACATGGAGGGGATCATGAGCGCACCGAGTCCGGACTCCTTCGCCCGGTGGATCTCCGCGACGACCCGTTCGACCTCGCCGGTGACGGGCAACAGGGCGACCCCGCAGTGGCGTTCGGGGTTCTGTGAGACGAATTCGGCGAGCCACCGGTTGTGGGCCTGCGCGCCCGCCATGCCGAGCTCCGGATCCTGGTCGCCGGAGAGCCCGAGGCCCACGCCGAACGGGGCGGCGGTCCGGCTGTCGACGGCGTCCGCGTCGGGGAAGACGACCTCGGCCGCCACCCCGTCGCCGTCCAGTTCCTTCAGTCGCCGGGCGGCGTCCCAGCCACCCTTCAGGCCTTCCTCGTTGTCGTGGAACCACTTGTCGGCGAAGGCCTCGTTGCGAACACCGAGGCGGGTCATCTCCTCGCGGCGGCGGTCGCGCCCGGCGAGGAAGTCGTCGAAGTCCCGGTGGAAGCGGGGGTCGAGATAGGGCCGGTACTCCTCGGTGGGCAGCCCGGCGTGGCAGTCGGAGGAGATGATCAGGTACGGGTCGTCGGTCATCGCTCGCTCCTCAGTCGAGTATGAAGCTCTCCAGGTACGACGGGTTGGTCCGGTCGAGCATCGACTGCGACCTGGCGCGGATCTGCCGGTCACTGTGCTCGCTGTCCGGCAGCATCCAGAAACGGTCGGCGCGTATCCCGTCCACGACGGTCCCCGCGACGTCCTCCACCGGGGTGAACTCCACCTCGTGGCCCGCCGCCCGCATGGCGGACTCCCACCGGTCGAGGCTGCGGTACGGGGTCCTGCGCGGGCGCTCCTTGGCGTACCGCTCCGGCCGGTTGCGGTGCGACTCCCACAGTCCGGTACGAAGCATGTGCGGGCCGGGGAAGAGCACCGAGGCGCCGACCGCCGCGCCCTCCGCCTTCAGATGTGCGTACAGCGACTCGGTCATCGTGACGACGGCGGACTTGGTGACCGCGTAGACGGAGGCGGTGGGCAGCGGGGCGATGCCGCCGTCGCCGGACGAGGTGTTGACGACATGGCCGGGGCCGCCGCCCGCGATCATGCGCGGCACGAACGCCTGGATGCCGTGGAAGACACCCCACACGTTGACCGCGAACGCCCACTTCCAGTCGTTCGGCTCGTGCTCCCACATCCGGCCCTCGGCCCCGGAGCCGACACCGGCGTTGTTGCACAGCACATGGACGGCGCCGAAGGTTTCGTACGCGGCTTCGGCCAGTGCCTGTACGGATTCCCGCTCGCCGACGTCGACGGCCCGGGCCAGCACCTGCGCACCGTCCCGGCGCAGTTCGCCCGCCGCCTTGTCGAGCGCGCCCTCCTCCACATCGGCGAGGACGACCTTCAGCCCCTCGGCAGCGAACCTGCGTGCCATCGCGAGGCCGATACCGCTCGCGGCGCCGGTGACGACGGCGACCTGGCCCTCCTCCAGTCTCATCGGACGCTCCCTTCCGGCGGGCCGTCGTGGATCTGCTGCGGGTCGTCGTAACGCTGGTGGATGTACGGCAGCAGGGCCTCGGCGCTCACCCGCTCCACGGCCCTGCCCTGCTGGTCGCTGGTCTTCTCGCCGATGGTGAGGTCGACCAGCCGTCGTACGGGGAGATCGGCGACCGGGTCGTACATCGACTCGCGCAGCACCACATCGCCCGCGATGCGTTCCAGTCTGCGGACCTTCTCGTGCCGGGTGCAGTGGATCAGGACAGGGTCGGAGTCGAAGCCCTCGCCGTCCACCGCGGGCAGGAATTTGAAGTAGAAGTCGAGCTTGGCCGTCGGCCGGGGCAGCGGGAGCGGCCCGCTGACCGCGCCGCGCACCTCGACGAACGCGATGCCGTGCCGGGCGAGCGCGGCCCGGACGACGAGGCCGTCGCGTTCGACGGTCACCTCACCGAGCTTCTTCGGTTCGCCGAACACCTCACGGCCGCCGATCAGCGCCCGTTCATGGGTCATCGGCATGACGAGCGGATACCAGCCCTCGTGGCCGTCGTGGACGGCGGCGACGGCGACGGAGCCCGCACCGAGTGGGTAGCCGGGGAGTTCGACCGTACTGATGTTGGCCCGGACGAGCGGGCGCTCGGCGGGCTTGAGGGGCGGCGGGAGGACGGCCGCCACCGCGTCGGGGTCGCTCTCCCAGAGGGCCACCACACCGGTGGACCAGATGTCGGGGAGTGTGGAGCGGGCCGCTCGGGCCGCCGCGATCTCGGCCTCGGTGCGCGCGCCGTACCGTACACGTGCCATGCCGTACCACCCTTCTCGGTCGTCCGTGAATCGGTTCTCCGTGTCTCGGTTTCCCGGTTCTCCGTGCCGGTTCTGTAACACAGTTACACCGACGCCGATGAAGGGTAAATAGGCATGCACGTACCGGAGTTAGAGAATCAAGGAGCGCTGTGGCGCGATCGTCGCTGACCCGCGAAGAGGTCCTGGACACGGCCGCCGCCCTGGTGAGGCGGCACGGTCCGCAGGCCCTCACCATGCGCGCCCTCGCCGCGGAACTGGGCACCGCGGTGACGTCGATCTACTGGCACGTCGGCAATCGTGAATCGCTGCTGGACGCCCTCGTGGAGCGCACCGTGCAGGAGATGGGCACCCTCCGTCCGGCCGGCCGGACCCCGGCAGCCCGCATCGTCTCCGTCGCCCGCGGCCTGCGCCGCCAGCTGCGGGCCAGGCCGCATCTGATCGCGATGGTCCACGAACGCGGGCTCACCGAGCGGATGTTCCTCCCCGCGCAACAGGCCCTCGTCCACGAGGTGCACGCCGCGGGGCTGCGCGGGGCGCGGGCGGCGGCAGCGGTGCGGGCCGTGCAGTTCCAGACCGTCGGCTTCCTGCTCGTCGAACGCAACCGGGAGCGGTCCCCCGTCCAGTCACCCGGCGAGGGCGATCTGTGGGCCGCGTCCGCCGCGGACGACGACCCGGCACTGGCCCGCGCACTGGCCCGGCCCGCCGACCCGGACCGCCTGTTCGCGGATTCCGTACGGGCCCTGGTGGAGGGACTGCTGGCCGGGTCCGTACAACAGGGGTCGCGCCGTGGAACCGGCATGCGGGGGCGGGAGACAGCCGAATAGGAGACTGTCAGTCGCGGCCCGTATTCTCTGTGACCATGCTCGACGACCGCCAGACCGCAGCACCGTGGCCGACCGCCTACCCGCAGGGGTACGCGGTCGTCGACGTGGAGACCACCGGACTCGCACGGGACGACCGGATAGTGTCCGCTGCCGTCTACCGCCTGGACGCGCAGGGCAATGTCGAGGACCACTGGTACACCCTCGTCAACCCTCAGCGTGATCCCGGTCCTGTCTGGATCCACGGGCTGACCAGTGATGTCCTCGAAGGCGCTCCACTCTTCCCGGAGGTCGCCGCCCAGCTCTCCGAGCGGCTCGCGAACCGCGTACTCGTCGCGCACAACGCGGCTTTCGACTGGTCGATGCTGGCCAGGGAGTACGCACGGGCCTCGGTCACCGCCCCCGTCGAGCAGCGGCTGTGCACCATCGCGCTCTCCAAGGAGCTGCGGCTGCCGCTGCCCAACCACAAGCTGGAGTCCCTGGCCGCGCACTTCGGAGTCGTGCAGCAGCGCGCCCACCACGCCCTGGACGACGCCCGGGTGCTGGCCGAGGCGTTCCGGCCGAGTCTGCATGCGGCGGCGCGGGGCGGGGTGCGGCTGCCGTTGCTGGAGTGCCGGCCGTTGACCGAGTGGTCGGACTCCCCGGTCACACCGCGGGTCGGCTACCAGCCTTCGTACGGTCAGAACAGCTGGCGTCCCTCACGTAAGCGTCCGGCATGCCCGTATCCGAACCCCGGACGGTACGAGAAGGACAAACCTCTCATGCAGGGCATGCGGGTGGCGTTCTCGGGGGACACCTCCGTCGACCGCGAGCTGCTGGAGGACCGGGCCGTGGAGGCCGGGCTGCACGTGGCGACCAGTGTGTCCCGGCTGACCAGCCTGCTCGTCACCAATGACCCGGACTCGGCGACGTCGAAGACGGTGAAGGCGAAGTCGTTCGGCACACCGGTTCTGGACGAGAGCGCGTTCACCCATCTGTTGCGCGATGTGGCGCCGGCGTCGACGCGGGCGGCCGCGCCGTCATCGGAGTGAACCGGGGACGACTCGCCCGCCCGCCGCTCGCCCACCGCCGCCCTTGCGTCCCACCCTGTGGCGCATGGCACGTTGTGAGGTTTGTGGAAACGACTACGGCATGTCCTTCGAGGTGCACGCGCAGGGCGCGGTGCACGTCTTCGACTGCTTCTCCTGCGCCATTCACCGCATGGCGCCCATCTGTGAACACTGCAGGGTCCAGGTCATCGGCCAGGGAGTCGAGGTCGACGGGCACTGGTTCTGCGGCGGTCACTGCGCCCGCGCCGAGGGGAAGGTGGGCATCATCGACAAAGTCTGATCACCGGCCGCCGCGCGCCCTTCCCCCACCCCTCCGCGATGCACCCCATGACGCAGTTGTACCGTCATGGGGTGTACCGCTTCCTGTTGACCCGGCAGTGGCTGATCCTCGCCCTCCTCTCCCTCGTCCTGATTCCCACGATGGTCGAGCTGGGCTTCTGGCAGCTGCACCGGCATGAGCACAAGGTCGCGCAGAACTCTCTGATCTCCCACAACCTCAAGGCGAAACCGGTTCCGGTCGCCTCGCTCACCTCTCCGGGACACACGGTCCCGCGCTCCGACTACTGGAGAGCGGTGACGGCCACGGGTACGTACGACACCGCGCACGAGGTGGTCGTACGCCGCAGGACCTCCACCGACGGCCGGATCGGCGTCCATGTACTGACCCCGCTCGACCTCAAGGGCGGCGGCACGGTCCTGGTGAACCGCGGCTGGGTACCCTCCGCCGACAGCCAGCGCGCCTTCCCCGACGTACCGGCCGCACCCAAGGGCGAAGTGACCGTCACCGGGCGGCTCAAGGCCGACGAGACGACGAGCGCCAGCGGCATCAAGGACATCTCGGACCTGCCGGACCGCCAGGTGATGCTGATCAACAGCGCCCAGGAGGCCAAGAGGCTCTCCCGGCCCGTGCTCGGCGGCTACATCGAGCAGACCGGACGCGAGCCCTCCGGCGACTCCCCGGAACTGATCGCGGCTCCCGACGACAGCTCGATCGGCCCGCACATGGCGTACGCCGTGCAGTGGTGGCTGTTCGCCGCCGGTGTCCCGGTCGGCTTCGTGGTCCTCGCCCGCAGGGAGAAGCGCGACCGGGTGGAGGCCGCGGCCAAGGCCGCCGCCGGGGAGCAGGATGCCTCCGAGCCGAAGAAGCCGGAGCAGCCGGAACCCGCGACGGCCTGACACCGGCTGCGCCCGGGTGTCGGCGCGCTGTCCGACGGCTCCAGCTGTCCGTCGGAGCGACAACACCCATCTCTCCTGGGACTGCTTAGCGAGGCCCAGGTTCGGGAACACGCCAGAATGTGACCCCACGCATCGAGGACTACGCCCTCATCGGCGATCTGCAGACAGCCGCCCTGGTCGGCAGGAACGGTTCTGTCGACTGGCTCTGCCTGCCCCGCTTCGATTCGGGCGCCTGCTTCGCGGCCCTGCTCGGCGACGAGAACAACGGTCATTGGCGGATCGCCCCTAAGGGCGCGGACACCTGTACCCGGCGCGGCTATGCGGGTGACTCTCTCGTCCTGGAGACCTTCTGGGAGACGCGCACCGGCACGGTCAAGGTCATCGACTTCATGCCGCAGCGCGACCAGGAACCCGATGTCATGCGGATCGTCGAGGGCATCAGCGGCACCGTCGACATGAGTTCCGTGATCCGGCTGCGCTTCGACTTCGGCTCGGTCGTGCCGTGGGTGCGCCGCTCGCAGGGGCACCGGGTGGCGGTCGCGGGACCGGACTCGGCCTGGCTGCGCAGCGAGCCGCCGGTCAGAACGTGGGGCCAGCAGTTCTCCACCTGTTCGTCGTTCACCGTCTCCGAGGGCGAACAGGTGGCGTTCGTCCTGACCTGGCACCCCTCGCACTCGCCCCGCCCCGATCTCGTCGACCCGTTCGAGGCACTCAAGAGCACCCTGTCCGACTGGGCGGAGTGGTCCGCGCAGTGCAAGTACCTGGGCCCGTACCGGGAGGCGGTGGTCCGCTCGCTGATCACGTTGAAGGCGCTCACCTTCGGCCCGACCGGCGGCATCGTGGCGGCTCCCACCACCTCGCTGCCCGAGGAGATCGGCGGCGTACGGAACTGGGACTACCGTTTCTGCTGGCTGCGGGACTCCACCCTCACCCTCGGTGCCCTCATCTCGGCCGGTTATCTGGAGGAGGCCGCCGCCTGGCGGGACTGGCTGCTGCGGGCCGTCGCCGGGGACCCGGCCGACCTGCAGATCATGTACGGCCTGGCGGGCGAGCGCCGGCTGCCCGAGGCGGAGCTGCCGTGGCTGAGCGGATACGAGAACTCCAGCCCGGTCCGGATCGGTAACGCCGCGGTCCGCCAGCGTCAGCTCGATGTGTACGGAGAGGTCATCGACTCGTTGCAGCTCGCGCGCGAGGCGGGACTGGACGACAAGCCGCACGCCTGGAGTATTCAGCTCAGCCTGCTCGGCTTCCTGGAGTCCACCTGGCGCGAGCCGGACGAGGGGCTGTGGGAGATCCGAGGCCAGCGCCGCCACTTCGTGCACTCCAAGGTGATGGCCTGGGTCGCCGCCGACCGTGCCGTACGCACCCTGGAGAAGAACCCCTCGCTGGCCGGCGATGCCGAGCGGTGGCGGGTGATGCGGAACGCCGTGCACCGGGAGGTGTGCGAGAAGGGGTTCGACCCGGTACGGAACACCTTCACGCAGTCCTACGGCTCCCGGAATCTGGACGCCGCGACGCTGCTGATCGCCCGGACCGGGTTCCTGCCGCCGGACGATCCCCGGATGATCGGGACGGTCGACGCGGTCCGGGACGAGCTGGGCAGCGGCTGTCTGGTCCGCCGCTACAGCACGGACGGCAGCTCGATCGATGGACTGCCCGGCAGCGAAGGGGCCTTTCTGGCGTGCTCGTTCTGGCTGGCCGATGCCCTGCTCCTGACCGGGCGCGCCGAGGAGGCCGGAGAACTCTTCAAGCAGCTCCTGACGCTCCGCAACGATGTGGGGCTGCTCGCCGAGGAGTACGACATCGTCGGGCACCGGCAGCTCGGCAACTTCCCGCAGGCGTTCAGCCACATCGGACTGGTGGGCACCGCCATGGCGCTGGCCGGGGAGGACACGCTGGAGGGCGACACGGCAGGATAGGGCCCATGGATCTTGGACTGAAGGACCGTGTGTACATCGTCACCGGAGCGAGCCGGGGGCTGGGCAACGCCACGGCGCGGGCGTTGGCCGAGGACGGCGCGAGGGTGATCATCACCGGCCGGGACGAGAAGAGCGTCGAGGCGGCCGCCGCCGAGCTGGGGCCGGACGCCGTCGGCCTCACCGCGGACAACGCCGACCCCGCCTGTGCGCAGCGTCTGGTGGACAGCGCGCACGAGCGTTTCGGGCGGCTCGACGGCATTCTCATCAGCGTCGGCGGACCGGCGCCCGGCTTCGTCGCCGACAACACCGACGAGCAGTGGCAGTCGGCCTTCGAGTCGGTGTTCCTGGGCGCGGTGCGCCTTGCCAGGGCCGCGGCGGCCAGGCTCGGCGAGGGCGGGGTCATCGGCTTCGTGCTCTCCGGCTCCGTGTACGAGCCGATCGCCGGGCTGACGATCTCCAACGGTCTGCGTCCCGGCCTGGCCGGTTTCGCCAAGTCCCTGGCCGACGAGCTCGGCCCCCGGGGCATCCGCGTGGTGGGGGTGCTGCCGGGCCGGATCGGCACGGACCGGATGCGTGAGCTGGATGCGCTCTCGGGCGATGCGGAAGCCTCTCGTACGGCCAATGAGACAGGTATTCCGCTGCGGCGCTACGGCACTCCGGAGGAGTTCGGCAGGACCGCGGCGTTCCTGCTCTCGCCCGCGGCGTCCTACCTGACGGGCATCATGCTGCCGGTCGACGGCGGCTCACGGCACGGCTTCTGAACCGGCCCACTCAGCCCTGGATCACCGGACGGGTTCGTTTCCTCAAGCCCCTCCGGCGATCGGGGACACCGCGGCAACGGCCGTCAACTCACCCTTTCCGCACGGTGCTTGACCGCCCTCAACCGCACCTCGGCCGGGAGCTGTGCCAGCCCGGCCGAATCCCGCGCATGGGCCAGCGCCTCGTCGGTGAGGTGGCCGAGCGCCTCGTCCGGCGCCGCGTGCGGCTCCATCAGCAGACGGATCCTGGCGCGCGGCGAACCGCGCCGGCCGGTCAGCACGACCTGGGCGCGGGCCACCCCGTCCAAGGTCCCCGCCTCATCGGCGAGCACCCCCTCCAGGGCCCGGCCCCGCAGGAGCGCGCCCTCGCCGTCGCCGCTGTCCACCAGCACCTCGGCGAGACGGGCGCGGCGCGGCTGGGCCAGCAGCCACCACAGGGCGAGGACGACCACGACGGCCAGGACCGCGATCACCGTCGGCCACCACCAGCCCTCGCCGCGCCAGCGGTCCCGGCCGGCCTCGCTGAGGAGCACATCGCCCTTGCCGTACCAGGGCCACCAGGACGGTACGGAGAGGCCGAGCCCGGCTGCGAGCACCGCACCGCCGACGCAGATCAGCACCAGCCCGGCCAGGCCGAGCAGCACCCGGTTGACGGTCCTGAGCAACGGGCTCACCTCTTCTTCGTGGGACGGCGGACATATACGGACAGGCTCGGCGGCCTGGCCAGGCCCAGATCCTTGATGCCGGTCCGGAGCACGGTGTCCAGATCGGCCCGTACGTCGTCGAGTTCACGGAAGTGCGACACCGCACGTACCCCGACCTTGCCCCGGCCCATCCGGACCCGTACCGACTGCACACCCGACACCTCGATGGCCCGGTCCCGCAGGACCAGTGCGGCCGCGGCCCGGTCGAGGCCGGCCCGTACACCGGGGCGGTCGCGGCGCATCGGCAGCAGGTCGCGGAGTCCGGGGGTGACGGCGAGCACGAGCAGCCACAGGCCGATCGCCACGGCGGCCGCCGCGCCGGCCAGCACCCAGACGTTGTCCAGCGGCCGGCCGGCGAGCTCGTCGGCCAGCGTGCGGCGCCACTGCATCGCCGGGTGGTCGGCCCGCACCGCCGCCACGTCGTAGAGCAGCAGACCGGTGCCGCCGAGGATCACCAGGGCGAGGATCGCCGCGGGGATGCGGCGTGCGGACCAGAAACGGCCCGCCCCGCCGCCGCTCTCCTGCTGCCCGGGCGCCGGGTCGTAGGCGGCGGACGAGGCGGACTGGTCGAGTTCGAGCACGGTCCCCTGTTCGACGGGCCGCGTGGTGGGCAGCCGTTGCGTACGGTGTTCCGGTTCGTGGGGCTCGGTCATCGGATCCTCCCCTGTGCCGCGATGCTCGCTCCCGTCGGATGCAGGCGCTCGACCTGTACGGCAACCTCGGGCACGTCCATCCCCGCCAACGCCTTTACCCGTTCGACGACACGCCGACGCACCCCGCCGCACTGGCGGCCGATGTCGGAGGGGTATCCGAGCTCCAGGCTCACCCGGACCCGGGCGGTGCCGCGGTGCACCGTGACCGTGGCACGCGGCGAGGAGCCTTCCTTCGGCGGCGCGTCGATCGCCTCCTTCGCCGCCTGTGCGGCGATCTTCGCGACCACCCGGTCGGCGATCCGGGTCTCCCCGCGCTCACCCGCGGCGACCCGGCCGCTCGCCCCCGACAACGCCGTCACCGCCGTCGGTCGCCGCGCTCGCGACTCCGGAAGAAGTCGCCGGGCTCCAGGTCACCCTCCAGGAAGCGACCGGCGATGAAGCCGACCGCCCCCAACGCGGCCACCAGCAGAAAGGCCCCGAATCCGCCGAAGTACCCGGCGAATCCGAGCGCCATGCCGGCCACCATGCCGACCACAGCCATGTTCATCCTGCGCTCCTCAACTGCCTCGGTCAGGAGGCCTACTGGAGACGTGGCTCGGGCTCTTCCTCTTCCTCGTCGGGCAGCTTCACATCGCTGACCGCGATATTGACCTCTACGACTTCGAGGCCCGTCATCCTCTCGACCGCCGCGACCACGTTCTCCCGTACGTCCCGGGCGACATCGGCGATCGACACGCCGTAGTCGACGACGATCTCCAGGTCGAGGGCGGTCTGTGACTCGCCGACCTCCGCCTTTACCCCTCGGGTGACGGACTTCCCACCTCCGGGTACCCGTTCGCGCACCGCTCCGAACGTACGCGCGAAGCCACTGCCCATCGCATGGACACCGACCACGTCACGTGCCGCCATTCCCGCGATCTTCTCGACCACGCCGTCCGCGATGGTCGTACGGCCACGGGTGGCAGGGTCTCCCCCGCCGCGCTTGGTGATCGGGATCGATTCCTTGTCGGGGCTCTCGGGACGGTTCCGCTGTGGGGTGTCGGTCATCGCCACTCTTCCCTTCGGGGCAGGTTGGACCTCGTTGCCCACATTAAGCGCGCTTGCCCCGTCTCGCGCCGTGGATGCGGCAGGCTGGGGAAATGACGACGGCTGACAGCCCGCACAGGGCCGACGGATGGACGGCAGCGGTTCGGCAACGGCTCGGCCTCGGCCGACTGCTTCCGCTGGGCGGTCCGGCGGACGGGGCCTGGATCTCGGAGCGGGCCGCGGCCTGGGTGCTGCGCGACGCGGTGGGCGGGCCGGGACCTGGACCGGTGCTCGGGGAGCTCAGGATCTCGGTGGCTGATCCGGACCGGGCCCCGGACGCGGAGGTGGAACCGCCGCCGAGTGCGCTGCCGCCGGGGCCGCTGCGGATCGAGGCGACCATGTCGGCGATGTCCGGCCGGCCGCTGCCCGCCGCGGCCGCGGCGCTGCGCTCCGCGCTGCTGGCGGCGGCCGGGCACCGGCTGGGCCTGGTGGTCGCCGAGGTGGATCTCCGGGTGACGGAGCTGCTGGACACACCGCCCGAACGACGGGCGCCCGCACCGGCCGAAGTGCGCTCGGCGAGGCCGGAGGGGGCGGCGGGGCTCGCTGCCGCGGGTGTTCCGGGTGTCGTGACGCTGACCCGGGTGCTGGGCGACGCGGTGCACGCGGGCCCGGGCCATGTACGGATCGAACTGGCGACGGACTCCGGCCACCGGGCGCTCGATGTGGCGCATGCGGTACGGGGCGCGGTGGCGGAAGCGGTGGAGGGGCGTCCCTCGGTCGCGGTGCTGGTCACGGCGGTGGTGGAGCGGGACTGACCACCGGACGGGGCTGAATGCCGGACGGGCCTGGGGAGCTAGCCCGCCCGGTGATCGAGGGCGCAGCCCTCTCAGAGCCTGTCGGGTGACCTCCGATCGGATAGCGGACGCGGTCTGGTGCGTGCGATTCCAAGGCGGAGGAGGGAGTCGACGCGAAGGGGTCCCCCCATGCCTTCAGCTATGGGGGAGTCGGTGACTGACGACAACGCGGGAAGCGTGCGTGCCAGGGCGTGGCCGCCCGGTCGGAGGTCA